>QHZY01000029.1 GCA_003224855.1 Acidobacteriota bacterium | reverse complement strand
GTATCGTCGCAGCGGATGATCACGCTTCCGCGCAGGCACTCTCCCGAAATTCCCGACTCGGCGCTCAGCGGAGTTCCCAGCGGCGGCGCACTCTCGCCGCTGCGGCCGACGCAGATAACAGTTTTGCCGCGCCGCAGTGCGACCGCTGCCCCACCGGCGTTGGTGATGGTGTGGGCGGCCTCCGCCAGCGCGCCCGCGATGTTTTCCAGATCGTAGGCCCCCGAGCCTACCGCTTCGCGCAGCCGCGACACCAGCGTCTCCGCGTCGGGCGGAACAATCAGATCTATCGGCCGTTGAACCGCCAGCAGAATGGGGCCGGCGTTCGATGGAAGCAGCGGATTGGGGAAGGACGAATAGGCCATCTGACGACTCTATTATTTGTTATTTGAACTTTGAGTCGTTGCTCAATGGCTGGAACCTGCGTTGTCAGCGAGTTTGCCCGTATTGACTATGCATTGTCAAACCAACAAGCTGTGGATAATTTTCAAATAACCCGCCTCAGATAAAATCCAGGCCATGCACCCACTGGAAGTTTCGCCCGCGCAATTCCGCACCCTGGCGAATGAGATTACCGAAATTGCAACTCAGTATCTGCAGGCCCTCGACTCGCGTCCAATCGCGCCTCCCACAACCGGAAAGCAAAGCCTCGATCTGTTTTCAAGTCCATGGCCGGAACAGCCCGAAGGCACTCAAGCTCTGGCCGCGCTGACACAGATAATCGAGCACACGCGTGCGCAAAACGCACGCTTCTGGGGCTACGTCCTGGGCTCGGCCGAACCCGCAGGCGCTGCATCCGATCTTCTGGCCAGCGTTCTCAATCAGAATGTAACCGCATGGCGGTCATCTCCGGCGGCCGTCATCATCGAAAAAACTGTGGTTGGCTGGTTGGCCCAGGCAATTTCCTGTCCAGGTTTTCAGGGCAGCCTCACCGGCGGCGGATCGTCCGCCAATTTAATGGGCCTGGCCATGGCGCGCGAGAGGAAACTTGCCGCCAACGCATCTGGTCTGCGCAACGCCGCCCAGCCGGTGGTTTACGCTTCAGCCGAAGTTCATATGTCAATTCCGAAGGCTCTGGCTCTGCTGGGAATTGGTCGAAATAATCTTCGGCTGATCGCGACGGACCAGGATTTCAGAATGCTTCCGGATGGATTGGAATCGGCAATCAAACAGGACCTTGCATCCGGCAATCTCCCGCTAGCCGTCGTCGCCAGCGCCGGTACCGTGAACACCGGGGCGATCGATCCTCTGACCGACATCGCTGACATCGCGCAACGCTTTGATCTCTGGATGCACGTGGATGGCGCCTACGGAGCGCTTGCCGCCATCGCCGAACCAGCAAGGTTTCGCGGCATGGAGCGCGCCGATTCAATTTCGCTTGATCCCCACAAGTGGCTCTATCAATCGCTCGATTGCGGCTGCCTGCTGTATCGCAATCGCGACCCGGTCCGTGCCGCCTTCTCGCATACCGGCGACTACGCCAAGTCACTCAGCGATGATCCGATTGAGAGCTTTGCCTTCTTCGACGAATCCATGGAGCTGTCACGCAGATTCCGCGCCCTCCGGCTCTGGTTCTCGTTGCGCTATCACGGTCTCGCTGCGTTCCGCTCGGCAATTGAAAAAGACCTCCGGCTCGCACGCCGGCTGGCCTCCAGCATCTCCAGTTGTCCCGACCTCGAACTCATGGCCCCGGTCAGCCTCAGTGCGGTCTGCTTCCGCTATCGCCCCGCGCCCGAATCCAAACTCGACGCCACCAACGAATCTCTTCTCAAAACCATCAATGGCCGCGGCCGGATCTATTTATCAAACGCGACCTTGCATGGCCAATTTTGCCTGCGTGCCTGCCTGGTGAATCACCGCACCAGGCCGGCGGATGTGGACTGCGTGGTTGACGAAGTTCTCCAGTCAGCTCGCCAGTTGGCTTCATCCTCCTGAGACAAACCTGCTTCCGCCCGGCAGCACTGCGTGGTAAAACATCGCATGCGAAAAACCGGGTTTGTTGCCAGCGGTGAAACCATCGTTGCTCAGGCTCCCTGCCGCGCCGACCTTGCCGGAGGAACCATCGACCTTTGGCCGCTCTACCTCTTCCACTCCGGTGCGCTGACCCTCAACTTCGCCGTTAACATTCTCACCACCTGCCGTGTTACGCCGCTCAAAGGGAAGGGAATTCATCTCCGCTCACTCGACACCAAAAAAGAACAGGACTTTGAAAGCTTCGAACACCTGCGCAGTGCCCGTGCTTTGCGTCTTCCTCTGGCCGCGCGCCTGCTGCAGTTTTTCGCGCCCAAAGCGGGCTTGCTGATCGAAACCGATTCTGAATCTCCCGCCGGCGCCGGCATCTCCGGTTCATCGGCTCTTATGATTGCCAGCACCGCTGCTCTGGCCCGCTTCACCGACCGCAACCTCAGCCTCGAGCAGATGCGCGTGATCGCCCAGAACGTCGAAGCTCAGATTATCGAAGTTCCCACCGGATGTCAGGATTACTATCCCGCGCTGTATGGCGGGGTCAGTGCCATTCATCTCGATGCCGACGGCATTCATCGCGAAGTCGTGCCCATCATTCCGGAAGAGATCGAATCCCGTTTTGTGCTGGCCTACACGGGAGCGCCGCGCAAATCCGGCATCAACAATTGGGAAGTCTTCAAGTCGCACATTGATGGCGATAAACGCGTGTTTCGTAACTTCGAGCAGATCGCTTCCATTGCGCGTGAAATGCACCGCGCGCTGCTGCACGCCGACTGGGGAGAAGTGGCCCGCCTGCTGCGCAACGAATGGAAGCTGCGACGCACCAATGCTCCCGGAATTACCACACCGTTGATCGACAAACTGATAGCAGTAGCCGCGAAAAATGGTGGCCAGGCCGCAAAAGTGTGTGGCGCCGGCGGTGGAGGCTGTGTGATTTTCCTGGTCGAGAAAGGCGCCGCCAGTCGCGTGGCTGCCGCCATCGGCGACAACGGGGCGCGCGTGTTGCCGCTGCAGGTGGCGCGTGATGGCCTGCGGCTGTATTCCGCCTGAACTTCTTGCCGCAGCTCTGCCGTAAGGTAAACCTCTTAGCTTCTAAATCTTTAAGCTAAGTGAAACAACCTAATTCTCGCCCAGTTAATATGCGGGTTGCAGCGCTTTCCGGCGGAACGTGTACTTCTGAGTAAAAACTTTGTAATACCGGGCCCATTTCGCTTGTGAGTAAGTAGAACCAGACTTAGAATCCGCTCAAATTCTTTTGAGCCACTAAGTTCAAAAAACAGCTGGAGATCCAAAAAATGAAGAAGTTTGTCGCACTTTTTTTTGCGACGTGGGCGAGCTACGCCTTCGCCGGAATTACTATCACTGCACCCACCAACGGTTCCACCGTCGCAAACTCCGTTCAGTTCGTGGCGAGCGGCTCGTCTCCCGCCTGTTCGAAGGGCATCGGCGGGATGGGCATCTACACCGCGCCTTTCAAACTGGCCTACAAAGTCAGTGGCGGCAAGATCAACACCAACCTGACTCTAAGCAATGGCACTTACAACGTTACCATCCAGCAATGGGACAACTGCGGCTGGAGTGCAAACAAAACCATCACCATCTACGTCGGCAGCAGCGCTCATGTGGTCGGTGGTACGGGCGACAGCAAGTCGTTTGTCAATCTTGAAAGCGACTCGCACTGGAACCACTTCTCGCTCATGCCGCCTTCTTACAACATCTGCGGCTCCTGCACCCCCAGCGGGCCTGGACTTACATATTCCACCCAGCAGGGAATCTCTTCTCCTTCCGTGGAAGGCAATTCGATGAAGTTCAGTATCGGCGGCAAGACGCCGTTTTCTGACGCTCTTTGGAACCAGAAATTCACCACCCGCCTGGCGGACGAGAAATCGGTTCCTAACTATCACGACTTTGTCTACGACGTCTGGTTTTTCAGTTCCACGATTGAGAAATCACAGGCCCTCGAATGGGACATCAATCAGTTTTTCGGAGGCAAATCTTTCATCTGGGGTCATGAGTGCCGCATTGCCGGCGGCCATGAATGGGATACCTGGGATAACGTTCACATGCATTGGGTGAAGAGCGGCATTCCATGCAATCCCAAAAATAATGCCTGGAACCATCTGACCATTCACGTGCAGCGCACGTCTGACAACAGGCTGTATTTCAAATCCATCACCTTGAATGGTTTTACCGCCTCCACCAACCGCTACGACAAGCCAACTCCTACCTCATGGTATGGAATGACCATCAATTATCAGCAGGACGGCAACCGGTATCAGGAAGGCTATTCCATCTACCAGGATAAAATTTCGTTCTTTTACAAGTGAGTGTGCTTCTCTTTTCGCCGGGGCGCATCTTCTTGATGCGCCCTTATTTTTTGCGTGCAACTGTGTCATGATCGGCTGGTGTCTCCCGCCCCCGAGCTGAAACGCATCGTGTCGCTGCAACCCAGTGCCACCGTTATTCTTCATGCCCTGGGAAAGCTCGATCGCGTGGTGGCCTGCACTAAATACTGCGTAGATGTTTGCCCTGATGCCGCTGGCTCCGGCCGGGTGGTTGTCACTGACTCCTGGAACGCGCACGCCGGTGAAATCCTTTCCGCGCGTCCTGACCTGGTGATCGCCTCTGTCCCGTTCCAGGAGAAATCACTGGCCGAGATTCTGAAAGCCGGCTCGCGTTTTCTCGGCTTTGCCCCTCGAACGCTGGATGACATCTATCTCGATATCGCGGCCATCGCAGGAATCATGAACGCTGCGGAAGCCGGAGCCGCTCTGGTTTCGGAAATACAGTCGCAGATTTTGGAAGTAAGCGCCAAAGTTCCGAACAGCCGGCGCCCGCGTGTTTTCTGTGAAGAGTGGGGCAAGCCCATTCTCGCTTCCCAGCCCTGGGTTGCGGAACTGGTCGAACTTGCCGGCGGAGAATTCCTCGGCCGCCCTGCAGCTCGTTATCAGCCCGAAGAGATCGCAGCGCTGGATCCCGAGGTTCTGATCGCCGCCTGGTGTGGCGCCGGGAATCGTGTGCCGCTCGACAAAATCATCAGCTCGCGGAATTGGCAGCATCTAAGCGCAGCCCGATCCGGCCGCGTCTTCTGCATTCCTGACGAATATCTCAATACCCCCGCGCCCACCTTGATTCGAGGCTTGCGCGCGCTTGCCGCCATCATTCACCCCGAAATTTTTCCACAGCAGCAGGGAGTGCGTTGCATTTACGATAAGCTGAGTACCCCCATGATCGAGGAACATTCTTGCCCGCCCAAACCCGCATCTCCGAAGTATTGAAGCAACTGGACGAACTCGGGCTGTCCGCTCTCAATAGCGACCAGCTCATGCGCGGGATCGTGCGCATCCTGCAAAGCCGCATGTTGAAGTACAACTGGGTTGGGTTTTACATGCTCGATTCGTCTTCCCCCGTTCTGGTTCTCGGTCCTTTTGAAGGCGCAATGACTCCGCACACTCGCATCCCCTTGAATCAGGGTATTTGCGGAGCCGCCGCCTCCACCGGCAAGACTGTCGTGGTCGACGACGTCAGCAAAGACCCTCGCTACCTCGCGTGTTCGCTGGAAACCAAGTCAGAAATCGTCGTCCCCTTATTTGCGAGCGGCAGAGTGGTCGGCGAGCTCGACATAGACAGCCACTTCCCTGCGGCATTCGGGCAGGACGATCGGGACCTGGTGGAGCATTGCGCAGCCCTCGTAGGTAAACGTCTCGAAGCAGAAATGAAAAAGAAATAAAGACCAGGGCCTGGTTCCGGAATGATACGGAAAGGCAGATTGGCGCTGTCCTCGGCGCACCTTCCCACATGAAGCAGGTCGTTGCAGCCTTGATCGTGAAAAGCGATAAAGTTCTGGTCTGCCAGCGTACCCGCCATCAGACCATGCCGCTCAAATGGGAGTTTCCCGGCGGCAAAATCGAAGACGGCGAGCAGCCGCGTGACGCTCTACGCCGGGAGTTGGAAGAAGAACTCGGTATCGACGCCGATATCGGCGACGAAGTCGCACGTATCCGCCACAACTATAAAAATGGCGGTGCGGTAGAGCTGCGCTTCTATGCTGTCCGCGAATATCGAGGAAAACTTGAAAACCGTATATTCAAAGATATGAAATGGGCCAAACCCGCCGAATTGCCCGCATACGATTTTCTCGAGGCCGACCTGGGTCTGGTGAAAGAACTCGCCAAAGGCAAACTGCTTTGATGGTGCGCCGGGTGCCCCAGGTCTCGCGGCCGGGTGCCCCAGGTCTCGCCGTCGGGTGCCCCAGGGCTGTGGGGTGCCCCAGGGCTGTGGGGTGCCCCAGGTCATGCCGTCTTTGCGAGACCTGGGAAGTGACCATGTAAGTTGGTTTCTTCCCGAAACTCTGGCGCTGAAGCAGCTTCCCGCATAACCTTCCCAGGTCTCGCAAAATCGGCGAGACCTGGGGCACCCGGCAAACAATTAAAGGCTCTCAACGTAAGAAACGGTGAACCAGTCTGTCCTAATCTCCTGACGGCAGTAGCTCTTCAGGTGATGTCAACTCTGAAGCTGAAAGCTGCGGCGTCTTCTCAAGCGCGCTTTGAATATCACCAGGAACAGCGTTTTGCGATTCTGCGCACGCGAACTGCTGTGCCTCGGTGGATCCGCTAAGCGCTGACACCGACGATTTTCCACTCGCGATTGTCTGTGTTACCAGATCGAAATACCCCGTTCCCACGAAACGCTGATGCTTCACGCCTTCATAGCCATGATTCTGCTCGCAACCAAACTCGCTTTCCTGCAGCTGCGCGTAGGCAGACATGCCGCCGTTCTTATACTCGCGCGCCAGTTCGAACATGCTGAGATTCAATGCATGGAATCCCGCCAGCGTGATGAACTGGAACTTGTATCCCATAGCTGCAAGTTCCTGCTGAAAGCGAGCTATGGTGGCGTCATCCAGCTTGCGCTTCCAGTTGAAAGACGGAGAGCAGTTGTACGCCAGAAGCTTTCCGGGAAATTCCGCGTGTACGGCATCTGCAAACCAGCGCGCCTCTTCGAGGTCCGGATGTGAAGTCTCACACCACAGCAGATCAGCGTATGGTGCATATGAAATCGCCCGCGAAATCGCCGCCTCGATTCCTCCGCGCACGCAATAGAAGCCTTCTTCTGTTCTGTTCCCGGTGAGAAACGCACGATCGCGAGCATCGATGTCGCTGGTGATCAACTGCGCGCTGTCAGCGTCAGTGCGCGCCATGATCAGCGTAGGAACGCCCATCACGTCGGCCGCCAGGCGCGCCGCTACTAATTTCTGAATGGCTTCACTGGTCGGGACCAGAACTTTCCCGCCCAGGTGTCCGCATTTTTTTGCAGACGAAAGCTGATCCTCAAAGCGCACGCAGGCCGCGCCCGCTTCGATCATCGCCTTCATTAATTCGAAAGCGTTTAGGTTGCCGCCAAAGCCAGCCTCGGCGTCAGCCACCATCGGGGCGAACCAGTGGATTCCGTTTTTTCCTTCCGCATGATGGATCTGGTCAGCGCGAATCAGCGCCTGATTGATCCGCTTCACCAGATTCGGCACGCTATCCGCTGGGTACAAACTCTGATCCGGATATGTCTGACCAGCATCGTTGGCATCCGCGGCCACCTGCCATCCGCTGACATAAATCGCCTTCAGGCCTGCCTTGACCTGCTGCACCGCCTGGTTTCCGGTCATGGCACCTAAGGCCGGAACATATTTCTCGCGATGCAGAAGGTCCCACAGCCGGTCGGCTCCGTGCCTGGCAAGCGTGTGCTCGATGCGCAGCGAGCCGCGCAGTTTGAGCACGTCTTCGGCGTTGTAAGGTCGTTCGATGTTTTCCCATCTCGGATCAGACTGCCAGTGCTGGTTCAGATCTCTCACCGCACACCCCCGTTTCAAAGTCAGTGACAGTAGATGACGGGCTGACCAGCCCCCGCAAACTGGAAAGGTCAAATCGGACGACTCGTCCGATTTGACCTAGTAGCCGGACAAAGGGGACAAGGGCGGGTAGCATCTTAGGTCAGCCTGCAAACGGCAGGTGTGTGTCTGGTCGCGCTGCGCGCGACCAGACCACCTCAGGGCGGCAGTCCCTACGTGAGTTGTAGAAGTTGGGAGATAACTATGGACGTAGCAATTTCAACGCAGGCTGAAGTACAGATTCTGACCGAACAGGCAGAACGTTTTATCACTTTGTTAGCGCGCGAGTTCGAGTCGCGGCGACAGGAACTGCTGGCGAGGCGGCGTGAGCGGCAACAGCAGATCATGCTTGGAGCGATGCCGGATTTTTTGCCGGAGACGGCGCATGTCCGCGAAGAAAATTGGAGTGTCGCTTCGATTCCATTGGACCTGCTTGATCGCCGGGTTGAGATCACCGGGCCGGTGGATCGGAAGATGATTATCAACGCATTGAACTCCGGCGCGAATGTCTTCATGGCAGATTTTGAGGATTCGAATTCGCCTACCTGGCAAAACAACGTGGAAGGTCAGTTGAATCTTCGCGACGCAGTCAATGGGACGATTGAATTCACCAGCCCGGAAGGGAAGCGTTACGAGGTAAATCCCAAACCAGCGGTGCTCATGGTGCGTCCGCGAGGCTGGCATTTGAATGAGCGGCATTTTTTAGTGGATGGAAAGCCAATTTCTGCTTCGCTGTTTGATTTCGGGTTGTTCTTTTTTCACAACGCGGCGCGCCTGATCGAGAAGGGAACCGGGCCGTATTTTTATTTGCCGAAGATGGAGAGCCATCTCGAAGCGCGGCTGTGGAATGACGTGTTCCTGCTGGCGCAGGAGGAACTCGGCATTCCGCGCGGAACGATTCGCGCGACTGTGCTGATCGAAACAATCCTGGCGGCGTTTGAAATGGACGAAATTCTTTACGAACTGCGCGAGCACTCGGCCGGCCTGAACTGCGGACGCTGGGATTACATCTTCAGTTTCATCAAGAAATTTCGTCATCGCGCGGATTCGGTGTTGCCTGACCGTGGCACGGTCACGATGGAGCGGCATTTCCTGAAATCCTATGTTGAGCTGCTCATACAGACCTGCCATCGGCGAGGGATTCACGCCATGGGTGGAATGGCCGCGCAGATTCCAATCAAGAATGATCGGGCGGCGAACGAGCAGGCGCTCGAGAAGGTTCGGCAGGACAAGTTGCGCGAGGTGCGGGCCGGGCACGATGGTACGTGGGTAGCACATCCGGGGCTCGTTCCGATCGCAAAAGAAATCTTCGACGCCGGCATGAAGGGCGCAAATCAAATTTCGAACAAACGCACTGATGTGCGGGTAACAGCGGAAGACCTGCTGGCGGTGCCGGAGGGCGACGTCACTTTAGAAGGCTTGCGGCGCAATGTTGAAGTCGGTCTGCAGTACCTGGAATCGTGGCTGCGCGGCCAGGGGTGTGTTCCGATCAACAACCTGATGGAAGATGCGGCGACCGCGGAAATCTGCCGGGCGCAGCTATGGCAATGGCTGGCGCACGGGGCGAGGGTGAAAAATGCCAGCGCCGATATATCGGAACTGATTCGCGAGGCAGTGCAACAGGAGAGCGCAAAGCATTCCGGCGGAAAAATGGCGACCGCGGCCAAAGTGTTCGAGCAGGTGGCGACAGCGCCGGATTTTCCAGAATTCATGACTTCGGTCGCATATGATTATCTCGACTAGGAGAGATCCATACGGCTGCGCACGACTCATCCGGGTTCCCGGACGCACTGCTTGCTGAACTGAAGCAGAACCTTGTCGCCCGGCAGGTTGAGCAAGGGCTGAAGCTATTGGAAACGCAATCGGCTCAACTCTCCTCATTTGATTCCACACAAAAGAATGCTGCGATTTTCATCGGCTATCTGGCGCAGTGGGTGGATATCGGATTTGACGCGCCGGCGACAGTTAAAGACATCCTGACAGGTTTCCCAAAAGCTATTCGCGAGCAGATCTCGATGCGGGAATACGTGTATCTGCGAATGGCGGAGGGCATGGTGGCCATGTTTGAGGAGGCCACGCAGGAAGCGATCCATCACTTTGATTTTGTGCGTTCGATGGCCAGCGAAATCTCCGATCGCGAACTGCTTTCGGTGGCGAACTTCTGGAAGGGGCGCTGCCTGCGCATGCGCGGCGAATACGAACAGGCGCTGGCGTACACGGTGGAAGGAAAGAATATTGCCCTAGAGTTGGGCCACGCGCCCATGGCAGCGGTGATGCAGGTGTTAGAAAGCTGGCTTTATTTTCAGAAGGAGGATGCCAAGGCAGCGGAGCAGGCGCTGCGCGAGGCGCATGCGGTGCTGCGAGAGACGGACGATTATCTGACTTTGGGAAACATTCATTCCGCGTACGGACGGATCGCGCGGCGGCAGGGCCGCTATCAGCACGCGATTGAACAATTCGAGGCGGCAATCGGCGAGTACAAGAAGCGGGACCCGCAGCATCGCAACGTCGCCCGATCGCTTGCCAACCTGGCATACGTGAAGCGCCTGATCATCCGGCAACTGGCGCGCAAGATTGATTCCGACGTATCGCGGCAGCGCCAGCAGTCTGATAACGACAACCCGATGGCGAGGGCACAGTACTGGTTACGCTTCACGGAATTGCGGCAGGAGGCGTTTGCGGCGCTGGATGAAGCGGCGGAGATTTATGCACGACATCCGCATCATCACGGAACGGGAAATGTTCACCTGAATCGCGCGTACCTGTGCCTTGATCAGGGCGAACTCGAACAGGCGGAGGCTGAGACTGCCGCGGCGTTTCAGATTGGAGAGCAGAAGCAGGACAACATCCTGATGGCGCGCGCGCGGCTGCTGCACTGCATGATCGAAAATGCGCGGCTGGAGGAAGAAATTGAAGATGCATCCGATCCCAGCCATCATGCGCAACTGGCACAGGATTGCGCCTACCAGGCGGTAGAACTGGCCAAGCGCACGCAGGACCGGCGGCTGCTGGCGCAGGCGCACGTATGGCTGGGGATAACCGGATGAGTTTGCGCAGTTGATTGTTCCCAAGGTGTGGGAACGAGAAGACCGAAAAATTTCGCGCGTGGCGGAGCGGCTGTCGATTTCACCAAAGAAGGTAAGGAAGATTCTGACGAGGGCGGGGAGACGGAAGCCGGGGTAAGTGGCACTCCGTCCGGATGTTCGAGAAGATTGCGCTCATGCGAAGATCGGACGAAGGGCGCAGCTTTGAAGCAGATTGCTCGCGAGCGAAGCCGCTCGGAATGACGCGGCTTTTTTGGGGATAGACTGCGGCACGGCTGGAGCCGTCGAAATGCTCCACTCAAGCCAAAATCGGGTTTGAATGGGCCACCCGTTCAGTAGACTGCCCCACTCAAGCCAAAAGGCGTGAATGGGCCACTCGTTCAGCCGTCGCTCCGTTATTACTCGGTCATTACTCTCCAGCTCTCGATTTTGCGGCGCACAGGCCAGCGCATTGGTTCAGTTGCGCATCAGAAAGGCTCCAAATTGACTAACCAAATCACTAACAGTACCGAAGGAGATCAGCATTCATGGAAACCAGAGTAGAGCGTGGACAGGCGCAGGAAGATCAAGTTACAGGCGCAATCGAGCGGGTCACATCGCAAGCGCCTTCGAGTGTTTTTCTAGGACTTGCGATCGGGTCAATGGCCGCGAGCTTCATTCTGAAGCTTGCTGACCGGGACGACTGGGCGTTGTTTGTCGGACAGTGGGCAGCGCCGTTTCTGATCATGGGGAACTACAACAAGATGGTGAAACAGCACGGGTCGGACGGGATCGAGAGCGGCTATCGAGCGGCTTGAGGTATGCGCAAAGAACTGCCCCACTCAAGCCAGAATCGGGCTTGAGTGGGCCACCCAGCTTATTGGGCACAGTAGACTGCACTAAGTTTATTGGGCCCAGTATTTGTGGTCGCGCAGGAAGAATCGCGGGTTCCAGAAATTGAAAGCAGTCCAGAAAAATAATCTGGCCACTCGTGCGTGACCCATTTTCTGGAAGCGGCGATTGGTGGTGAAGACGCCGCCCGGAACAATCGCAAACCTGCCGCGCTTTAACTGCTTGCTCAAGTAATAATCCTCGGCGAAAAGAATTTTCGGATTGAAGCCGCCGAGAGCATCGAAGCGCGACTTCTCGAAGAGCATGAACATACCGGTGCTGAAGGGCTTGTGCAGGCAAGACAGATACTGGAAGAAGTTGTTGCCGATGTAGAAAGCTTTATCGAGCCAGCTGCCGTTGCAGCAAATGATGTTCGTGGTCACGCATTGCAGATTTTTCTGTTGGGCGGTTTCTAGCGCTCGCCGAATCAGTGATTTGTCAGCCGGCTGCACGTCGGCATCAATGAACAGCACGTATTTAGTGGTGGCGCGAGCCGCACCGGCGTTACGTCCCTCGGACGGAATTCCCCCCGGAATCACTTCGACCTGCAGCCGGTCGCGAAAACTATTGACTACCTCTGCTGTGCCATCGGTTGAGCCGGAATCAGCGACCAGCACTCGCGTATTCCCGATTTGCGGGTAGTCCTGCTGAGAGAGCGCTTCCAGCAGCCTGGGTATCAGCAGCGCCTCGTTCTTCGCCGGAATCACGATGGTCAGGCCGTTGTCCAAATTCATGAATGCGGACTCCCTCCTCGCTCACTGTCACATAAGTGGCACTCTTATCGGTCCACGACCCGGAGTTGTAGTATTCCACGCCGTCACGCGTGCTTTGCATGGCCAGATGGGTATGGCCGCAGAACACCCGGTCCGCCTGCTTGAAACGAGCATGCAGAATGGCACCGGACGCGACTTTGTGAGAGAGGCGAAGCCAGCGCGTGTTGAGGCGGTCCGCCAGTCGCGAAAAATACTTACCTTTGAAGTCCAGCTTCTGCAGATAGAGATGCAATAGCGTTCCCATGCCGCTAAGCACAAGGTTTTTGGAGACGAAGCGATCAAACTGATGTCCGTGGATAGCCAGATGGCGCTTGCCGTCATATTGCCAGGCATATTCCTGATACACCCTGACGCCCACCAAGTGCGACATGACGGCGGTCAGGCCACGATCGTGATTGCCTTCCACCCAGACCACTTCAATTTTGCGCCTAGGGTTGGATAACTTGCGGATGAGGCCGAGGAATTTCCAGTGATCTTTAGTCAGGCGACCGAAGTTGAGGTCAGAGAAAATGTCACCCAGAAGAATGAGGCGGCGAAATGAATTTTGCGTAAGCATGGCGCGCGCGTCGTGAGCGCGGCTGAGTTCCGATCCCAGATGCAGATCGGACAGGATGAGCGTGTCGCAGGTGACCGAACTCATCAAAGCTTTTTTTACAACATGATTGTTAAGGCTTGATGAAATCTGCACCAATCGCAGGGCAGAGTACCCTGGATAGGCACTCCTGGAATCAGGCCTTTTTCTCGGCAGGCGGGACGTACTGCGCGGGGGGCGCGGCGCCTTCGCCAAAGAAATATTGCTCCATCTGCTTCACAATGACTTCCTGATCTTCCCGCCGCGCCGGGTTCAACCGGTACTCGTTGAGCAGCATTTTGCAGAACTCAACCCATGAGTTCCATGCTTCCTGCGAGACGTTTTCGTAAATCCTTCGCCCCAGATCGTTATCGAAGGGTGGTTCCTCGAGTCCGGGGAGATTTTTCTTCAGCTTCACGCAAAAAACCTGATGGTCTGCCATAAGGGTCGAGAAAATTATCTCACACCAACCCGAGAGCGAAAATTCCGCAGCTCGGGAGTACGCCAGAATACGCCAAAAGGCGGATGGCGGGCCAACTCACGAAAAGGCAGCTACATCGAAACCCGAATCACAGATGGAGCCCTTAATGTCAGAATCGACTGGGAAGTACGCCCGGAATACATTCCTGGCAAGCGCATTAGTAACCATACTCACGGCTTTGACTATTGGCTGCGGAGGAGTAAGCGGATCGGGGCCCAGCGGCCCACCGGCGCCTGATCCGCAATTGAATCAGTCTATAAACCATATCGTTTTCATGGTCCAGGAAAACCGAGGCTTCGACCACTATTTCGGCAAGCTCGCCGATTACTGGCAAGCCAATGGATACCCGGCGGTGCAGTTTGACGGCCTGCCGGCGGATGCATCGAATCCTACGGCGGACGGGACCGGCACTATTCAGTCATTTCATCTGCGCACGGTTTGCATGCAGAACATGAGTCCGGGATGGAATGAGAGCCACGTTTCGTGGAACCGCCAAGACCCGACTTCGGCGACCGCAACTCTGGACGGCTTTGTGCAGACTGCCGCCCATTTCGCGCAAGCCGCGCAGCCGAGCGACAAGCCAGGTGGATTTTCCGATGTCAACGGCTTTCGCACCATGGGTTACTACACGGGCGATGAATTGAATTATTACTACTTCATGGCGTCAAACTTTGCGACTTCGGATCGCTGGTTCTCGCCATTAATGAGCCGCACCCAGCCCAACCGGCTGTATCTGTTCGCCGCAACTTCTGCCGGTCACGCGAATCCGCTGAAGCTGGGAGAAAGCCTGCCGAACACCACCATATTCGAACTGCTGGAGAACGCGGGCATTTCCTGGAAGATTTACCTGAGTGACCCAAACACCGCTTTTATCGGAGAATTCCAGCCATTCGGGTCGCAACACAACGACAAGATCGAGCCGTTAGACGCGTACTTTGAAGATCTGAAGAATGGCACATTGCCATCGGTGGCGTTCATTGAGGGAGGATACAAGTCGGGGCTGGACGAACACCCGGACAAGAATATCCAGCCGGGCGCGGCACACGTTGCAAGCGTTATCAACGCGCTCATGAGCAGCTCCTCGTGGAAGGATTCAGTCTTTATTCTTACTTTCGACGAAGGCGGAAACTTCTTCGATCACGTTCCGCCCCAGCCCGCGGTTTCGCCGGATGACGTACCGCCGGGCGACCTTGGGGCGGATGACATCTGCGCGAACGGACAGGGCTCGAATTGCGATTTCAATCACACCGGGTTCCGCGTGCCGTTGATAGTAGTCTCGCCATTCACGAAGAAGCATTTCGTCTCGCATACGGTGGCGGACTACACCGCGATACTGAAGTTCATCGAAACCCGGTTTGGACTTTCCAGGTCGCAGCGGGAGACGTACGCGCACTCGCAAAAGCCATCAGCCTGGTAGAGAATCGCGGCCCGGGCTGGTCTGAATTATTGAAGCAGCTTTTTCCGGCAACCGGACGCGCGCGCGTGATTGGGCTGACCGGTTCACCGGGCGCCGGCAAAAGTACGCTGGTTGATCAGCTCGCAGTACATTTTCGCAAACAGCAAAAGTCGGTAGGCATAATTGCGGTTGACCCAACCAGTCCGTACACCGGCGGTGCGATTCTGGGCGACCGGATTCGCATGCAGCGGCATTTTTCCGATCATGGAATTTTTATCCGCAGCATGGCAACACGAGGTTCTTTAGGCGGGCTGGCGAGGGCCACTGCGGATGCCGCCAGCGTACTCGATGCGGCAGGCCGCGATCTGGTATTGATCGAAACGGTGGGGGTTGGGCAGGATGAAATTGATGTAGTTCGACTGGCCGACATCACCGTGGTGATTCTTGTTCCCGGCATGGGTGACGATGTTCAGACCATCAAAGCGGGGATTATGGAGATTGCGGATGTGTTCGTGATCAATAAGAGCGATCGCGAGGGCGCCGAGCGAGTAGAGCGTGAAATCAGGGCATTGCAATCACTCGCGATCCGTTCTGATCATTGGACACCTCCGATAGTGAAGACGGTCGCAAGCGAAGGGCAGGGAATTGAGGAGCTGGCGGAGGCGATCAAGCAGTATGAGGATTACCTGCGCGAAAACGATCTGTTGCGAAAGAAAAAGCTGCAGAACTGGCAGGAGCGGCTGATTGAGATGCTGCGTGAATCACTGCTGGAGCGGGTGAGCGCAAAAGTTGGCCGCGAGAGTCTCGCGCGCTTTGCGGCGCAAATTTCTGACCATAAACGCGATCCATATTCACTGGTCGAAGAGATTCTGGCGGAAGTTGCCGGGACGCAGCGCTAATAGAATTGTGTTTTGGAGAAACTGATTGAGCGACTCGGAATTTGCCATCGATCACCTTGGTATCGCCGTGAAATCGCTGGCTGCCGCGAAAACGATATATGAGACGCTTGGGCTTACGATCTCGCAGGAAGAAGAAGTTGCGGGCGAACAGGTGCGGCTGCTGATGGTCGAGGTGGGAGAAAGCCGCTTTGAATTGCTGGAGCCTACTTCGGAAAGTTCGCCGATCGCGAAGTTTTTGAACAAAAGAGGTGAAGGCCTGCACCACGTTTCACTACGTGTTCCCGATCTGGCAGCTGCGATCGAGAAGCTGAAGGCGAAGGGCATTCGCCTGGTATCGGACCAGATCAAGATTGGCGCCGGTGGGCACCACTACATCTTTGTGCACCCATCGAGCGCGGGCGGGGTGCTGCTGGAGCTGGTGGAGAATTCGCATAGCTGACGATCCATGCTGATTCTTGGAATTGACACATCGGGAAAGCAAGGCTCGGTCGCATTAGCGCGATGCAGTACGGATCTGTGCGAGATCATCGAGATTGTCGAACTTACGGGAGGCGCTTTCTCAGCACAGTTGGTGCCGCGGATAGCCGCCCTGCTCAGCGGACACGCCCTGCAGCCGAAAAACATTGATGCATTTGCGGTTGCTTCCGGACCTGGCTCGTTCACCGGTCTGCGAGTGGGGTTGGCAGCCGTGAAAGCGCTGGCTGACGTGCTGCGGGTGCCGATCGCAGCAGTGTCGGTGCTGGAAGCCCTGGCCTCGACTGGTCATCTGGCCGGCTCGGTGCTGGCGGCACTCGACGCGGGACGGAGTCAGATGTTTGTGGGTGAATACAGCATCGAAAACAGTCCAACGTTGACTTCGGAACAACTTTTATCGGATGAAGAATTTGTCGTGCGGGCCCAGAACACCCCAGTCATTACTTCAGACCCGCGAGTGGCAGAGTTGGCGCGAACGGTTCAGTCCCGGGTGGTGGTGGCCGATCGTCCGCGAGCCGATACGATCGTGCGCCAGGCCTGGATGAAAATTGCGATGGGAGAGACAGTCTTGCCGGAGATTCTGGATGCGAACTATCTGAGGCGCTCCGATGCTGAGATTTTTTCTTCGAAAGCACAACCGAATTGAGAGAGCCGCCCTGGTGACCCTTCGTCTGGCGCTTGTTTCTGACATCCCCAAAATCATGAGCCTGCAACAGCAGGCTGAGAGCGCGGCGCAATGGACCGCTCGAGAATATGAACGAATGCTCAATGAGAAAAGCGGCGTCGTTTTGGTTGCGGAGATGGGTGACAAGGTGTGTGGTTTCGTGGCGGGAGCAGGGATCGGCGCGGAATGGGAACTTGAAAATATTGTTATAGAAAGTTCCGCACGCAGAAAGGGCACAGGGCGGCGGCTGGTTCAGAGCTTTCTCGATCACGCCAAACACGAAGGCGGCACAAGAGTTTTTCTGCAAGTGCGCGAGGACAATAGCGCGGCCAGGGGCTTATATGAATGTGCCGAGTTCCGAGTTAACGGGCGCCGGCCGGGCTACTACGGGAGCACCGATGCGGTTCTGTATGTGTGCGATCTGACTTGATGTGCGTGATTGATGTAATCCGCATTCTAATTCGCGTTGTTTGCGAAAGGGTTGCCGGAGATGGCCGGCTATTCGGGGAAATTCCTTAACATCAGCGGCAATGGGACGGGCAATTTCACGATGCTGGAAAGCGGTCTCATCGAAGGAGTAAACGCGACCTTCACCGGAAAAGCATCCGTAGTTCCCGAGCCTACCCCAGTGCTACTGGTGGGTTCCGGAATGGCAGCAATCGCCCTGGCCAGGAGAAGGCGGAAGATATGAATGAGCTGATCGGCAGATCCCCATTCAGGGCTGCCTCTGATGGACTGCTACGGCAGCACAGATGCCGTTCTCTATGTGCCTGATTTGCTATCACTTGCACCGTCTACAGTGCATAAGGGAATCCTGAAGTCGGTACAAATTTCGAATTGATGCAGTGCAGACCCTGTGGTAACGTAACCGAGAAAACAAATGAGGAGGGTCTGACTGGATGCTTACTCCAAAAGACCATCTCCTGGCCAGCGATGAGCAATTCCGCAAGCTGGCCACGGAGCACTCGCAATACGCAAACCGTCTTGAATCACTCACTCAAAAACGATATCTCACAGAAGACGAAAAGATGGAAGAAGTCCGTCTTAAGAAATTGAAACTACGCCTCAAGGACCAGATGGAGTCGCTTGAGCGGCAATATCGGGTACAGACAGTACAGAATCAGGTCGCTTAAGGACTGTCGGCGACGGGTTTCGCAAGCCTAATTACCGCATTCGTGTTTCTGCCAAAGAAGGCGCGCTAAGCGCCTTTTTTATTTGCGTTTACGCAGAAGAACCAGGCAGGACATAAACACCAGCTGAACTATAATTGAATCACTTCCCATGGTCCGTGATGGCTACTACTACGGTTCAGGCTTCATCGCAGCTGCCCTGGTGCTTGGCTGGCTGAGCCGGCCAGCCTGGTCATTACCGCTGTGGTTGCTGGCGGCATTTTTTCTGTGGTTTTTTCGGGATCCCGAACGAGCTGTGCCGCAGACTGCCGGAGTGATCGTTTCTCCGGCGGATGGAAAGGTGACTGATGTTTCGGAGATCTTGGTGGATGGCGAGGCAAGTCTGCGCATCAGCATTTTTCTGAGCGTTTTTGATGTACACGTGAACCGCTCTCCGATTGCCGGCCAAATCAGCGATGTAAGGTATAAAGAAGGCAAATTTTTAAATGCGATGGGCGCCGATTGCGCAAGCTCGAATGAGCAGAATATCGTGACCGTGCGCAGCGACCGGCACACGGTGGTATTCAAGCAGATCGCCGGACTGCTGGCGCGGCGTATCGTGTTCACCAAAAAATTGGGAGAGCGGGTGGCGGCCGGTGAACGTGTGGGCCTGATCAAGTTCGGATCGCGCGTGGACGTGGTTCTGAATCAAGCCGAGGTATCGATGAAAGTTAAGCCGGGTGATCGGGTGAAGGGCGGGAGCAGCATCCTGGGATATTTCAATTCGGAAATTAATGCCGGCGCGACGACGACTGCTGAGACGGTGAAGGTTCGCTGATGGATGACCCTACAGTTCCCGAAATCCGACGACGGAGACAGGATGACCGGGGGTCGCGCCGGTTTCGGAAGGGCTTATACGTCTTACCATCTTTATTTACCACGGCCAACATTGCCGCCGGCTATTACGCGATCCTGCAAGTAACCCAAGGCTCCATGGCGGAGCCCTGGCATTTCGACTTTGCCGCTAAAGCCATCGGCTTTGCCGTGCTGTTCGATGGCCTTGATGGCCGGATTGCGCGCATGACTCATACCAGCAGTGATTTCGGACGGGAGCTTGACTCCCTGGCCGATGTAATCACATTCGGTATTGCTCCCGCCCTGTTGGCCTACATGTGGGGATTTCGCTATCTGGTGGTGAGTGAGCTGCAGGACGTCCAGCAACGCCTGATACAGCTGGGGGCCATTGCGGGGTTTCTGTTTCTTACTGCGGGGGCCTCGCGGCTCGCGCGTTTTAATATCACCACCAACGCGCAGCCCTCTAACCCCGGACGGCCGGGCAAGAAATACTTTGTGGGCATGCCGATTCCGGCGGGGGCGGGAGTTATTGCGGCGGTGGTGCATCTTTCGGCCGGCGAACCACTGTCGAACTGGTACAGCGCAATTGTTTGGATGTTGATGGTGGTCGCCGTGGGCTACCTTATGGTCAGCACCTGGCGTTTTTACAGCTTCAAAGACATCAACTTCCGCGACCGCCAGCCGTTCCAGGTATTAATTCTTCTGGGAGGGTTGTTCGCATCGATTTGGTTCTTCTCGCGGTATGTTCTTTTCGGCATTGGATTGCTTTACATGATTTCGGGCGTAGTGTGGCGCTTACAGTGGATTTTACGGCGCAAGACGGCGCCCCCGCCCAGCAGTTATAAAGAGGCTTCGCAACCATCATGAACGTCCAGGGAAAGGCGAGCGAGACACCAGACGCGGCACGTCCGAGCAATGCCTATCGAGTTGCGATTGTGGGCGCAGCAACGCTGAAAGGAAAAGAAGTCGCGGAAATTCTGGGCGACAGAAATTTTCCTTCGCTTGATATCAAGTTACTCGACGATGACGAGTCAATTGGGCAGCTGGAAGCGGCAGGCGACGAAGTGTCATTTATTCAGAGCGTGCGGGCCGAGCAGTTCGAGCGGGTGGATTTCACATTCTTTGCCTCAGACCAGGAATGCACGCGCAAAAACTGGCAGGCAGTCCAGCGGGCCGGCAGCGCAATCGTAGATCTCTCTTATGCACTGGAGAACGAGCCTTCAGCGGCGGTCCGTTCTCCCTGGATCGAACGCCAAATGGGGCAGACTCTTCGTCCTGAATTGCAACCTGGGCCGGTGGTGGTGGCCCATCCCGCAGCGGTGGTGCTGGCGCTGCTGATTTTGCGTTTGCAGAAGGCCACCGATTTGAGGACGGTCAGCGCAACCGTTTTTGAGCCTGCGTCTGAACATGGACAAAAGGGAATGGATGAGCTGCATGAGCAGACGGTAAACCTGCTCTCCTTTCAGCCGTTGCCGAAAAAGATGTTTGACGTGCAAGTGGCGTTCAATATGGTTGCGCGCTACGGCGATCAGGCCTCCCCTGCCCTGGCAAGCGTCCAGGAGCGCATTATCAGCCACTATCGCCGGATCACGGCAGAAAGCGCGTTGCTGCCTTCGGTCCTCCTGGTGCAAGCGCCCGTTTTTCATGGCTACGCATTCGCGGTGCAGTTGGAGTTTGCGAGCCCGTCAGAGGTTGATGCAACTGCACACGCGCTGTCCGGAGAACATGTCACCCTGACGAACTCGGGGGATGAATTGCCCAACAATGTGAATGCTGCCGGTCAGGGATCAGCGCTAGTTTCAGTATTACCTGACGCAAGTTCGAGCAACCGACTGTGGCTTTGGGTGGCCGCGGATAATCTGAGAGTAGCTGCGATCAGCGCGGTGGAATGTGCCGAGAGTATGTCAGCCAGCCGGCCGCGCGGACATATTCAATGAGGGCTGCCGCGGTCTCGATTGTACTGCTCACGCTGGCATGCTCCGCATGCGGGTACCACACCAGCGGACACGCGGTTACGATCCCGCAGAACGTTCACACCATCTCCATCCCGGCTTTCGCCAACCAGACCCAAACTTACAAGATCGAGCAAATGCTGACGTCAGCGGTGATACGCGAGATGACCACCCGTACCCAGTTCCGCATTGTGCAGAACGAAAGCGACGATGCCGATGCCACGCTTCGGGGAACGGTCTTATCTACGTCGACGTCGCCGCTGACATATGATTCGCAGTCCGGACGCGCTTCCAGCATTCTGGTGGTGGTCAGCATGAGAGTCTCACTGAAAGACCGCGAGGGTAAGGTGCTTTACGAAAACCCTTCGTATTTCTTCCGGGAGGAATATCAGGTCTCACGTGAAGTCTCCAGTTTTTTCGAAGAGGACTCGCCGGCGCTGGGTCGCCTTTCACGCCAATTTGCCCGGACGCTGGTTTCGAATATTCTGGAGGGCTTTTAGGGAATCCAGCTATGCGGGCTTTCGCACAGTCCGACCGCTTCCTGGCCGAAGTTGAGTCACGCAAACTTCGTCCGGCCTATGTTTTCGTGGGTGACGAAGCCTTTTTCCGGCGGCGCTGCCGGGATGCCATTCTGAAGCATCTTGTTCCTGAGGAATTGCGCGACTTCAGCCTGTTTGAGTTTGACTTGTCGGAGACCGATCTCGCCGAGGTTCTGGACCGGGCTCGCACGCCGTCGCTGATGGCGCCCTTCCAGATATTTTTCGTGAAGGGAGTGAAGACGTTGTTCGGCCGGGGATCAAATGAGGAGAAGCTGGCCACAATCGAGAGTTACTGTAAAAATCCAAATCCCGATGCGGTCGTTATCTTTGTCGCCGATCACATCAGCATCCCTGCCGATGCCCGCCGTATCGAGATGCAAGACAAAGAACGCTATCAGCGCATCCGCGAGGACATGGGGCCATTCTGCAGCATCATCGAGCTGGCGCGTGTGGAAGAAGGGGAGGCGGTGCGCTGGATCACCGATTACTGCGCTACCCAGTCGGTGAAGATTGAGGCCGATGCCGCCCGCGAACTGGTGGACGCTCTGGGCGGCGACATGATGATGATCTCGAATGAGATGGAGAAGCTGATTCTCTACGTGCGCGAGAAGCAACGGATCACGCTGGGCGATGTTGAGACCATGGTTCTGGCGGCGAAGCAGCGATCTTTGTATGAACTCACGGATGCTATTTCAGCTCGAGATCGGGTGCGCGCGCTGGAGATGCTGGACGCAATTCTCAGCAGCGGCGAGGGCGAAGAAGCGTCGATAGGTCACGTGTACATGCTGGCCAGAACCTTCCGTCAGATGCTGGTGATCCTGGAGCGCAATGTTCGTGACCAGCGCATGCTGTGGGCGGCGCTGTGGCAGGGTTTCAGAGTTCCGCCGTTCGCGGCCGATGACGTAATCCGCCAGGCCAGGCGCTTCAAATCAAAACGCGACCTGACCCGTGCCATCCGCCTGGTCGCGAAGGCGGATCTTGCGCTGCGTTCCAATCCGGTCAGCAAAAGGCTGGTGCTTGAAAAGCTGGTGCTCGATCTTACTGCGGAGCCTAAGCCGGAGTTGCCGGGCTGGCTTCAGGAAGAATTGCCGGTTTAGGCATAACCATACCTAAGATGCTGGATAGCGCTGCCTATCTGAAGCGCATCGGTTACTCAGGGCCAGTGGATCCTGCGCCTGACGTTTTGGCCGCTATTCATCGAGCGCACATGCTGAGCGTTCCGTTCGAGAACCTGGATATATTTCTGGGGCGTGAGATAGTTTGCGATGAGCGGACATTTGTCCGCAAGATTGTGGAAGAACGGCGTGGAGGGTTCTGCTACGAACTGAACGGTGCATTCTCAGCTTTGCTGCGAGAGCTCGGATTCAAGGTGATTTTGCTTTCCGCACGCGTTCCTCGCGAGGACGGCAGCTTGTCCCCGGAATTTGATCATCTTGCCTTGAGGGTTGATCTCGATCAGCCATGGCTGGCCGATGTTGGTTTTGGAGACTTATTTCTTGAGCCTGTGAAGCTGATTCCAGGGATTGAGCAGGAGCAGGCTGGCCGAAGATTTCGGATTTCTCAAATCAATGATTCGCTTCTGCTGGAGCGGACAGAACCCGACGGCTCATGGAAAAAGCAGTATGTCTTGACGCCGCAGGCGCGGGGATTGGCGGATTTTGCGGGCATGTGCCGGTATCACCAGACATCTCCGGAATCGCACTTCACCCAGAAGCGGCTTTGTACGATGGCGACGAGTGATGGGCGTATCACATTATCTGACCGCAGGCTGTTGCTGACGGCGGATGGCCGCAGGGAAGAAAGAATTCTCGGTTCAGACCAAGAGTGGAACCGGGCCTTGCAGGAACACTTCGGGGTGGTGCTGCGGTGCGCTACTTCAACCCGTTCAGCCTGACGTTCAGGCGAGACTTGTAGCGCGCGGCGGTATTTTCGTGCAACACGCCTTTCTGAATGGCTTTATCGAGTGCGGAAGCAGTTTCCCGATAGATACGCTCGGCGCCGGCTTTATCGCCTTTCGCCAGAGCCTCACGAAATGCGCGCAACTGGGTGCGCAGACGGGATGCGTTGGCACGGTTACGGGCGGTCCGCTTGGTGGTCTGTCGTGCCCGTTTCAATGCAGAAAAATGGTTAGCCATGCTGGTTCAATCACCCTTGTAGGTGCAGAGTTCTATTTCCGGTGGGAACCGAATAAGTTATTGTACGGTAGGGAGTTGAAACCGTCAAACCAGCGTGGCCACCACTCTTGACCGTCTGAAGATTCTGATTAATTCCTCCACACCCATAGTGGTGATGGAGACGGTCGAAGAACCACGCGCCATCTCGCTGGTAAGGAATGCCTGCTCGGAATTGCAGCTGGCGATGTTCGAGTGGAGCATAGCGGATGGCCTGACACGCTCGGGCAGCGGGGGCGGTCCCCTGACCAGCCCGTCTTCCATTCAAGCGCGGGTTGAACAAATGGGCAACTGGGGTAGCCATAGCTCAATTTCGCCACCCGCCGACGCCTCAGCGGCAGGAGCCAAGACGGCGGTTTACAACTCACGCGAACCGGTGCAGGCATTGGCGAATATGGAGAGCATGACGCTGGAAGCGGTGTTCGTCTTGAAGGACTTCCACCGCCACATGAGCGACCCGGTAGTGATCAGGCGGCTGCGCGATGTGGGACAAAAATTCTCAGCTAACCGCCGAACGCTGATCCTGACTGCGCCGTCGATCGAAATGCCGCCAGAGCTGGTCAGCCTGGTGGAATATCTCGAGCTGCAATTACCCGATCCCCTGCGCTTGCGCCAAATTATCGAGGAAACCTTCAAGCGCTTGTCTAACATTTACACGCTGCAACTGAAAGCCGATGCTGCTGCCGTGGATGCCATGGCAGCAAATCTTCGGGGCCTGACCGAAGAAGAAGCAGAACGTGCGGTTTCGCAGGCCCTGGTTGCGCGATATTCGCTGTGTGCGGAGATGATCACCGACATCCTGCAGGCCAAGAAGGAACTGCTGCGACGCTCCGGAATGCTCGAATTTGTGGATAGCTCTGAGAATCTCGGCGATGTGGGTGGGCTGGAAAACCTGAAAAAGTGGCTGGCTCAGCGACGCGGAGCGTGGGAAGGTGGAGGGCAATCGTTCGGGCTGGAGCCGCCGAAAGGTGTGATTATCCTTGGGGTGCAGGGTTGCGGCAAGAGCATGTGTGCGCGGGCGATCGCGGGCGAGTGGAAACTGCCGTTAGTAAAGTTCGATACGGCTGCAATTTTTGACAAATACATTGGAGAGACCGAGAAACGCATTCGCAAAGTATTCGACGTGGCACAGGGATTAGCGCCCTGCATTTTGTGGATCGATGAATTAGAAAAGGTCTTTGCCGGCAGCGGTCCGGATTCGGCATCGGTGGATGCGGGGGTATCGTCACGCCTGCTGGCGTCTTTCCTGGGCTGGATGCAGGAGCGAAAAGCGCCGGTATTTGTCGCAGCCACCTGCAATAACGTGTCGGCGCTGCCTCCGGAGTTGATACGCAAAGGCCGTTTCGACGAATTGTTCTTTGTGGACCTGCCGGAAGAAAGAGAGCGGAAGGAGATAATCGCCATTCACTTGCGCCGCAAGAAGCGAGATCCCGCAGAATTTGACCTGCAGCATATTGCCAGTGCAGCGAGCGGCTACTCAGGCGCAGAAATCGAGGCAGCAGTGCAGACTGCGTTGTTTGCGGCGTACTCAGGCAACCAACAACTCACCACCCGCCACCTAATCGAGGCGCTGCAGGCGACCGTGCCGCTGTCAATCACCCGGGCGGAAGAAATTGAGGCGCTACGGCTATGGGCGAAAACCCGTGCCGTGCCCGCCTCCGGGTTCTCTGCACGAGCGAGCTGATATGCGGCAAATGTCCTGCGATCTGTCACTTACAATGGCATTGACTATGGTCGAAAAACGGCGGTACTCTTGGGGTTGATGGTAGTGTCTTGCGCCGCCCGGCGTGTGAATTGTCTGCAGTCTGGGATTTTTGCGACCTCAGTTGCTCCACTTTCTTCCAGCCCCCCGGAAGCCGTGCATCTAAGAACAGCTGATTACTTGAGCTTGAATCCGGCCCAGGTTGGATTGAACAGGAGTTAATGAAGAAACGCATCGAACTGACCCCGAACATTGAGGCGCTCTTCGGCACGCGGGACGAGAATCTGCGTGTCCTGGAAGACGGCTTCAACGTAAATATTGATCTCCGCTCGGACTCCATTGAACTCGAAGGCAGCACCCGCGACGTGACGCGAGCTGAGCAAGTGTTTGCCGACTACGACGCGCTGCAGCGCTCCGGCCACAGCTTTAACAATGGCGACCTCAACAGCATGCTTCGCGTGTTGATTTCCGATCCCAACGCTACCCTCCGTGGTCTGGCGGAGGCAGGGAAGCAGCGCTCTTTCGGCCGCCGGACAGTGCAGCCAAAGAGTCTGAACCAGCGGCGATACCTTGAAGCTATTGAGCAGCACGACATGGTTTTCGGCATTGGGCCAGCCGGAACAGGGAAGACTTATTTGGCGGTAGCGATGGCAATTTCGGCGCTGCTGTCGAAACGGGTGAACCGCATCATCCTCGCCAGACCAGCGGTGGAGGCCGGCGAGCGGCTGGGCTTTTTGCCGGGCACGCTGCAGGAGAAGATTGATCCCTACCTGCGCCCGCTATATGACGCTCTCTACGACATGCTCGAACCGGAAAAGGTTGATCGCTATCTGGAGAAAAACGTGATAGAGATTGCGCCGATCGCCTTCATGCGCGGGCGTACCTTGAACGATTCATTCGTGATTCTGGATGAAGCGCAGAATACGACCTCCGAGCAGATGAAGATGTTTGTAACGCGACTGGGATTCAACTCGAAGGCGGTAATCACAGGTGACGTTACGCAAATCGATTTGCCGAATGCTCGCCGCAGTGGGTTGCTGGAAGCCATAGACGTCTTAAAAGGGGTTCAGGGTTTGTCGTTTGTATACTTCGACGAAGGCGACGTGGTAAGGCACCATCTGGTGCAGCGGATTATTCATGCCTATGAAGAGCACAAGACGCGCATTGCAGATGAGCCGCAGATGTCACTGCTGGATTCGCGAGGCACTGCAGGAGTGAAAGGCATGCCGTCGGATATTGCAGGCCCGACGACCGGGCAAGTAGAAACTGAGCAATAGACTAGCTAGAATGATGCGGGAGGGTGAAAGCTGCCCTCCTGTTTCCTTTTGACACGCAGCCGCAGAACACTCAGTTGATAATCACGCGAACACGCGCGACCGGCCTGGATATGAGGTCACTTGCGCGTTTCATGAGCCGCGCCCGCCGGCAAATTGGCGTGAAAGGCGAGGTCAATGTTCTACTCACCTCAAGTGCGGAGATGCGCCGGCTTAATCTCCAGTATCGGAAGAAGAATGCTCCCACTGACGTTTTGTCATTCCCCGCGCCCGAGAGCAACGGATTGGCGGGTGATATTGCTATCTCGCTCGACATAGCCAGGCGAAGCTCCGAGGAGCGGAACGAAACCTGGGAGGATGAGGTCCGGATATTGATATTGCACGGCTTGTTGCATCTGGCAGGTTACGATCATGAAAAAGACAACGGCGTGATGGAACGGAAGGAACAGAGGTTGAGAACGTCATTGGGCCTTTCGAGTAGCCTGATCGAGCGAAATCAAAATTTCAAGCCAGGCAAACGCATGTCGAAGAAGCCTCAGCGGCGGCAACGGCCGTCTCCGCCGAAAACAAAATCGAAAGCCGGACAGCTATGAACTTCGCGGTTGCGATTGTGCTCGTCTTCCTGTTAGGCGTACTCACGGTTGTTTCGTATGTGGATCGCGTCTATGCGGAGATCGGCAAATTTCTTTCGCGCGAATTTCAGAACAACATCGAATCCTTCGAGCAAAAAGTAGAACCGAAGTTGCGGATGGGCCGATCAAGAGTTTCGCTCGCCATGACAACCCTCGTTCCGCTTACTATGGCCGCGATTGCCATGGTGGTTGGTTTCGCCGTTTTTCGCAGCGATAAATGGAGCGGATACGAGGTGTTGCAGGCTTCGCTCAGCCTGATTCTGATTGTGATCGTTTTCAACCGCTTTCTTCCCTTCGTTTTTTTTGCACGTACAACGGGTGAATGGCTGGTGCGGCTGACTCCTCTTCTGCGACTGCTGATCTACGCGGTTATTCCCATCACTATTGTCCTGGGATTTCTGCAGTCGGTAGCTACTTTGACCAGAGAACATACGGATGAAGCGCCGGAGAGCCAGGCCGAGGCGGTGGATGCGCTGATTGAGGCGGGCCAGGAGGAGGGTATTCTCGACGCCAGTGATCGCCACCTGATTCAGTCGGTGGTGGAATTCAGTGAAAAGACAGCGCGGGAAGCGATGAAGCCGCGCCCCGAGATTGTCGCGGTGGAATCTAATACCACAGTCGAGCAATTCGTTGAGTTACTACGCGCCAAGCCGTTTTCGCGAGTTCCGGTGTTCTCAGGCACGATTCATAACATAGTGGGAATTGTTTATGCTCAAGATGTGTTGCAGGTGCCGGATACCGAGGCGCAGGTGCGCACGGTTGATTCGGTGATGCGCAGAGAAGTGTATTTTGTGCCGGAAAGCAAGCGGGGAAGCGATCTGCTGCGAGAAATGCAGAAGAGCAATATACGGATGGCGATCGTGGTCGACGAGTATGGGGGGGTAGCGGGCCTGGTCACGATTGAAGATCTGGTGGAAGAGATTGTAGGCGAGATACGCGATGAACATGATCGGGCGGAAGTGGTGCGCGAAAGCGATCAGTCGTATGTGGTCTCCGGCAACACCGATGTCGACCGCCTTAATGAATGGTTTGGAACCCGGCCCGAAGGCTATGAGTCAGCTACGCTCGCGGGATTAGTAAGTGAACTGGCGGGACACATTCCGCAAAAAGGTGAAGTGGTAGAGCAAGACGGCTTCAAGTTTGAGGTGCTGGATTCGACCAGCCGGAAGGTTGAGAAGGTAAGAGTTTCGCTGCTTCAGCCGAAGCAGATGAAACTGATCTGAATTACGGACACCCATGGCATTTCGCTCCGGGTTCGTGTGCATTATTGGACGGCCAAACGCAGGGAAATCCACGCTCCTGAATGCGCTGGTGGGCGAGAAGCTGGCCATCATCAGTCCGAAACCGCAAACTACGCGCAACCGAATTCTAGGGATCGTGAATCTGCCGGGCCGGAAGGGAATGGCTGCCGCGCAAGTGGTATTGCTGGACACGCCGGGAGTACACCGGCCTGACAGTTCACTGGGCCGCAAAATGATGAGCGAGGTGCGCGAAGCGCTCGATGGTTGTGACCTCATCCTGGTGATGGTGGACGCAAACAAACAGTCCGAAGGCACGGATGAATTTCTGCTGAAGCTGGCCAGCAAATCGAACACTCCAGCGATCCTGGTTCTGAACAAAGTTGATCTATTACGCAACCGTCGGCACCCGAGCAATCCTGCCAGCCGGCTTCAGGGAAAAGAGAAACTGTTGCCCATCATCGAACGTTATTCCAGTTCCTACAAATTTGCCGAGATCGTGCCCATCTCGGCATTGAAGCGTGAAGGCCTGGATCTGTTGCTGAAGAAAATCGTCGAGAAGATTCCGTCCGGCTCTCCCTACTTCCCGCCGGATGAGATTACCGATCAGCCCGCGCGCTTTATGGCGGCTGAAGCCATACGTGAGCAGGTACTCCAGGCCACCAGCGAAGAAGTTCCGTATGCCGTGACAGTCATCATTGAGCAATATGAAGAAGCTGGAAAACTGACCAGAATTGCCGCGGTGATCTACTGCGAGCGCCAGGGGCAAAAGGCCATTTTGCTGGGAAAGAACGGACAGATGATAAAGCAGATGGGCACCGCAGCACGCCTGCAACTCGAGCAGATGCTGGGTACGAAGGTGTTTCTGGAACTGTTTGTGAAGGTGCGTGAAAACTGGCGTGATTCGAATGAATTCATAGATGAACTGGATTGGCGGCGCCAGTTGCACCAGTTAACTTCGAAGCAGGGTTTGCGCTCGTAGAATGTTCTCTGTACAATCACAGCACTTAGCTGACACCCGCTCATGACTGAGAGTGTTCCCGAAGGATCCCACAGCCCCGGAAACAAAGTTTTAAAGCTCCGAGTTACATTGGCAGCAGATCGCGATGCGGTTGATCCCGTGGTGCAAAGCGTTATGCAGGTAGTCAGAGACGTGCAGGTGGTGGCCGGGAAGGAAGACTCGGTGGAGTTGGCATTAACCGAGGCGCTGGCCAATGCGGTTGTGCACGGCGCCAAAGGCGATGTGACCAAAGTTGTGGAGTGTGATGTTATCTATGATGAGCCCCAGGGCCTGGTGATCATTGTCCGCGATCCGGGCGAAGGATTCGATCCCAATGGTGTGCCGAACCCGCTACAAGGTGAAAATGTCTATTCCAATCATGGCCGCGGGATATATCTCATCAATCAGCTGATGGATGAAGTGAAGTTTGCGCGCAACGGTACCGAACTGCACATGCGCAAGAAGTAACTACTCTTTCACTACAATTCCCAGAGTCTTCATTTTGCGGTACAAGTGGCTTCGTTCCAGTCCCAGGACTTCGGCGGTGCGACTGATATTGCTGTGGTTCTCATCCAGCTTCTTCAAAATGTAATCACGCTCGTAAGCAGCGCGGGCCTGATGGAGCGTAGAAGAGCCTGCGCCTGATATTCTGCGTCCCCCGTCTCGGTGCACCAGCGGAGGCAGGTGCTTGCGATCAAATCGGGTAGTGCTGGGATTCATAATCACCACCCGCTCGATTACGTTGCGCAACTCGCGGACATTCCCCGGCCAGGAATATCTCATCAGCGTATCAATGGCGTCATCGGTGATTTCACGCGGACGCCGCCCGTAAGTAGCCGAAAATTCGCGAAGGAAGTGTCGCGCCAGGATCGGCACATCTTCCTGCCTTTCCCGCAACGGGGGAACAGAGAAGGGGATCACGTTTAATCGATAGAAAAGATCTTCGCGAAAATTTCCGCGCAATATCTCTTCCTCCAGATCTTTATTGGTAGACGCGATGACCCGTGCATCCACCGTGACCGGTTCCTCGCCGCCCACCGGCGTGAAGCGTTGCTCGTCGAGGGTGCGCAAGACCTTGGCCTGGGTCTTCAGGCTCATGTCGCCGATTTCGTCGAGGAAGAGTGTTCCTTCATGCGCTCTTTGAAACTTGCCTTCTTTATCAGCCGCAGCTGCCGGGAACGCTCCTTTCCGATGACCGAATAATTCACTCTCGATCAAATCTTCGGGGATGGCGGCGCAATTCACCTCTACGAACATTTCGTCTTTGCGGGGACTTTGTAAGTGGATGGCCTGCGCGACCAGCTCTTTACCGGTGCCCGATTCACCAAATATCAGCACCCGGCCATGAGTGGGAGCCATCAGTTGAATCTGCTGGCGCAGAGCCTTGATGGGGATGCTCTCGCCCACGATCACTCCTCGCGGAGAGAGCTGCCGCTTCAGTTCCCGATTTTCATCGCGCAGGCGGCGGGAATCGATCGCGTTCTTTATCAGGATCAGGGTTTTCTCGATCGAGAGCGGCTTTTCGAGGAAGTCATAGGCCCCGAGCTTGGTGGCGCGAACCGCAGTCTCGATGGTTCCGTGGCCTGAAATAATGATGACTTCGGGAGGGTGTTCCAGCTCGCGCACGCTTTCCAAAATCTCCAGTCCATCGGCGCCGGGCAACCAGATGTCGAGCAGAACAATATCGAACGGGCGCCGCCGCAAGCTCTCCAGACAGGCCTCTCCGCTTTCCGCGGTTTGGGCTTCGTAGCCCTCATCTTCGAGCACGCCCTTGAGTGATTGGCGAATGGCCGATTCGTCATCAACGATCAGAATTTTATGCATGCTGAGCGGCTGGAGATGCGGCCTCCTGGGGATATAAGGGGAGCTCGATCACGAACCGCGTACCCACCGGCTGGTTTTCTTCGACTCGAATCGAGCCATGGTGGTCTTCGAGTATGCGGCTGACTATGGCCAGGCCCAGACCGGTCCCGCGCTTCTTGGTAGAGAAGTAAGGCAGGAAGAGGCGCTCTTTCAATTCCTGTGTGACGCCGTGCCCGGTATCGGAAATCGAGATTTCTACCGCTTCACGGTTGGCGAGGAGCGCGGTGGATATCTGGATTTCCCGGACCAGGGAGCCGTTCATGGCCTCCGCTGCGTTATCAACGATGTTGGCCAGAACCCGTTTGATGGCCTCGGAATCGGCCATCACTTTAGGCAAATCGGAGGACAGGAAGGTCTGCACATGAATGCCGTCCAGGCGGCCATTGAACATGGCAAGCGTGCCTTCAACGATGGAATTGATGTCGGCTGGTACAGGCTGCGCTGCCGGAAACCGGGCCAGAGCCGAGAATTCGTTTACCAGATTGCGCAGGGTTTCAACCGCAGTCCCGATGGTCTCCGCGCAGCTTTGAACGATCTGCAGGGATGAAGCATCGGGCGGCGTACCCCGCCGTAGGTGACGGCGAATGCGCTCAGCTGAGAGTGCGATTGGGGTGAGCGGATTTTTTATCTCATGGGCTACTCTGCGGGCAACTTCACGCCAGGCAGCCTGTTTCTGGGCCTTCAACAAGTCAGAGAGATCTTCAAAGACCAGCACGTATCCCAGTTTTTGAAGGGTGGCCACTGTAACTGCTACGTTAAGGCGTGTGCCGCGCACTCCAATCTCAACCTGAGTGGTGGTGTTTCCCATGCGATCCGCGCGACGCAGCAGGGGTTCGAGGTCTTCCACCAGATCAGCGGAGAAGACATCCTTCAGATTGGAACCAACCGAAATGGACGGTGAGGGTTCGCCTTCTCCGGTCGAAAACAAGCGGAGGAGAGCCTGATTGACATGGGTAATTTTACGGCCGGCATCCAGTGACATCACTCCGGTTGGAATGCTCTCAAGTATGGTCTCGATTTGCCGGCGGCGTTGCTCCAGAGCAACATTGGCCGCACTCAGATCATGGCTGGATGCTTCGATCTGGCGGCGGCTGATCTCCAACTCCTCCGCCATGCGGTTGAAGGATCCGACCAGGTCACCGATCTCGTCGGCGGCAGTGACCTCGACGCGGTAATCCAGCCGGCCGCGCGAGATTTCCTGGGTAGCTTCGGCCAACGCGGCGATTGGCCGCGTCACCAGCTTGGAGAGATACAGCGCCAGCCAGGTGGTGGCGAACAGCACCAGCACGGTCAGCA
>QHZY01000144.1 GCA_003224855.1 Acidobacteriota bacterium | reverse complement strand
ATTGCCGAAATCAGCAATGGTCGCAGGTCCGGTAGGATGAAGTCCCGGACATGCAACAGCCGCCTGATTAAGGGTGGCAACGCCGCACTGAGCCAGCGTGGCGTCGATTGCCGCCTGAGCCACAGTTGGATCCAGGAAACGTGCATCGCCCACGTGATTAATGTCGACCCCTAGTAATGAACGAGTCTGGACATTGCGGACATAATCGGCACTGAGGACCGTACCCTTAAACAACTGACGCTGGATGCCAGCGTTTATCTGTACCGAACGAGGCGTTTTGTAATCCGGAGCAAAAAGACTGATGCCGTTTACGTTCGCAGCGGCAGTCAAAGCGTTCCCGATGAAATTCGGATTGCCGGCTGGCCCGGCATTTGCAGTAGCCTGTTGAAACTGCTGTTGTAGTGCTGCGACTTCACCGCCGACATTGCCGATTGGCTGCCCGCAAAAAGTTGGATGTACCGTACTGCCATCAGGGAATGTCACCGGGAATACTGCTCCGTTGAAGCAGGCTGGAGCGGAGCCGTTGAAAAGCCCCTGCTCTAATCGGCCTGGTCTATCGAAGAGCACGTTGTTGAAGATTACGTTTTCATAAAATAGTCCTACCCCCGCACGTACAACTGTCTTTCCGCTTCCAGTGGGGTCCCATGCAATGCCAAGTTCGGGCGCAAAGTTCGCGTCCGGCTGCTTGACACGATTTCCTAGCCCGGCCCCAAACTGATCGAGCGCCGGGATGGGCGGCAAATCGCTGTCTGTTCGCCCAGTATCGCGAACATAGCGCAGAGCAGCTGTAATTGTGAAGTTTGGCCGAATCTTCCAGGCGTCGGCGACATACCATTGGAATCGCGTGTCGGATTGCCCACCAGCTGGCAAATTGAACGCACTCTTTTCGGTAAAGAAGCCCTGCCCATTGCCCAGCAGAACGAAATCAACTGGAAAATTAAGTGGATTGGAGGCGCCTCCTGGAAAGCAGGGCGTACCTGTTCCACAGGAGTTGTTGGCAAAATCTATACTATTGGCGTTGTTGTTAGCATTAACCGCTGGAGCGAGACCGAAGAAGTTTGCAAAACCACCCCCGAGAATACGGTTCACCCCAACTCCATACCGGAAGATATGAGATCGGAAGGCCTTGCTGCCATCGTACTTTATTTGCCGGTTCTCCTGAAAGGTAGCCTGAGGCGCTAGAAAATTGGGGCCGGAACAAAAAACAGCCTGGCTATCGCAAAAAAAGCTGTTGCCCGAACCAATGGAAAGGGTTAGCTCAGGAGCAGGGTTAAAGATGCTGGTGCCGGTTACTGCATCGCCAATTCCATTCTGAAATTTGGTGTAACCAAACCGAATGCTATGAGTAAAACTTCCGGAATTGAAATCGAAGCCAACCAGGTGTCCAGGCGTATTGTTTTTGTTTGCGAATGGCTCGTATGCTTGTGGGTTAAAAGCTCTCACGCTTATGTTGTTGTCATAAGTGAAACGATAAAAGAGATGGAAATTGGTAGGCGTAATCTGCCAGTCCAGCTTGCCCAATAGTTCCTTTTCCCGGAAAGGCGAGCTGAACCCTCCAGAAAGCGGAGTAAATGGTTGAGTCAATAAGACCGGGTTGTTGGTGTCCTGTTTTGTGCGCTCGCCAGACAGAAAGAAGAAAACTTTGTTCTTGATCAGCGGACCGCCGAAACGACCGCCGTATTGCTGCCGTTGGAAAGGCGTGCCGGTACCTTGACCACTCAAATCGGCGGAAATGGTCTGATCGCGAAAAAGCCCGAACGCTTCACCGTGAAAGCCGTTGGACCCAGATCGAGTTACGACGTTAACGGCGCCGGAGGATGTGAGTTCCGTGGAAGGATCCAGCGACGACTGGCTGATCTGAAATTCCTGCAGCGCAACCTGCGGAATATTCTGAGTAGTCGTTCCGACGGTCTCATCACTGATATCCACTCCATCTACTTCAATACGCGAGGTTCGGCCAAAACGGCCACCGAAGGAAATCGATGAAAAGCCGTTTTTGGTGGGATCAAAGTTCCCGCCATCCTGGATCTGTACGCCTGGTTCCAATTGTGCAAGGTCCAGAAAATTCCTTCCATTCACTCGAAGCTGTTCCATTTGTTCAGGAGTGACCACTCCCTGAACGGTTGCTTGCTCAGTATTCACTTGTACCTGACCGCCTTGAACTTCAACGATTTCGCTAGCTTGGCCAAGTTGCAGTTTGACGTTCCCTGGTGTGGTCACACCAACCTGCACCACCAAAGATGTCTGTGAAGTTTTAAAGCCTCGTGCTTCAACCTTCACGAGATATTCTCCCGGAATAAGCGCACCGGATGTGTAAGTTCCTGATGAGCTGACGTTTGTATTGATCTCTCGACCAGTCGCCTTGTTGGTGATCGTGATCTTGGCGCTGCTGACCACCGCGCCCGAGGGATCGGTGATTGTTCCCTGAATACTTCCGGTGGAGATGGTGGTCTGGGCCATAACGTATTGCATGGAGAGGAGCAATACCCAGGCAAAACTAAACCAAGCAAAGTTGGGAGCGAACTTGCGCGCCATGAACAACCTCCGAGTTAGAAGACGATTGACCGAAAACGCCAGAGTCAGACGAAGAAACGGCATGCTGTCGCGCGACTGAAACGACAGGCAGGCTCCGGAATTGAGCCCTTCAGACCCGAAAAAGCAAATGGCCCCGAGAATATTACGGGGCTGAAGAGTGCACGCGTTTTACCAAGTACTTACAGAGACAGAATATTGTTGAATGAACGAGTTATGAGACACCAGGTTGTTTATTTTGCAAGGAACATACCAAAAGCTGGAACTCAGATTCAGAATTCTGGATGGTCACAACTGAGGTGAGGCTGATCTGGTTGAAAATCAGGACGTCCTAGCGATGAGTAGACTGCACCGGCTAGAAGCTGATTTTCAGCCCAAATTCCAGCTGTCGTGGCGATCCCAGGCTGAAGATTCCGGAACCCAGGCCTATGCGGTTTGTACCGGCAGACTGCTGGCCATTAAGGCTTCCTGATGCGCCATTAAGGACGCCTGAAAGGCGATAACCGGGTGCGTCATAATTAGCGAAATTGAAAATGTTGAAGGCCGTGACTCCCGGTTCGATGGTAAAGCGGTCTTTAAACCGAAGCGGCCAGCTAAGTCGCAAGTCGAAGTTTTTAAACAGTCTGGGAGTGAAGTAGTTAGGTGGAGCAGTTTCAAGGGTCGGCAAGGTAGCTCCCAGCGATCTCAACTGGGTGGATGAAAACAGCCCGGTTGTTACCAGGGCAGTGCCGGCCGGGGTCAGTTGGCCCGCGAAAAAGCTGTTGTAGTTGTTAATGATGGTGTTAAGCGCTCCGGAGGAGTAAGTCAGGCCATATGCGCCGATGTTGTATCCAGGCAGGATGTCACCCGCGCCATTTCCGTTAAGACTCACGCCCCCAAATGATCCATCACCTGTAGGGTCACTGCGAAAAATCTCGCCTGGCTGATTTGAGGATGGCAAGAACAAGGTTTGCGGAAGCGCAGAGGCGAAGTACCCGATGAACGCGAGCCGGCCGCTTAACGGGAGACCAATAATTGACTCAAATGAAACCTGATGATGCCGGTCAAAAGGAACATTGCCGAAAAAACCTGTGGGATGATTGAAGTCGGCAGCCAGAGGCAACACATCCTGCTCGCCCAGGTCGTTGCTGTAATTGCTTCGGAAACTGGTGTGGCTGTATGCAAACTGAAAATCAAAACCGCGCAGCCCGCGAAAACTGGCATTGGAGTGGGTGCGCAACATGATCTGCAATGAGCTGTAAAGCGAACGCCCGGACGGGAAAAAGAAAAGACTTCGCCCCACCAAGGGATTCAATCCTGAAAATGCTGCCCCGGTTTCAGGGGTGAGGCCAAGAACCGAAGCGGGCAGACCGCCCAGGTATTGTGCACCGGAGTCGAGCCCATTCTGTGCAAAGTCCGTAATGGCGGCTCCGGGGACACTGGCGATATAGCAATTGACCGAGGTCTGAGAACTGGTGCCGACGATGGTTGTTTGAGGGCACGCCTGACTGAGCGGATTTGCAAGCAGGGTACGGTTGATGGCGTTCAGCGCGGCCTGACAAGGCGCAGGCGTTACTGCCGGCGACCCTGCCGGCAGGCAATTGGTTGGGAAGCGGGAAGCATCGCCGACATGATTGGTGTCAATTCCCTGCAGATAATGCGTGCCGACGTGCCGCACATAATCGACTGCGAGCAGCGTTGCCTGACCAAACTGATGCTGGAACCCGATGTTCATCTGAACTGAGCGAGGGGATTGGAAGTTGGGCGCGAGCAGTCCGCGCTGATTGCTCAAGATATTACCGAGAAAATCTGGGTTTGACCCGGCGGCTGCGTTTGCGGCCTGATAAGCGCTCTGCAAGGCCTGAATGGCGGGAGCGACTGCGCCGATGGCTTGTCCGCAGAGTCCGGAGGCATCTTGGGGCACGTTGCCTGGAAATACGATTACACCATGCGAGGCGCAGGGATCATTAGCTTGCGCGTTGAATTGGCCGCTCGCCTGGCGCGCTGCCCGATCGAAGAGCATATTCTGAAACAGATTATTGTCGTAGTAGAGTCCAATGCCGGCGCGCAGAACACTTCTGCCTGCTTTGCCGGGGTCCCACGCGAAACCAAATTGCGGCGCGAGATTCAGGTTGGGCTGACGAATACGACTGCCGAGCGCCGGAACATTTCCAAAGTGATCGAGCAGATTCCCCGTGCCGGAGCATGGCGCCAGAGCACCGAAGCCGCTTGCCGCTGAGCATGGGATAGGAGCGAGATCAGAATTATATCGGCCGGTATCGCGTATCCACTGCAGACCTAATTTCACCTGCAGATTCGATTTAACCTTCCAGGTGTCGCCCACATAAAGGTGAATGCGGGTGTCGTTCACGCCTCCACAAGGTGAGCCGAAAGCTGCATCGTTGCTAAAGCAGCCGAACCCATTACCGAGAACAATGCTGCGCACCGGGTAATTAAGCGGGTTGGTAATTCCTCCATTGTTTTCCGCAAAGATGACGGAATCAGAGTTCGTATCCAATCCAACCTGCGGAGCAGAGCCGTAAAGGTTCCGGAAAACCAGTGCGTCGATGCGGTTAAGCGCCGCACCGAATTGCAAAGCATGCGCAGCAACGGTCCGGCTTCCGTCATAGCGCGCTTCGCGATTTGATTGAATCGTACGCTGGGGAGCGAATGCTGACGATCCGCTGGCAAAGCCTGATCCACCAGAAAAGGCGAGATCAATACCAGGCAGCGGATCATCCGCGTTGAACCGGCTATCCAGATGATTCGCGAATCGGCTGTAAGCCGCGCGCACGCTGTGGGTATAGGCGCCGGTAGTGAAATCCGCGCCGAAGGCGTGAGATGGAGTGTTGTTATTGCTGCGGAAAGTCTGGAAGTTCGTGCCGCCAAAGGTGCTGATGGAAGAGCTGTTGTCGTACTCGAAACGATAGAACATGCGCGCACGCGCGGAGAGAACGTAGTCGAGCCGGCCATCAATTTCTGCCTGGCGAAAAGGTGAGCTATAGCTCGCGTTCAGGGCAGAAAAGGGCGCGTTGAAGATGACGGGGGCCTGATAGTCCTGCTTGAAGTAATCGCCGCCGATAAAACCGAAGAGCTTACCGGGCTTGATGGCGCCGCCCACTCCTCCGCCGAAAACCTCGCGGGAGAAAGGATTATCACTGCCGCCGGGAAGCTGGGCGATGCCTACGCCCTGGTTGCGAAAGTTAGCGAAGAAATCGCCGTGCAATGCGTCTCCGCCGGAGCGGGTATTCAGATTCACTACACCGGCTGCCGCCAGTCCTGCGGAAAGCGGCGCGAAAGATTGCGTGACCCGCATTTCCTGAGTACTGCTCTGAGAGACGTTCTGGGTCGAAGATCCGACCACTTCGTCGCTGATATCGATTCCATCCACGGTGATTCGGGTGGTTCGCCCGTTGCGTCCCCCAATCGAAGCGGCGACTATGCCCGACTTTGTTGGGGAGAGAGCCTGTGCATCGAAAACTTGCACGCTGGGCGCAATGCGGGCGAGTTCAATGGTGTTGTGATCGCTGGGAAGTTGCTCGATGAGAGCGGCGTCAACAGTTTGCCGAACTTCCGGGCTTTGATTTACCAGCACTGCCTCGGAGGGTGGAAGCCTCTGCAGGCGAACATCTCCGGTTGCGCTTGATCCCGGTTGGATGCGAATAAAGAGTTCAGCCGGCTGGAAGCTTTTCGCTTCAACGTGCAACAAATAATCTCCCGGTGGAAGGTCGCGGATAGCATACGTTCCGGCCGGGCTGGAGACCGTATTGGAGGAAACGCCGGTAACACGATTGGTGAGTGTGACGGTGGCGCCACTGATGGATGCTCCGCGCGCTCCTGTGATCGAGCCGGACAGGTTGCCGGTACCGGAATCCTGAGCGGTCAGCAACGTTGCCGTGAGCAACACCACGAAAAAAATGAAAGCCTTAAAAAAAGAGACGGGCTTGTTCAGGCGTGCCCTGCACTGAGATTTGGATGTGCCGAAACTCCGAATCGGACATACGTTCCGAGGGATAGTAGGCCAACAGGTACTGAGTGCGGAGTTCATCGCTGATCTGATGAAAGGCTTCATCCAGTTGCGGAATGGAGGATGCGTAGTAGTATTTCCCGCCGGTGTCGTCAGAAAGCTGAATCAGGGCATGTTCGCCGCCGGTGTCGCGGCCGGCGCTGGCTTCAATGGGCACGATTATGATGCTGTACAGTATGGCTTCCGCTTCCTGAGCCGCCCTTACGGCCTCTCGGTAATCAACTTTGCTCATAGTGTCGCCTCCGTCGGTGATCACCACAAACACTTTTCTTCCCTGTCTCGGTTCCAGGGCCTGTGAACCGAGGTAAAGTGCGTCATAAAGCGCGGTGGCTGATCCGGAATGGATCCGGCCAATGGCATGATCTATTCTCGACAGATCGGAGGTGAAAGGTGTTATCTCATTCACGATTTCACTGAACTGATAAAGCGAGAGTGCGTCCACCGGCCGCAAGATGGCGTGCACGAATTTCCGTGCCGAAGCCAGTTCAAGGGGCAGATCCTTACGCGTGCTCAGGCTGGTGTCAATCGCCAGAACGATCGAAAGCGGCAAAACCGATTCCCTCCCGAAAACCGCTATTTTTTGTTGTTTTCCATCTTCGCGAATCGAGAAATCGTCCTTTTTAAGTCCGGCCACCGGCGCGCCATGACCGTCTGTCACAGTGACGAAAACATTCACCAGCTTGACGTCAACCTTAAAGGTTGAGTCAGATTGCTGCCCAAAGCAGCAGGCACAGATGCCGAGCGCCAGGACAGCGATGGCGGTTTGTTTCATGAAAGAATCTGAAAAGTGTGCCGGCGCCCGGCGCGATTCCAGAGGCGGCCGTTCACTTAGATGTTACGCTCTACCAGAATGGGTGCCTTCAGCGCGGACTATTGTGTCAGGAAATGGCTCACCGTCTGCCCAGACCGCACCATCTTCAAAAAACTCCTGCTTCCAGATGGGGACTGTGCGTTTAAGCGAATCGATCAGCCAGCGGCAGGCGTCAAAAGCAGCACCACGATGCGCTGCGGCCACTGCGATCAACACGCTGGTCTCGCCGATTTCCAGACGCCCGACCCGGTGCACAATGGCAACCTCGCGGACAGGAAAATGCGAGAGCGCATGCGCGGCAAGCTCCTGCATTTGCTTTAAGGCCATGGGTTCGTAGGCTTCATATTCAAGATACCGGGTAGGGCGACCGCGAGTGTTGTTGCGGACAATGCCATCAAACGTAACTACTGCGCCATCTTCGGCACGCTTGATTGCGTCGAGTACTTCGCTGGTGTCTATCGATTCACGAACCAGTGCAACATGGGGCGAAGCAGACCCGCCGCTTACGGGCGGGAGCAAAGCCACTTCGTCGCCATTTTTCAGGCGAGCTTCCGGTCCTGCATATTCCTGGTTGACTGACATCGCCAGGGAAGATACGAGTTCCTTCAAACGCGGAAGCTTGCGTTCGTAATATTCGAGCATATCCGCGAGGGTGGCGTGTTCAGGAAGCTCGGGCGAGTCGGAGGCGAGGCCGGTGAGGTCTTTGAGAACGCCGAAGAATAAGACTCGGACTCGCATGCAGTTCAAAGTCACATCTTAAATCGCAGAGCTCGCTGAGGAAAGCGCTTAGCGCCGCGCTCATGACAGCGCAAGAAAAAACGCCAGTTCCCGAAGGAACTGGCGTTTTGCTGGTCTGGGTCAGAAGCCCTGCGGACGGCCGTTATGAAAGCCCTGCGGAGCTGCTTGCTTTGGTGGCTGAGACTGCGGCGGTCGTTGCGGTTCCGGCGGACGCTGCGGCTGGGCTTGTGGCCGAGGAGGCTCCGGCGGGCGTTGAGGCTGGGCCTGCGGAGGACGCTGCGGCTCTGGCGCACGCTGCATCTGACGTGGCGGCTCGGGCCGGTTTGTCTGTGGCGGAGCCGCTTGCTGGCGCTGTTGCTGCCAGGTGCGGAATTTCTGCTCCTCGTCGCGCTGCTGCTCCGGAGTTTTCTCGCGAGGCGCCGGAACCGGCCTCACGTTGCGGTTCTGCCAATCCGAAGGGCCGTGGTTGTTGTCAGGGCGCGCGTTGTCAGGCCGTGCGTTGTCAGGGCGTGCGTTGTCAGAGCGTGCATTGTCAGGCCGTGCGTTGTCAGGCCGTGCATTGTCAGGCCGCGCGTTATCAGGGCGATCATACGGTTGCGCTGAGACCTGGCGGTCGGGCGGACGCGGGACCGCGGGACGTTGCGCGTTGATCGGCTGGTCAGGCCGTACCGCCTGATGTTCAGGTACGCTCTGGTTTGGAGGAACCTCCCGTTGGGGCGCTTGTTCCGCGCGAGCCGCGGGCCACGCCGGGCGAGCAGTGCCGTGAGGCGCCTGGCCGGCTGGGGGCGACAATGGGCGCGGGTTGGCCGGTGTCGCGGTCCGAACGTTCACTTCGGGGGCCGTGTTGCGCATCGCCGTCCCGACCGGCATTGGTTTACGGGTTGCCACCACTTGCCGGTTAACAATCGAGGCAGGCGGTGTGACCCTCGCAGGCGCCGCAGGGCCAACCACGCTGGTCCTGACCGGTCTGGCTTCCACCCGGCGATCAATGCGGGCCTGGCGGATATCATTGTCGGAGATCCGCATCAGGTTGCGCGCGATGGGGCGGGCGTTAACAAACGTCTCCTGAGAAACTGCTGTAACCGCGCCCGGGCGATTACGGTTCACGTAAGTGATCTGATTGATAGTGGTACGCGTGCGATAAACGTTGTACACATTGGTGACCTGGGTGACATTCACCACGGTGTTGGTTACGTTCACACGCTCCGCGTATCTTCGGCTGACTCGATATCCGGGAACAAAAACTTCTCCTGGACCCAGCGGAAACCAGCCCACTCCGGGGCCTCCGCCCCAACCACCGTTCACGAACACAACTAATGCCGGGGCATAAACCGGGCGAACCACGACCGGTCCCGGAACCCAGCACCACCGGCTTTGCAGATAAGTCCAGCGCCCATAGTGGAATGGCGCAAATCCCCAGGGTGCGTCATCCACCCAGGTCCATCCCCATGGTTGAATGAACACCCAATGACCGAAACGATATGGCGCCCAGTTGCTGGCAACGTTGACCGGATACCAGACAGGCCCGTAACCCGAAACATAGTTCCAGCGACCGTAACCATCGAGATCTTCGTAGCCGGTCATTTCGGGTGAAACGTAGTTCAGCGAATCCAGACGGCTCTCTCGCTGATCGCGGTCCTGGCACCAGTTGGTGAAATCATCATCACGCGGAATCAGGCCGACATCGTAGGTCAACTGCTCAAGGCCTGAGAAACGCGCACGCTGTCCGCCTACAATGGTGTAAGAGGAACCGCCGCCACTTACCTCCCCTCGCCCGTGGAAGGCTGTGACATACGTCTGCTGGCCATCCGAATCAACGTCGATCCGGTATTCGCCGGGTTTCAGAATACGAAATGCGATATCCGGAGTATCGACTTCCACCAGGTCATCGTCATCGAGGTGGCGTACGTTCAGGATGGTGGAACCATCGGTCAGGCGCACTTGCGCCACGCGATCTTCAAGATCGAGGAAGGTGAGGCTCGTCTCGGGAGCGAGACGGATCGCGGTTGAGCCCATGTGGAGTTCAGCCCGCGAATCGCGATCGGTCCAAAGATTATCGCCGCTTGTCAGGGGTCGATTCGGGCCGGCCTGGACCCAATCTCCTTCGCCGCCCGGTTGGAATGAAACTGATCCCTGAGCGTAGTTCATGCGAGCGACCCGTCCCGGCGGATCGTCGGCGTCGCTGCCGAAATCATCGTTATCTTGCGCTCTGGCGGTTGCGACCGCGGCAACCAGCAGGACCGCGCACAGCCAAGTCCCGAGTTTCAATGTGAGCTTCATATTTTCGCCCCTTTGCTGCGCACCACAAATTCAAGTCTCAAGCAATTAAACACTTCCGCCAATATGAAGTTCCCTGCCCTGCAAACTATAGTTTTCACAATAGGTTACCGGGAAAAACCATGCCAGGAGTCCGCCCTTAGACTTAAGCCCAGCTTAAGCCCAAAAACTAATTCGCCCATCGCAAAAAGGGGCCAGAACACCAAAAGTATCGATGAGACGGGCGTTCTGAGTGAAGTTGCCTGATTACGACAATTGGCAAAATGATGGACAATGTTGACACGCTGTCGAGCCGATGACTAACACTCCATTGGTGAAACCATCTGAGATAAGACGGTGTTTATTCCGAGAACTTGACTTACTCCTCAGCACCTGTGGGTTCACGAGGCGCAGCTATGGCCGCTTTCACGGTGATCTGTACACGCGCGAGATTTTCGGCGGGTCGCAGCGAATCTCCTTACCACTATACAAACGCAGTGGAGCATTTGAGATGGACTCTCCGTTTGCCAGCCTGCACCTCGACGCTGTAGAGGAATATCTATTTCGGTTCGAGATTCCTCGTACGGTGGCTATTACACCCAGCGATGTTCAAACGAGAGCAACAATAGGTTTTCGCGTTGAGCCGACGGGACTAGCGGGAATCTTTCGTAAGACCTGGATCATGTACGACGATGCTACCGCCATCGAAGCGGCTAGAGACTTTGTGCCAAGGATAATGTCGAAAGCCAACCCTTTCTGGGAACGATTTTCGGATCAGCGGGAGATCTTAAAGATGCTCCGCGCCGACAGTGAAGAAGGCCGAAATTACGGCGGCCCTGACCACTTTCGAGCGAAAAAAGCCGTCGCTCTTACGTTCCTGCTCGACGGCAAAGAGGCTGCAAGAAAATTTGCTGAAGCGAAGCTTTTGATCCTACGGGGCGACCAGCAGGCCGATTTCAAGCATTGGATGGCACGAGCATTGGAGTGAAGTTGACGTAACATCGCCTTACACCAAAACCGACTATAAAACCGTGGGCCAGAATGCATACCTATAAATTGCGGCCGACCAGTAAATACGCCGATCCCAAAATCAGCCCGGCAAAGCCTGAGTCGATAATTCCAGATGGTCCCTT
>QHZY01000028.1 GCA_003224855.1 Acidobacteriota bacterium | reverse complement strand
CGGCCACGCCAACAACGCTCTGCCGCAAATGGCACAGGCCAACGTCAACTGCCGAATTTTTCCCGGGCACACGCCCGAGCAGATCAGGCAGGAGCTCGGAAAAATTATTGCCGATCCCAAAGTTTCGATTACCTACGTCGGCGCAGCCGGCGGTAATCCGAACCGGGTCGGGTACACTCCGCCGCCACTTCGGCCAGATGTCTTCCAGCCGATCGATAAAATCACGGCCGAGATGTGGCCGGGAATTCCAGTTGTCCCATCGATGTCCACGGGCGCATCGGATGGCATTTACACCAATGCCGCCGGCCTGCCGACTTATTGTGTTTCCGGCGAGGCTATCGATCGCGATGACATCCGCGCGCATGGTAAAGACGAGCGAATCAAGCAGGAATCTTTCTATCGCGCAGTGGATTTTTATTATCGCTATCTGAAGCTGGTGACGTCGGAATAAATCGACGGCAAGTCTTTTATTTCTTGCGAGGATTGGTGGGCGACGACATTACCATCTGTCTGCGCACCGGAACGATGGCGCCGCGTGAAGGATCAGCAGCAGCGCTCGCGCGCGAGATGACTTCTTCCTGAATGTATTTTACGAAGTCCTGAATCTGGCGCTGCATTTCCTCCATGCGCTCACGCATCTGCAGGATGATGGCGATACCGCTGATATTCACTCCCAGATCGCGCGCCAGATTGAGGATAAATTCCAGCCGCTGCAGATCTTCATCGGTGTAAAGCCGCGTGTTGCCTTCGGTGCGTGAAGGCTTCAGCAAACCCTCGCGTTCGTACAGACGCAAAGTCTGCGGATGAATCCCATACATCTCCGCCACCGAGGAGATCATGTATGCGCCTTTGGATCGGCGTTTAGTCATTGTCGAGAGTGTACCTTATCCACCGAACCCGGTTGCTAATGCGCGGGTAACGAGTACCACAGCAGGAGCATTGCGAGGCCGATCCCGATCATACCCGCGCGTGCGACGGTTTGATTTTCGTAAGGTATTCCCGAACGACCCCGATTGATCTTCTTAGGTAGAACCGAGGCTAGAAGCCACAGCACAGAAAAAGCCAAGAGGTACGGCTCTTTAATTCTCATTCTTTATATCGGTCTAAGCGGCGGGTTCGGCCTGCTGGGCGGCCGACCACCCAGCAGGCTTCAGAGCGTGATTGAGAGCGTAAGCGACAACCCCTGCGCCGATCAGGATCATGCCGAAGGCGAACGAACTCATGCCCAGCACTTGTTCACTCTGGCTGCGAATGACCGAGAAGCCGAGCAATAGCATGGGCGCGATGCCGACCGCAACCGCTCCCAACATGCCTCCCGGAACCCGAAACGGACGCGGCAATTCCGGCTCACGCACGCGCAGCACAATCAGCGCTGTGAACTCGAGGGAAAGGCTTGCGCCGTAGAGAAGAATGTCAATCGTGACCAGGCGCTCAAAGCCCAGCCCCAGGCACATCGCCCATCCCACAGCGCAGACCAGAATCGCAACCCACGGTGCGCGCGTGCACGGTTGCAGCTTGCCGAACATGCGCGGCAACATGCCGTCCTGAGCCATCGCAAGCGGCAGACGCGAGTAGCTCATGACCAGCGCGTTGAACATTCCAAAGCCGCTGATCATTCCTCCCAGAGCAAGGCCGATGCGAAGCAGCGGTCCTCCGAGAAGTCCTGCGATGTCCGCCCAGAATCCTGTCTCCCATGCGCTCGCGGGCAAACCGGTCATCCACATTGCGGCGACCGGAACTACATAGCTGAGGCTCACGATGAGCACAGCCGTCAGCATTGCTCGCGGATACGTGCGTTGCGGACGCTCGACTTCAGTCGCGATGGTCGAGGCGTTGTCCCATCCCATGTAGTTCCACATGCAGATGAGCAGCCCGCCCAGAATGTCGACGGTTGAAGTGGTGGGCTGAGTTGCGGCGTTCAGCAGCGCTCCAATTTTGAACGGCGCAAGACAGACAATCGCAATGAAAGGCGCCGAAAGCGCGAAGAACAACCACAGAGAAGTTGTCGAGACAACTTTCACTCCGGCAATGTTCATGAGCGCGCAGACGATCACGACGGCAAGCGCCACGATCACGCCGCGATATCCCGTACGAAACCAGGGAAACAGGCGCTCGAGGTAGAGCACGAACAGCGTGGGATAAATCGCCATGTCGAAGATAGAAGCAACCAGCGAAAGCCACGCTTCCTGAAATCCCCAGAAATTGCCCATCGCGCGACGCACCCACGCGTAATAACCGCCCTCAAACGGAAGAGCGCTGGAGAGTTCGCCGATCATGAAGGCAGTGGGCAAACTCCAGAGAACCGGCGTGAGCAGCAGGATGAGAATCGCCTTGCCATAACCTGCACCGTGAACGATGTCTTCCGTTCCGTAAGTGCCGCCCGAGACCATAAAGAAGGTCGCGGCGACCAGAGGCCACAAGGTGAGGCGAGCTGATTTTTTGCGGGGAACAGAGATGAGCGGGGTGGTTTTCTGACGGAGCGCGCTAGCTGTTGCCAATTTCGATGTCTTCCTCCTCAGGCGACTCACTCTCAGCAACTCCGCGCGCGCTGGGCGCTTCGGGCGATCGGTGATTGGATTCCGAAAATTCCGCTGAAGTTAGTTCGCAGTGATGAGATTACGGTAAATTCCCGGCGATGCAAGAAAAAATTTAGAAAATTTTCAGCGGTGCGCCGGCGAGTGACTTTCGTGCGCCTCGAGACGGCCAGACCATTGAGAGGCAACCAACGTTCTCACGCGAAGGCGGAGGAAGAAGGACGCAGAGCGTCGACTGCAGCTGAATTCTGGTAGGCAAAAGGCAATTCGATCCTGACGACGGCGCTGCCATCGGGATTGCTGATGCACTCCATTGTGCCCCGATGATTTTGGATGATTCCCATACAAGCCGTGACTCCCAAGCCTGATGTCCTCAGCGAGACTTCAGACCGCAAACGACCTGCAGTTTCTTCCGACAGCTCGAGCACCGCAAAATCAGCCCGACGAAAAATCTGGATATTGAGGCTGCCTCCAGATTCGCCGAGCAGATTCAACCCGCTGTTCACAAGATGAGAGCAGACCTGCAGCAATTGATTGGAATCGCCCACAATGGGTTGCACACCCTCGGAGCGTTCGACTTTCACTTTTACGTGCAGCGCCTCAGTCTGCGGACGCGCCAGATTTACCGCGGTTTGAACCAGGGCCCCAAGGTCAACCATGCTTCGCTCGCCCGGCGATTGCTTGGCAAAGCTGATCAGGCTGGCGATAAGCGATCGAGTATTCCGCACCTGCTGGCCGATCTTTTCCGATACCTGCCGTTGCTCCTGGTTCTGACAGGCTTCCGTCAACAGGTCGGAATAACCCAGCATCGCCGTAAGCGGGTTGTTGAGTTCATGGGCAGCGCCGGCCACAAGCTGTCCAAGCGAAGCCAGCTTTTCTGATTCCACCAGCTGGCTCTGCAGCTGACGCAGATTCTCAAACGAACTCTGCGAGATGTGCAGCAGCGTGACCAGCTCCCGGTCAAGAACATACTGCCGAACAAACACCATCGCTCCCATCACGAGCATGCACCCGAGCGTCAAAGTGAGGCGAAAATTGCGAATTTCGGGAGGACACGAGTGATCGTAGAGGGACCAGATGGCGAACAAAGGCAAAGAGGAAATTGCCGTCATGCCCAGCCTGGCGACCCACACACCGTGATTATTCACGACCGATTTAGGACCGCGCTGCAGATCATTTTCGCGCGAATACACACCGACCAGGGTCATCCATGCCATGGATACGACGAGCGGCACATCATAAAAACTGCCGGAGTAATAAACATTTTTCGCAATTGCCCAATTGGCCACGTAGGAACTGAGCGCATAAGCCGTGCTTGCGCCAAAAAGGTTGGAATATATTTTTCTCCAGATCCCGGCGCTCCTGAGATAGACGATACCGATCGCGACCAGCAGGGCCAGTTTCTCGGTGGCGTAAATCACATTCAGGTTATGGTTGTAGGCCTTGACGTTGGGCGCGATGTACTGCCATGGGAGCACCATCAAAACGTAGAGATAAAGCCACCACAGTATCAGCAGGGTGAAATCCAGTATTCCCAGCTTTGAAGTACGCTGCTCATGCTCGATGTTTGGCTGAATGGCGAGCGCTGCCATGGTCGGCACAATATGTATGAAGAGCACCATGTCACCCCAAAAGAGGTCGGGGACATCCTGGCGCAACAGCACTTCATAGTAGGTCCACAGTCCTTGATAGAAAAACCAGGAGCCCATGCCGATACTGAGAAGAGCCCAAAATAAGCGGGTTCGGCCGGTGCTGAAGGCGGCATTGCTGAGAAAGAACAGAGCGCCGGTGAGTAAAAGTGAAAGCTGGATCAGGTCACTGATCGCGACGAGAACAAAACCGTGCCCAAACAGCGAGGCAGCCGCTTGCACGACAACCTGAGCTGAAACAAACGCGATCAGCAGTTTGGAGCGCGTCGTCATTGTTTACGAAGTCTTGGTCTACTACGTCTTGTGTACTAAATCCCTGAATACAGGCGAGTTAGTGAGATTCGATGTATTCTAGTCCGGATGAGTATTCCGGAAACATTACGTTAGTAATCAGGCTGGGGCATTGGAGAGGTAAGCCTGTCCTCTTGCTCTAGTATCGCCGCCCTCATAATATTCCTATCTGCACTTCATCCAGGTCGCACAAATTGGCTCCCCTTCGACATCGTTTCTTATGGCGCTTAAGAGCACCCGCAGATCCCGGAGAAATCCGGAGAGTTGAGGGCTGGTTAGCGACTGCGCGGCTGTTCCTGGCCATCGGGGCCTTAATAGCCATTCGTCTCGATCCAAGGGAAATCCGGTTTTCGCCCTGGGCTTATGGTCTGTTTGCTTTTTACATGGGCCAGGGTGTTCTGGTGCTGATGCTGCTTCGCCAGCGCCGGCAATCTACGCCGGCTTTCCGGCTTTTGGTTCACGCGGGTGACGTAGTGTGGCCGGTGTTGATCTCGATCTTCGCAACCGGCCGTGGAAATCCATTCGTCCTGTTCTTTGTGTTTGTGCTGGCGGCAGCGGCCTACCGCTGGGGCCTGTGGGAGACGCTAACCAGTGCGATAGCCTCAGTGGCACTGCTCTGGCTGGTCGCACTAGCTTCCAGTTTAGGATTCTTTACTTATGTGGATCACCTTCTGATCCGGCTTCACATGCCAACGCTGCATGTGGATGCTGCAGATTTCACGCCTGAGGTCCTGCTTACCCGCTCTATTTATCTGATCGTGATGGGCCTGCTGCTCGGATATCTGGCAGAGCAGCAGAAGCAGTTGCGTGCCGAGAAAGCGGTTATTGCACATGTGTTGGGCGGGGTCAGTGTAGAGGCGGGGCTGGGCGGGACGCTGCAAGCCATTCTGGCTCAACTTTTGGAAATGTTCGATGCGCCCCTGGGCTTGATTGCGTCGCAGGAGGGAAATTCTCAGCGGGTATTTGTAGGAGAGGTGCGAAACGCAAAACATGGCGTCACCGATCTGCGCTGGATGGAACCCTCGGTTACCGATCGGGACATCTATTTGGGCGATTCGCAGGCGGTTCTGTTTTATGCGCGCCGTAACGCGAAACAGAACCCGGCGCAGTTCACTGTGGCCGGATTTGATAAGTCGGGTAGTAAGGTCCGAAACCGCGGCACGGAGTCTCTCGCCCGTTTCCGTGCCCAGCATCAGTTTGAAAGCCTGGTGGTAGTCCCGTTTGTTTTCGGGAAAGAATGGTGGGGACGCGTCTTCCTTCTGAATCCGTTGAGCATGGGGAAAGTAGACGATGAACTGCGTTTTCTGCAGGAACTCGTGCGCCAGGTCGGGCCGGCAGTTTATAACGTTTACCTGATACGCCGTTTGCGAATGCGCGCCGGGGCAGTGGAACGCGCTCGCTTCGCTCGTGAGTTGCACGATGGCGCAGTCCAGTCCCTTATCGCGGTTGAAATGCAAGTGGACGTGCTAAAGCGGCAGGCACGTAGCGGTGGAGATTTGCACGATGAGTTAGGGCGCATTCAGGGGCTATTGCGCGAAGAAGTGCTCAAGCTCCGCGAGTTGATGCAGCAGATGAAGTCGCTGGACGTTGACTCACGAAGGTTGCTCGGGCTGCTGGCGGATACGGTTGAGCGCTTCCAGCGGGAGACCGGCATTTCAGCGCGATTCATGCCGAATGTGGAAGAATTGGAGATGCCGCAGGCGATCTGCCGTGAGGTCGCACGGATCGTGCAGGAGAGCCTGGTCAACGTTCGCAAGCACAGCCGCGCCCGAAACGTGATTGTGCGTTTGAGCGCGGAAAACGGCGAATGGAACCTGACCATTGAAGATGACGGATGTGGGTTTCCATTTGAGGGGCGGCTTTCTCACTCCGAACTGGACGCTCAAGGGCGCGGCCCCCTGGTGATCAAGGAAAGAGTGCGGGTAATAGAGGGCGAGCTCACGATAGAATCTGCTCCAGGCCAAGGATCGCGCCTTAAGATTGCCATACCCCAGAAACGGGTCGTCGCATATGGATAACCGAAGATCGCAGCCGGTGCGCATCGTGATTGCAGACGACCATCCTATATTCAGAGATGGATTGCGCAGGCTATTGGAGTCAGAAGAAGGCTTAAAGGTCGTCGGCGAAGCCTGCGACGGAGCGGAAGCGGTGAAACTGGCGCGCGAGCTAAAGCCTGAGATCTTACTTTTAGATCTGGCTATGCCTCGACGGCACGGGCTGGAAGCGCTTCGCGATTTGAGCACGGGACCGAATTCGAGCCCAGTCCGGGTCATCTTGTTAACCGCCGCTGCGGAAAAAAAACAGATCGTCGAAGCTCTACAACTGGGTGCGCGCGGGGTAGTTTTAAAGGACTCTGCGACTCAGTTGCTGCTGAAGAGTATCGATACCGTGATGTCGGGCGAGTACTGGGTAGGCCGAGAAAGTGTTTCGAACCTTGTGCAGTATCTCAGCGCTCTCATGCAATCCTCGGGCGAGGATGCCCGGCAACGAAAGTTCGGGCTGACGCCTCGAGAACTGGAGATTGTTTCCGCGGTGGTGGCAGGCTTTTCCAACAAGGAAATCGCCGAGTATTTCAAGATCAGCGAAGATACGGTGAAGCACCACCTGAGCAACATCTTCGATAAGTTAGGAGTCTCCACGCGCCTGGAATTGGCGCTGTTCGCCGTGAACCAGTCATTGCCGTTGAAGGCGATCATCTAGGTTTTTGCGGTTCGTCAGACGTTGTGTAGCTGGATATGGCACTTAAGTGCCATATCGCCCCACTCGTGGGCCATTGGCATGAAAATCGGCTACGAACTAGATTATGACAAAATAGACAACTTGAGAGTCCCGGCTGTCGATATAGATTTCGGTGCTCTCTAAGCCTTCACTTCGGGAGGAGGTTGAACGTGAAACAACTGGTGCAAAAATTCTGGAATGATCAGGAAGGCCAGGATATCGCGGAATATGCCGTGATGCTGGCAGTCATCCTGGTCATCGTGGTCGGTACAATTCGTTTGATCGGCTCCAATGCCAACAATGTGTTTTCTTCTGTAGGCAGCGCCATTCAGTAAGCCGGTTCCTGTTGGTTCCCAGCCCACCAACTGCATAGCTCAGTTTGCTTGCGGGTCGTTCTTGTCCTCCAGCCAGGTCTGCCGGGTGTTTTAGGCCAACTGAAAAAGTATGTGGAGAACGGCGGTCGTATCCGTGGCTTCGCCGTTCCGGCGAGCCGGCCTGAAGCGGATCTTTTCGGCTGCCTTGACTGCGTTTTCGTCCAGTCCGTGCCCCAGGCCACGCAGCACCCGCAAGATCTGGATTTGGCCTGATGACTCGAATTTGACTTCAACCAGTACCTCACCTTCGATGCGCAGCTTGCGTGCTTCTTCGGTGTAGACGGGAACCGGCTTGAAGGTCACTTCAGGAGGGACCATCGCGGCACTGGTCTGCTGCTGATTGTGGGCCTGGGTCAAAGCAGCGGGCTGAACGTCCCCGAAGCTGCCTTGTCGAACGCTACCGCCAACCGAGGGCCGGGTAGCGTCGGCAACCGCTGTGCCGCTGCCAAAACCGGCGCTCGCCACCACTCCCTTCGCGCCCGTCTTTCCACCCGTGCCATTGCCATAACCCTCACCTACCGGCAGATCGAATGATCCGGATTGAGCGATGGTCACCGGACGATTCTTGAGCTCGTTGCTTGGAACCCCATTGGGGTCTCCGAATCCTCCGGTCTGTAGCTGACGGGGCACGCGGCTGAGAGTCGGAACTGCGGAACTGCCGGTAGAAAAAACGTTGGTTTTGACAAGTTGGCGAGGCAGCGAAGCCGCAGAAGCCGGAAGGTGCAAGGGCTCTGCCGCAGCCATCTCTACTTTGGGCGGAGGCACGGCCACTGGTTTCTCAGCGTGCGGCAGGGGCTCTTCAGATGGGCGCAAAACCAGGCTCGGCGTCTCTGCAAGTTCTAAGTGAGACCGCAAGAAGCGGACGGGAGCCGGCTGCTGGTTCTCTACGGGAGGAGTTTCGACCAGCCGAATAAAGTGGTAATCGCGGAGCGGCTGATCCAGACCCAAAGGATGCATGAGCCCGATAGTCAACAATGCAAAAAGGGCGGCAAAATGGGTTGCGAAACTAAACAGGAAGCGCCCCCACGGCATACCTGGATCCGGAAGGGTTGAGAACAATTCAGTGCGGCTGGGAGTGTACATAAACACCTTTTAGATCAGGTGAGAAAATCAGGGCTCAGGGAGCACGCTAACCACCACTTCGGGGGAAGGCGTCGAACAGTAAGCACTGTGAAAACAGCTACTTACCTTGTGGGCGAGTATGTTAGCAAAATTGACTGTGAATTTAGGAAGTTTTTTTGCGAAGAAATGTAAGTTCTTGCGGTTAGCGAGATATCAGCAGCGAACGATGTTGACGCTGCGGATGCCCTTGGTGGCGTTTCGGGTATCGACGACCAGGCGCGATTCGTTCACGATGCGTTCATAGTCATAATCGGAATGGTCGGTGACGATCAGCACGCAATCGTAGTCGCCCAGATTCTCAAGCGAGACGCATTTCATTTGTAAATCGTATTTTCTGCCTTTGCCGACAAAAGGGAAATAAGGATCGTGGTAGCTGACCTGGGCGCCTTCCTTCTGCAGCAGTTCGATGATGGTCAGAGATGGCGACTCACGCAGGTCATCGATATCTTTCTTGTAAGCGACGCCCAATACCAGCACCTTGGCCCCGTTCAGAGCTTTCTTGTGCTGATTCAGAGCTCTGGTTACCGACTCCAGAACGTGATAGGGCATTCCGATGTTGATCTCGCCCGCCAGTTCGATGAAGCGAGTGCGGAAATCCCATTCCTTGGCTTTCCATGAGAGATAAAAGGGATCGACTGGTATGCAGTGACCGCCCAGCCCCGGGCCGGGATAAAAGGGCTGGAATCCGAAAGGCTTGGTGGATGCCGCTTCAATCACTTCCCAGATATCAATACCCATTCTCAGTGTCAACAGCTTCAGTTCGTTCACCAGGGCGATATTCACGCAGCGGTAGATATTCTCAAGCAGCTTGGTCATCTCCGCGGCGGATGGAGATGAGACAGGAACTACACGGTTGAAAATCGCGCCATAGAGTGCGGCGGCAAGTTGAGAAGCTTCCGTATCAAGGCCGCCAACGACCTTGGGAATATCGCGACGCGCTACAGTCTGATTTCCAGGGTCTTCTCTCTCCGGCGAGAATGCCACATAAAAGCAGTTTTCAGATGTTGCATCGGTGCGCGCGGCCTTGAGACCCGGCTTGTTTCCTTTTTCAAGGATTGGAACCATCACTTCTTCCGTGGTGCCGGGATAAGTAGTGCTCTCAAGCACGACCAGTTGTCCCGCGCGAAGATGAGGAGCGATCGCCTCCGCGGTGCTGGTGATGTAGCTTAAGTCGGGCTCGTGGTACTCATTGAGCGGAGTAGGTACGCAAATGATGATTGCGTCCATCTCGGTGAGTTTTGGATAATCGGCGGTGGCAGTGAACCCATTGGCTTGCGCATCCTGAATTTCGGCCGGTGTGATCCGAAAGATGTACGAGTTCCCCTTTGCAAGCGTATCAATTTTGGACTGGTGGATATCAAACCCTGTGACCCTGAATTTCTGCTCGCTGTAGAGCAGCGCCAGCGGCAAACCAACATAGCCCAGCCCGATGATTCCGATTCGGGCCTCGCGACGTTCAATTTTTGATTTCAAATCTAAGAGGCGAGAGGGCGCAACAGGGTAGGTAGTCATCGTATTAAAGAATTGTATTAAATAACTTCCAACCGGATTTTAACATGCATTCCGGCGGGCTCAGAGAACGGCTTACCGTGCGCAATCGCGCATTACGGTTACCACAGTAATCAGGACGCAAGACGGTCAACATACTGATAAGAAATGGAATTGACGCTGGCTTAGGGCGAACATACGATGCAAGAGAATCCGGAATTCGGAGCGCGCATGCGTTTGCCTGTTTTACGAGCGGTAACGATTTGGACCGTCATCGCTTCACTTCCGCTTGCAAGTTTTGGGGCGGACTCGACCGCCGGAATACTGCACACCAGCGGAGCGACCTGGATTAACGGTGCGGCGGTCCCCAAAAGCTCGGCAGTGTTTGCAGGAGACCTAGTGCAGACCAAGCCGGGCGCGCTCGCGAGCATTAACTCTCCCGGATCGAACGTGATGCTGTTCGCAGACTCCCTGCTGAAGTACGGAGCCAAAGATATAGTGCTGCAACACGGCAGTGTTGCGGTGGCCACTTCAAACAGTTTTTCCGCTCGGGTGGGTGAGATCACGGTCACGCCGGCAACGAAAGGCAGCACAGAGTTCCGGGTTACGGAACATGATGGAGTTGTACAGGTCGTCGCGCAACGAGGCGACGTGAACATCAGCGACGGTTCGCAGACCTCCACGGTTTCACAAGGTCAGCAGACAACATTGTCGACGCAGACAACCGAACACAAGAGAAAGCGGCGCCGTGGCGGCGCTGCCATTCCCGCCGGCAGCGGCACTATCTTGAACTCCACAGCAGCAGTCTACGTTGGCGCAGCGGTAGCGGGCGGGGTTGCGACATGGGTGCTGCTGGAGGACCCTAAACCGATCAGCCCTAGTTGCCCTGATTCCCAACAATCTCAGAGCTGTCCGCCATAGGACGCCTTTGCTGGCGGGTGTGGAACCGCGCTGGCATTGCTGCCATTGTGCAGAATACATAAAAGAGCGCGGCATTCGCGGGAATCTGAAGATTGAAATCGACCAGACTGTGTAGCAGCAAGCCGCTGATACTTAAGATCATTGCGACCGCCAAAGCGCCGTTTATGTCTTTTTGCCAATGAGAGGTTTTCTTAAACGCACTCCTGTAAACGGTCAGCAGAAACCAAAGCAAGGTCAGAAATCCCAGCATGCCGGTTTCCGCAAGGAACTGCAGGTAATCGTTGTGGGCTGCATTCACCCGAAACTCAGAATGAAAACTCCGAAACCTGGGATAGGCGCTGGCAAATTCGCCCAAACCCCAACCCATCAGCGGTCGTTGCGCGAACATTCGAAGCGTATCCCGATCAATTTGCAGGCGAGTGCCCCCCGAAATCTCTGAATGCGCTTCTGCGCGCAGGGATGCAACTCTTGTAATCAGACCCTCTCCGCCGATCCAGGCGAGGGCGGCAACAACGATAAAGATGAACGCGCCAACGGCGAAATAGGTGCTTCGCTCCCGACGACCGTTGGCCGAGAACCAAAACAGCAATAACAGCTGAAAGCCGAAGGCGAGCATGCCACCGCGCGAACCGGAGAGCAAGATCGTACATGCCATCAGCGAAGCTGCAATGATAGCCAGCATCTTGCGTGAGCCACGGGCGTGACGGCTCAGAGCGAACACCAGCGCCACAGGAAGCAGCAGCTCCATCAATCCGGCGTAATGGTTGTGATTGATATAAGGCCCGTATATCCAGCCTCCGCTTTGAGCGGCTCCGAACCAGTAGAGCTTGCCATTTGAAGAAAGCCCCTGCAGTAGAGCAAACGTGGCAACCATCGCACCGTAGGCTATGAATGTCACGGTTAAATGACGCACGTAGCTGGTGTGGTTGAGGCACTGAACTACCAGAAAGCACATCACCCCATAAGCGAGATAAAGAAGCGTAGAGCGGAGTGTTGGCTCGCGGTACACGGAGTTACGAGCCAGCAATTGCGCCAGAATCAGGGCCGCGAAGACCAGCATGGGAGCAAAGAGCGGATTGACAACGATCGCGAGGCGACCAGCGTAGCACTGGTGTAACACCCAACCGAGCAGCAGAAACACGGCGCCGGCTTCGATAACGAATGTCGACCACGCTTCGACGGCTCCAAAGGCGAGCGGCCCAAATAACAGGAGAGCGATGGTCAAAAAAAGTACGAGCCGATCTGCCCTGGCAGGGCGATGATCGACATCGACAACCTGCAATGGCGGGTTGGAGCTTTCCTGCCTAGGGAGTGTTGCGTGCTCCGCTAGATGGGCTGAGACGGATGTCATCAATCCAAAGCTTTCCGCGAATCGGGCTGCCGCCCGGTGATCGCTGAAGATGCAGCACCAGCAATTGAGTACTGGGGCCGGTGGTAAAGCTGCCGCTCACCTGCTTCCAGTAATCGACTTCGGTGAGATCGGCAGTGCTGAGATACAGGTCTGAGCTATAAGCATCCTGAATGGCGAATTGAGGGCCGCCCGCACCGCGCAAGTCTTCGGTCTTGAAGTAAGCGGAGAAATCATAAGAAGTATCAGGAGCAACGGCGATGAACTGCCGCAGCCCACTCTCGCTGAGCCCGCGGGAATCGAAACTTACCAGCAGCGACCGGTGGCCGCGATGAGACTGGGTGGGATCAAGGGCAAATTGCACATTTTTGCTTTGCTGACAAAGCCAATCAAAGCCGCCGTTCAGAACGTCGGAGCTGAAATCTCCATTGACAACCAGATTGGAGGGCGTTGGTTGGTACGACTGCAATTGACTGAGTGAGCTTGCCTGCGCCCATGCCGATGCCGCCTCGATTGGCTGGTGATTGAGTATCAAGAATTGCGTGTACTCGAAGACGTACCGTTTTTCGACGGGCAAGCCTGCCAGCACCATCTGACGCCATAACTTCGCGAGCGCGTCCGATTGTTTTTGCGAAATAAGGAATTCAACAAAATTCGCATAGACCTGAGCACTGACCGGCACCGCATCGCGCAGCAACAAATCCATGTCAGGCATAATTCGCCAGGCGAGGCGCACCGCGGCCGACATCAATCCAGGATCGTACCGCATCACATCTTTGAGTTTCCGGAGAGCATTGGAAGTATCCCCGTTCGCGGCGTAGAGGTTGGCAGCTTGCCAGGAAAACTCAGGCGTTGTGGGATCGGCGGCGGTGGCTTTCTCGAGAGCCAGTCTCTGGCGTTCCGCATCGCCCAGCACCTGATAAACCTCTGCCATACCGAACCATGAACGCGCATGATCCGGGTTGAGTTTCACGGCGTCGAGGAAATGAGTTATTGCCGCCTGGGGTGAAGGCTGAGCGACCAGGAAATGTTGCCCCAACTGATACTGGTATTCCGAGTTTCCAGGGCGCAGACGAGCGGCCATCTGCAGGCCCTCGAGATCACCCCGCGCGGCGTAGCGCGATGCAATCCAGAACGAGGCAGCAACGAAGATGTAGCCGGCGGACAGAGTCAGTAAAAGCGTTATCAGCAAATATCGAACGGCAGGATGCGCGACGTTCAAACGAAGACGACGCTCAGAATCCAGGATCAGGTCCGCACACTCCAAGCGAAAGCTTTAGAGACCGCCTGCGCTAGCGCGCTTGGCAGCCTCTTCTGATTCGGGCAACTCATCTTCCTGATAGTAACGATGTCCGTACTTGCCCTGATATTCGTAGCAGTACTGGTAATCGGGTGATCGCAGATCGACCGCGTTCATCAGGATGCCCGCGACTCTCGCGTTGACTTGCATCAGGATGTCGCGAGAACGCCGCAGCGCTTGTTTTGTGGTCTGTCCCGAGCGAATGACAAGCAAAACTGTGTCGGCGCGTATCGACATGACAACTGCATCGGTAACCGAAAGTATCGGAGGAGTGTCAATGACGATGTGGTCATATTGTTCTCTAAGTTCTGCCAGCGAATCTTTCATCTGGGCAGAAGCCAGAAGCTCAGCCGGGTTAGGCGGCGGCGGGCCAGCCGGAAGAACAAACAGGGTGGGCAGAATGGTGGAGCGAACCGTGGCCTGGCTCATGGTGGCGTTGCCGGTTAACACGTTACTCAGCCCGATTTTCGTGGCTATATTCAAAGCTTTGTGAATACTGGGCCGTCGCAGGTCGGCGTCAATCAATAAAACTCGGGTGCCTTTCTGGGCCAGGACGATTGCGGTATTGATGCTGGTGGTGGTTTTTCCTTCCTGCGGAAGCGCGCTGGTTACCAGAATCACCTTGGGCGGCGCGCCTATGGAGGTAAGCAGCAGCGAGGTGCGCAGCGCGCGATAAGACTCCGCCATCTGAGACTGTGGGCGTGATTGCGTCACCAGTTCTACCGGCTCTTTCGACGAAGCCAGCGACAACCGCTGCCGTCCATTGGACTCGGTGGGCGCTTTCGAACCCATCGGGATGATGCCGAGTGATGGAAGCGCCGAGATGGCTTGCGCCTGTTCCGGCGTTCTTACCGTGTTGTCCACGCCTTCCAGAAGAAAAGCCAGCCCAATGCCGGTGCTCAAACCCAGGGCCAGGGCAAAGGCAAGATTGCGTGGAACGTTAGGCTCTACCGGTTCGCTGGGCACGCGCGCCGCATCTACGTTGCGAATGTTATTGGAACGCAGGCCCGCGCTGACCCCAGCTTCTTTCAGCTTTTCCAGTAAGCCTTCGTACAGGGCGCGATTAGTTTCGACGTCCCGCTTCAACAGGGTGAATTCGATAGCGCTCTCATTGAGCTTGTTGGCTTCCTGCTTCTGCTTGGTCAGGGCGCCGCGAAGCATGGTTTCACGCTGCAGCGCAGCCAGGTAGTCGCTGCGAACGCGAGCCACCACTTTCTTCATTTCAGCCTGCAGCTGCGCATCAACTTCCTTAAGCTGGCCATTCAATTGAGTCAGCTTCGGGTAGGCGGGCCCGAATTGCGTGGCAAGCTGGGCAACCTGGATCTTGAGATCGGCCTGCTGCTCACGCAGTTTTTCAAGAAGATTAGAAGAGGCGCTCGACAGACCGCTGCCGGTAGCCGAACTCAGGGCTGCGGCCGCTGCAGTGTCGGCATCTGCGGCCTGCACCAGCGTGTAAAAAGATTCTTTAGCCATGCGATCGGATTCGGCCGAAGTGAGTTCCTTGTTCAGTTCGTCCAATTTGGAAGTTGTAATGTTCTGCTTCTCGTCGATCCCCAGAATCTCGTGTTCTTTCTGATACTTGACCAGTTTTTCCTGAGAGGTCTCAACCTTCATCTGAAGGTCCACCAGTTGTTTCGAAAGCCAGTCGGAGGTTTGCATCGTCGACTCAAACCGGGTTTTGAAATTCTGTTCGATGTAAGTACTGATAAGCGTATTTACGACATGGGCAGCTAGTTCGCGATCCGGACTGCGGAAATGAATGTCGACGATCCGAGTATTCGGCTCCAGAGCAACCCGCAGTTTCCCTTTGAAAGCCGACAACAGGTCGGTTGTACGTTGAGAATCCACCTGCAGGGAATCGGTCGTGAGCTGAACCGAGTTGGGCGACGGAACCTGGCCGTTGCCCCCAAACTCGGCGCGCTTATCCAGATCTAATTGCCTGATGACCTGCAAAGCGAGCAGATCGCTTTTCAGAATGCGGACTTCCGTATCCAGTTCAGTCGGGTCCGAATAGTCCACTGCGGCGCTGGGCGAATCTTTGAAGTTCAGCAACGCCGGATCTGATTTATTGATGGCGATACTGCCGGTAGCATCGTAAATGCGAGTGCTGCGCATGGTGACCACCGACACCGCTCCGAAAATAATGGCCAAGCAACTTATGATCACCCACTTCCGCTTAATCAGTACCCGCATGTATTCGCGGACGACGGAATCCTGAATCGGGGCGTTCGGATAATACGCAGCAAGCTGGCGATTCAGATCGAACGAAGACAGGGAAGATATCTCCCGCAGCATCTGACCATTAGCCGGAATCAACGGCCCTGATGCCATGGACGCTCCCAGAAAGAAATTCAGGCCAACCATCGCACACGGACGCGCCGAATGCTCAGGCTGCGTAAATCTGCTCGGTTGCTCTCGGAATGATGTCGGATTCTAGCATCGGCTTGAGCGCGCATCGTTTATCACGCTGGTGCCGCGCGCATTTCTTGATCAACTGTGGATAGATTTGCGGGTTACGGTGACTATAATCCGGCTCAACACGCAAACAAACAAGGATGACAATGAACTGGTCTGAGCAGGTCGTACTGGTGACTGGAGGGACCGGGTCCTTCGGCAAAAAATTTACTGAGTTGATGCTGCGCGAATACCGGCCGCAGAAGCTTATTGTTTTCAGTCGCGACGAACTCAAGCAGCACGATATGCGATGCGCCGGATTTGACCACCCCAGCCTGCGATATTTCCTGGGTGATGTGCGCGATCCGCAGCGACTGGCGCGGGCATTTTCGGGGGTCACGGTGGTCGTACATGCGGCCGCGCTCAAACAGGTTCCGGCATGCGAATACAACCCCTTTGAAGCCATCCAGACCAATGTGATCGGCGGGCGCAACGTTATCGACGCCGCCATAGATCAGGGAGTACAGCGGATTCTCGCCCTTAGCACCGACAAAGCGGTGAATCCTGTAAACCTGTATGGCGCGACCAAGTTGTGCGCCGAGAAGATGTTTGTGCAGGCGAATGCCTACGCCGGAGCGAAAGACACGCGTTTCAGTTGCGCGCGCTACGGAAATGTTGTGGGGAGCCGCGGCAGCGTAATTCCGGTTTTTCAGGAACAACGCAAGCTTGGACGAATCACGGTCACCGATCCGCGCATGACTCGCTTCTGGCTGACGCTGGAGCAGGGCGTAAAGTTCGTAGTGGGATGCATGGAACGCATGCACGGCGGCGAAATCTTTGTTCCAAAAATACCAAGCATGAAGCTGGTCGAGATGGCAGAAACGATCGCTCCCGAGTGCGACATCGAGTACGTGGGGATCCGGCCAGGCGAGAAACTTCATGAAGTGCTGGTCTCGGAAGATGAGGCCCGGAACACGGTGGAACTCAGCGATATGTATGTGATCCAACCGGCTCACTCGTGGTGGAAAAAGGAAAACTGGAACAGCGCGCGGCCCCTGCCGGATGGTTTCCGTTATGGCAGCGACTCCAACCAGCACTGGATGACGAGCGATGAATTGCAGGAACTGATCGCCTTGGGCAACGGACCAGCAGAGCGTCCGCGACTAGTGGCGGCGCAGCGCGCGTGGGCGTGAGGATTATGGCAACTTGTGAGACTACATCGCATGAACTGGCCATCCACGGCGGTGTTCCCGTACGCGACACACTGCTTCCCTATGGGCGACAGTCGATCAGCGAAGAAAGCATTCAGACGGTGGTCGGCGTGCTGCGCAGTGACTGGCTCACCACCGGGCCGAAAATTCCGGAATTTGAACAAGCATTCGCCAAGTATGTAGCAGCCGATTATGCGGTCTCTTTCAGTTCGGGAACCGCGGCTTTGCATGGTGCGGCATTCGCGGCGGGCCTTGAGTCCGGAAAAGAAGCCATTACAACACCGCTGACTTTTGCGGCCACCGCAAACTGCATTCTGTACACGGGTGCGACGCCGGTTTTTGCGGACGTCTCGCCGCGAACCCTGAATCTGGATCCAGGTGAGGTGGCCGGTCGTATCTCTTCGCGAACTCGCGCTCTAATTCCCGTCGATTACGCCGGCCATCCGGCAGAGCTTGAAGCGTTTCTGGAGTTGGCGGATAAGCACGGATTGATTGTGATTGAAGATGCATGTCACGCGTTGGGTGCTGCTTACAAAAATCGCCGCATAGGCAGCATCTCTCACATGACGGTTTTCAGTTTCCACCCGGTCAAACATCTCACGACCGGGGAAGGCGGCATGGTTACCACCAACGATGCTGGCCTCGCCGAAACCCTACGCCGGTTCCGCAATCATGGAATCAGCAGTGATGCACGCTCTCGCCAGGCCTCAGGACAATGGTTCTATGAGATGGTCCTGCTTGGATTTAATTACCGGCTGACCGACATTGCATGTGCTCTGGGACTTCAACAGTTAAATAATCTGGATGGGAATCTGTCGAGAAGAAGGGCCATCACCGCAAGTTATAAGGCAGGTTTAGCTATCGCCCTGATGACTTTCCCCGCGCCGAACTGGCATACGAACAACTCATCAGCCTTCCAATGTTTCATGGCATGACCGATCAGGATGCGGAGGATGTTGTCCGAGCGGTGCACAAGGTCTTGCACTGGTTCTCTTAAATAGAGGATTAACGTACAAATGCGGATCGTCGCGATTATTCAGGCGCGCATGGGAAGCACCAGACTTCCAGGCAAGGTGCTGATCGAACTAGCCGGGAAGACCGTTCTGGCCCGCGTCATCGAACGCGTGTCGCGTTTCAAGAGCATTCAATTGATCACTGTAGCGACTTCGATAAACAAAGAAAACGAAGCGATCGCGGCAGAGTGTGAGCGGCTCGGCATAAGTTGCTTTCGAGGTTCGGAGAACGATGTGCTCGATCGCTACCTGCAAGCGGCCCGGAAGCATGGGGCCGACGCTATCGTTCGCATTACCGCAGATTGCCCGTTAATCGACCCGGAAGTTTCAGATGGCGTAGTGAAGGAATTTCTGCAAGAGCGGGCTGATTATGCCAGCAACGTTTTTCCGCGGACCTATCCGCGCGGACTGGATACGGAGGTTTTCACCACACGATCGTTGGAGCGCGCATGGAAAAATGCAACTGAGGATCACCAGCGGGAGCACGTAACTCCTTATTTGTACGAACATCCGGAAACTTTCCGGACGGTTTCGGCCCGGGCGGACGCGGATTATTCATTGCATCGCTGGACTCTCGATACCCAGGAAGACTTGGAACTGATTCGGAATATTTATGAGCGGTTCGCTGCGCGTGAGCATTTTTCCTGGCGAGAAGTGCTGGAAGTGCTCGATCGTGAGCCCGAGTTAGTCGGTATCAACTCGCGGGTGGCACAGCAGGCGGTTTAACAAGGATGTCGAAACAAAACACAGTTTTAATCCGAGCCGATGCGAATGCGGTCATCGGATCAGGACATGTCGGGCGTTGCATCGCTCTTGCCCAGGAAATCCAGGGCCGGGGGGATCGAGTCATATTCGCGGCGACTGAACTCGGTGGCATGAGGTCCCGTATTGAAGCGGAGCGATTCGAGATCGTAGATCTTCCGGCGACCCGCGGCTCGCGTGAAGACGCTGAGATGACCGGAGCGCTGTATAGCGAAAATCAGGCGTCATGGCTGATCGCGGATGGATACGAGTTCAAGGAAGCATTTCAGAGAGGGCTTGAGGCGGCAAAGGTTCGCAGTTTGTTGATAGACGATTATGGTCAACTGGGAGTATGGCGTTCGCAGTTTGTGCTGGATCAAAATCTTGGGGCGCGTCAGGAGCATTACGCGAACAAGACGCCGGACGCTCGTTTGCTGATGGGCAGCAGTTACGTTTTGCTACGGCGTGAGTTCCGGAACTGGAAAAATTGGAAGCGGGCCATCAACAATCCCGCCCGCAACCTGCTGGTTACGTTCGGAGGAGGAGATGCCCGCGAAATGTTTGAGCGTGTCGTGGGCGCGCTCGCGCTTATTCCACCTCACACTTTCAATGTAGTTTTCCTGGTCGGCCCGAACCCCGGCGACCTCAGCTCTTTGAAGCAGTCGATTGTGGACCGCGGGCTTCAAGTACGCCTGGAGGCGGACACCCCAAACATGCCGGGCTGGTTGACGTGGGCGGATGTGGCAATCTCTGCCGCCGGTTCAACCTGCTGGGAAATGTGTTACCTGGGCTTACCCGCAATTGTGTTTGCGCTCGCTTCGAACCAGGTAAATACCGCGCAGTCGCTATTTGACGGCGGAGCAGTCAAGTATTTTGGCGATTCGATGGATTGTTCGCCAGAGGCGGTGTCAAGTGAATTGCTGCGGCTTGCAACTGAGTCCAAAGAGAGAGAGCGGATGTCACAAGCCGGCCGCAGCCTAATTGATGGACGTGGAGCTCAGCGCGTTGCAGAGCTGTTATTCGCGGCTTATGTGCGTTTACGTCCGGTTACGGCAAGCGATAGCCGTCTTCTATGGGAATGGGCGAATGATCCTGAAGTACGAAAGCAATCGTTCACGCAGGAAACTATCAGTTGGCCCGTCCACGACAGTTGGTTCCAATCGAGACTGGCGGAGTCGGACACATTGATTCGAATCGCCGAAAATCAGAACGGGGATTCGATTGGCGTTGTCCGATTCAAACTGAGTGAAGAAAACGCGGTGGTCTCCATATCGCTGGCCCAGCAATTCCGTGGGCTAGGCCTGGCGGCGACAGTTCTGAAATGCGCGCTGCAAGAACTGGCCCAGACAATTCCTGTCCGGGATATAAGCGCGTATGTAAAACCCGAGAACTTGTCTTCACTCCGGCTGTTCGAGCGCGCGGGATTCGTATGCAAGGAGCAGACCAGAGTCAAGGGCCAAGCCGCCATGCATCTGGTTTTACAGAACTGATCAAGATATGGCCGATCACATCCAAATCGGAGAACGCCTGATCGGTCTAGGCAAATCGGTCTACATAATTGCCGAACTTTCCGCCAACCATAATGGCAGCTTCGAGAATGCGCTCCGGTTAGTTGAAATAGCAAAAGACTGCGGCGCGGATGCAGTCAAATTGCAGACCTACACTGCAGATACCATCACGCTTCGCTCTGACCGGGAAGAATTTCGGATTCAGGCGAACACGAACTGGGACGGCCGGACACTGCACTCGCTTTACTCAGAGGCATATACACCCTGGGAGTGGCAACCTAAGTTGAAAGAGGCCGCCGACACCTTGAATCTTGATCTGTTTTCATCTCCGTTTGATGACACCGCGGTGGATTTTCTCGAACAGATGGATGTTGCCGCCTACAAACTGGCTTCGTTCGAATTGGTGGATTTTCCTCTTATCCGCCGAATTGCCGCAACCGGCAAGCCGCTCATCATCTCCACCGGAATGGGGAGTGTCGACGAAATTGATGAAGCTGTCGAACACGCCAGAACAAGCGGAACAAAACACATTGCATTGTTGAAATGCACCAGTTCTTATCCCGCAAATCCAGCAGAGATGAACCTGCGTGCCATGGTTCAGCTGAAGGATCGCTTCCACGTTCCGGTAGGTCTTTCCGACCACAGCCGGGAGTTGGCGGTCCCGGTTGCGGCGGTTGCTCTGGGAGCCTGCATCATCGAAAAACACTTGATTATCAAGCGTTCTGACGGCGGACCGGATTCCGCCTTTTCTCTGGAGCCGGACGAATTCGAGCAGATGGTTCGCTCGGTTCGCGTGACGGAACAGGCATTAGGCAATGGAATCATTGGGCCGAGTGAGAGAGAAACAGGAAGCCGAGTCTTCCGGCGCTCGTTGTTTGTGACCGATAACGTTAAGCGCGGAGAGCTCTTCTCGACTTCCAACATCCGCTCCATTCGTCCGTCCCATGGCTTGCACACGCGGTACTTGCCGCAAGTGCTGGGAAAGCGAGCTGCACGCGACGTCAAGAAGGGGACTCCCTTGAGTTGGGATCTGATGGAGAACGCATGAGGCTGGTCAGCCCGCTTTTGAAGCGGGTGATCTATCCTGGGATCTCTCGCTCGGGTTATTTGCGCCGCAGATCCACTGCAGGACCGGTGGTACTGACTTATCACGGCGTCCTGCCTGCGTCGTATCGCAGCCTGGATTCCGTTATCGACGCTAACCCGGTGAGCATTTCAGATTTCCGGCAACAGATCAGATTCCTGAATGCTCACTACCACGTAATTTCGCCCTGCGAATTCCGCGCCTGGTGCGACGGCGGGCATACCCTGCCTGACCGTTCGGTGCTTCTAAGCTGCGATGACGGTTTACGAAGCTGCATGGATTGTATGCTTCCGGTTCTGGTCGAAGAGAAGTTATCGTGCTTATTCTTCATCACTGGTGCGTCATTGCGCTCTGATTCACCCATGTTGTGGCACGAGCTGCTTTACCTGGCTTTTGCAGGAGCAGCTCTTCCGTTACGGATTCGCGTAGACAACCCGTTGTTCGAACTTTCAGTAAACAAACGGAAGCAGATTGCTGGAGCTTACTGGCAAACATTGGTCCGCCTCTCTCAAATGCCGGAAGAGGAACGGGAAAGCGCGATTTGCGACATCTGGTTACAACTGAAGTTCAACCATCAGGGAATCGTTGAAGATTCTGGAAACAGAGCACGATTTCAGGTTATGAACGCGAGCGAACTGGTACAGCTGGCTCACGCCGGAATGGAATTAGGCGCACACACAAGTTCTCATCTCGTGCTCGCCCATATGCCTGAACAATCAGCGATCAAAGAAATCCGCGAAAATCGTGCCGCATTGCAGCAACTGACTGGGCAGTCCATCTGGGCGCTGGCCTATCCCTATGGAACAGCGGCTTCCGCCACATCCCGGGAATATCAGATGGCACGCGAAGCAGGTTTTTCATGCGCATTTACAAACCGTGCAGAAAACTCGAATTCCAAATTCGCAATGCCACGCGTTCATATAACGCGCGACATGCGGATCTCTGAGTTCGAGGCCCACGTTTCGGGATTCCATCACTCGCTTCAAAGTATAGCTTCGCGCCGGACCGGTGCTGCGTGCATCTGAGCCTGGCTTCCGCAGTTCACGGCATCCCGCAGAAATCGGGAATTTACAACCAAGCCGCAGTGGTCTCCCACTATTCCGCTTTGCAACACCCCAAAAACCAGCATTCTGTTTGGCCGCTTGTCGCCAGCGAAGGCGCACGCTAGCGTTTGGGCTGGCAATCGCAGCAACGCTGGCGAGAATGTCGAAAGCGATTCCGTCTCGTGTCTTTTTGGCAAGGTGAAGGGTGCATTCTCGATCCCGCTCACGGCGGATTAGTGACGCACTGCTGGATTCCGAATCGCGCGATTGCAGATATTGCCGCCAGGGGGTTCCAAGTTGAAACACAGCTTGGAGACGATTACCCGTGGCGAAGCGGAATTTTCGTGACAGACTGGTTTTATTACGTCTTTCGTAAACCAGAACTCTGCGAGAAAACTTGCGTCTAATCCTTCATCGAACAATTCCAGATGACATAGCGCTCCGCCGTCAATGGAATGACCTCGTGTTCAGGATGGAAAGGCCACAAATCTTTTACACCTATCAGTGGGCACTGGCCGTCAGTCGAGCTTACCAATCTCTTACACCTCTAATCTGGCTCGGTTATGAAGCAGAGCGTCTGGTTGGGGTTGCTGCCTTGGCAGAGTCGCTTCAACAGCCGAAGCAAGCGTTTTTTCTATGTGGCGCAACCGCAGACTACTGTGACTTCATTTGCGCGCCTGCCGACGCTGCTGCTTTTTGCCAACAAGTGCTCAACGATTTGAAGGCCCGCAGCTTCACCGGCATCACACTTGCTAACATTCCCAAGGATTCACCTGCGGTCAATGCGCTCACCGCCAGAACGCGTGGTTTCGGCTATCACGTTTACAGCCGGACCGCCTACCACTGCGCGCAAGTTGTTCTCGGAGAGAATACGCAGCGTGAGCGGGTTCGTGCCAGCGTTGAAAAACGACAGGCTGTAAAGCGACAAATTGCGTCGATGTCGAAACTCGGGGCGGTAAGCACCTCACACGATCGCGACAGCAAGCTTGTAACCGATGCTCTTCCCGATTTCTTTCGAATGCATGTGGCACGCTTTCTTGCGATGGGACGCACTAGCAATCTTGTAAATCGCGAACGGCGCGTATTTCTACGTGAACTGAGCAGGTTGCTTGCTGAGAATGGATGGCTCGCAAATAGCCGTCTGATAGTTGGCAACAGGCCGGTAGCCTTCAATTTCGGTTTCCGCTTTGCCGGCACTTGGTTCTGGTATCAACCTACATTTCTCCACGAGATGACGAAGAACTCTCCGGGACTATGCCTGCTGAGCAAAATGGTTGCCGACGCGTGTGAGACTCCAGACATAGATGTGGTTGACCTTGGCCTAGGCGCGGAAGAATATAAAGAACGATTCGCCAATGCCTCGCGTGAGACTTTACATATCACCCTTCACGCAAGCCCTGTGGCTCATTTCAAAGAAGCCCTCCGCTATCGATCGGCAAAAATTGCCACAAGGTCCGGCGCAGTCGAGTCATTCCTGCGTCGTCAGCGTGAGCGCATTGCAAGCACGAGGCACCGGAGATTATTGCCTGCAGGCAAAAAAGTTTTGAGGAGAATCTGGCGCCGCGCTTTTTCTGAAGACGAAGTCTTGTTTTATGGCTGGGGAGTTTCTGCGCCTCCGGACCATATCCTCTTTCAGCTCAGGCCGGTGCAGATCGAGGATCTCGCCGAAGCCTCAATGCTGTACTGCGATGACCCTCAAACCCAGGCTTATTTATTGCGTGCGGCTCGACGGCTCCGGAGTGGGGGAGCACGGGGGTTCGTGCTACTTGCGCCGAATCAGATTCCTGTGCACTTTTGCTGGATCACAAACTTCGACGGGTTTCACGTGGCCGAACTTGATCAGGTTTTGAGTTCTGAACAGCCCGATCGCCAGCTGATCTTCGACTGCTGGACTCCGGGGAGCGAACGCGGCAACAGATACTATCCGCGGGCGCTCTCAATGCTGGCGGAACAGTTGAGCGTTAGCGGCTCCGCTCCATGGATATTCAGTGCAAGTGAAAACTGGCTGTCAAGACGGGGGATCCTGACCGCTGGCTTCGAATTTCAGTTCTCGCTCATTCGCAAACGCTGGTTTTTTAAAAGGTGCCTGAGTCGCTCATCCTCCGGCACCGCAGCTTCTGCTTTGGAACCCGCGGTTTTCGCAGCTTGAGAATGAAATTACTAATTTTCGATAGCGCGGATGATCTACCTTTCCTGGGGGCGGCATCATGGGACATGGTCATCGATTGCGCACGTGCGCCGGCTTCCACCTACGAGTATTGGCGTCGCCGCACCGGCGCCAACTGCCGGAGCATTTTCGATTTTGCGCATGGGTTTGAAGACTTGCGCGCTTCTCGCGAACTTCTGCATCAAGGGCTGAATGTCGTTGTTGATGACGGCGGAATCGATTGGTGGGACGCACTCTTTCTCTCCATCGAGTCCGATTTAAGACAATTGATGTTAGCCCGCAGGTTGAGCCAACAACTGCCAGCCGGTTGCGAGCTCTACGCATCCCGTGGCAACCCGCTTGCTTCCGCCCTGTCACATGCCAATGGGATTCGACTTCACATTCTGCAGTCTCGGTTTCATTCTGCGTGGCATCGCGTGTCCAGATACAAGCACGCCTTGCTATCGCTGGAGCACCATCAGCTTGCGCAGGCAGTGAAGGATAAGTTTGATCCGCAACATTCTGTTCGCCGCTACTTTGGCCACAGACACGAGCCTCTTGGGGAAGCCGTAGTCCTGCTGCCTTCAGCCTATGTCAACGTGTCGCGCACCGCTGTCGCGATTGCCGCGCGGGTTCCCGAGCGGAAATTACTATTGGTGTGCGCGCGTGACACTGCGCGCCTTCCGGTTGTGCCCAGGAACGTCACGCAGATCTCTCTTGACGCCTATTTCCAGGATGTCAATCACACCGAGTGCTCGCATCTTCAATCTTCGTTTGCTGGCCTGATCCGCCGGCTTGCGAACTCGGTTCCGGAATTCAGCATGGCACTTTCGCTGGGGCTTCTGGATCGTCTGCACTCACTTCTTCCCTGGGGCTTAGCCATTCGCGATAGCTGGAAAAATTTGTTTGACACTCAGCCGATTTCAGCAGTTGTTTGTGCCGATGATAGCAATCCTTACTCTCGGCTTCCCCTGATTTTGGCGAAGCAAAGGGGGCTTCCCACGATTGCCTGCCACCACGGCGCATTCGATTTCCGCATGGCGATCAAGCAAGTTCATTCTGATTTTTACCTTACCAAGACCGAGATGGAGCAAGACTATCTATTAGAGAAATGTGGGCTTCATGAAAAGAACCTGATCTTCGCTGGGTCTGTTTCTAATTCGCCGAACGAAGAGCGGCGAATACACGCTAAGCACGACAAGCTGGTCTTCTTTTCCGAACCGTTCGCCGCCATTGGTTGGCGCGAAAAGGAAGTGTTTCGCGACTTGATCCCGCGTCTGTGGTCGCTGGCCCAGTCGACACAACTCAAACTGGCGATCAAGCTTCACCCGTTCGAAAGCGCGCGATCGACTAGACGAATGCTGAGAGAATTTCTGCCGGGGGTACGCGGCATAGATGTGATCTCGGGGACCATGTCCGGCGATCTCTGGGAGTCGCTGCAGTTCGCGGTGACGGTGCAATCCAGCATCGCTCTGGAGTGCGCATCTCGAGCCATACCTGTATTTCTATGCGGATGGCTCGCCGATCCGTATTCCGAGTACGCTTCGCAGTTCGTGAAATTCGGCGTCGGCCAGCGCCTTGACACGCCCGATGCCCTGGCGAACATCCCGCAACTTCTTCACACCCAGAGAGGTGCACGTGTAGATGCTCCCCGTCTGGACGGCGCCCTTCTGGAACGATTACTTTCGAGACAGAGTGTGTTTCAGGAATCGCTCAGCACTTAAATGCAAATATTGGATGCGCCCCTGCCTCTCAAGCTGATTGACCCGAACACAGCGGGGCAGGCATCGCTGCAGCAGAATTTCCGCGCGCACGTTGGCAAGATCTCTCGTGAATCCGGTTTTTTTTTGGCCGGCTCTCTGTTCACGACTGCTGCAGGCTATTTCTTTCGTATTTTCCTGGCGCGAACTCTAGGTGCCGAGGCGCTTGGGATTTACGCGCTGGGCATGACCATTGTGGGGTTCCTT
>QHZY01000143.1 GCA_003224855.1 Acidobacteriota bacterium | reverse complement strand
CCGGGTGCGGCAGTGCGAGTTGCCGATCGTGGGCGACCTGGCGGAAACAATTCCTGCGACACACGCGGTGCTGCGGGGAATCTCTTTACCCGACTGGTCAGAGTGGCGGGGGGTGGCCTGCGGCGAAGAACGGCTGGGACTAGAGCCGCGCGGGTTGGCGGTGCCGACAATTCGTTTTCTGGATGAGCTTTTCAGTCGGCTGCCGGAAAATCACGTGGTCATTGCAGATGTGGGCCAGCACCAAATGTGGGCGGCGCAGCGGTATCGGTCATGCTTGCCACGCGGGTTCATTACATCGGGCGGGCTGGGATCGATGGGCTTCGCGTTGCCCGCGGCCATTGGCGTACAGATGTCAAAGCCGGATGCGACGGTGCTGTGCGTCTCCGGCGACGGCGGCTTCCAGATGAATATTCAGGAGCTGGCGACGGTGCACCGGCTGGGACTGCCGATCAAAATGGTGATCATCGACAACAAGTTCCTCGGCATGGTCAGGCAATGGCAGCAGCTGTTTTACCAGCGGAATTATGCCGAGACGGATTTGAGCGACAATCCGGATTTCGTTGCGATTTCAAAGGCGTACAAAATTCACGGGCAGCGCATCAGCGAAGATGCGATGCGGGAATTTCCGATCTCGCCGGAAACGAGCGATGAACTCGAGCGGTTTCTGCATTCGCCGCAGTCGGAGCTGCTGGTATTTGATACCGCACCCGAGGCGAATGTTTTTCCGATGGTTCCGGCGGGAGCGTCTCTTTCGGAGATGTTGCTGGAAGAGGATTGAGTTCAGGAACCACCGAGCTTTGCTCGACTGAACAGCCGAGGGCGGCTGTCGCTATGTAAGGGGATAAGGAGCACTGGAATGCACATCTTTCATATTCACTATCGCAACACCCAGGGGACGTTGATGAGAATCATCAATGCTGCGTCGCGGCGGGCGCTGGATTTACCCTACGTGAAGGCCGAGGCCAATGCGAACGGGCACCAGGCAACACTGTTGCTGGAAGTCACGCCCAAACAGATCGGGCAATTGCGGCGCGACTGGTATGCGATCGTGGATGTGACCGAGGTGCAGGTATCGATTGCTGAGTTTGAAACGGGCCTTGGAGTGCCACATCCGCCGATTTCGGCCGGCGACGAGTCCGTGCGGTCGGCGACTGCTTAGTCTCATCACTGCTTCCCGCGATGTTGTCATCAGAGTCCTTCTGGCATAATCAATCCCCATGGATCCCAAGCACCGCAGCCGGCTGATCACCGAAGGGCGTGATCGCGCCGGGGCCCGCGCAATGTTCAAGGCTGTCGGATTTACCGACAGCGATCTCAGCAAACCGCTTATCGGCGTGGCCAATACCTGGATTGAAACCATGCCCTGCAACTTTCATCTGCGGCGATTGTCGGCCAAGGTGAAAGAAGGGATACGCGCGGCGGGCGCAACCCCTATGGAGTTCAACACCATTGCGATCAGTGACGGCGAGACGATGGGAACAGAGGGCATGCGCGCCTCGCTGGTGAGCCGTGAGCTGATCGCGGATTCAATCGAACTGGTCTGCCGCGGGCAGCTGTTTGACGCGGTGGTTTGCGTGGTGGGCTGTGACAAGACTATTCCCGCAGCGGCGATGGCGCTGGCACGGATGAACCTGCCGGGCATGGTGCTGTATGGAGGGACAATCGCTCCAGGAAGATTCAAGGGGAAAGACGTCACCATCCAGGATGTGTTTGAAGCGGTGGGCGCAAACGCGGCGGGAAAAATTTCAGATCAGGAACTGAAAGAACTGGAGGATGTAGCGTGCCCGGCGGCAGGCGCATGCGGCGGGCAGTATACCGCGAACACGATGTCCACAGTAATGGAGATGATCGGGCTTTCGCCAGTGGGGTTCAACAGCGTGCCAGCGATGGATCCAAGAAAAGATGAGGTCGCGTTCAACTGCGGAAGCTTAGTGATGGAGGCGCTGAAACGGGGTACCCGTCCGCGCGACATACTGACCAGCGATGCCTTCGAGAATGCAATTGCCGGAGTGGCGGCAACGGGCGGCTCAACCAATGCGGTTCTTCATCTGCTGGCGATTGCGCGGGAGGCGGAAGTGCCCTTGCACATCGATGATTTTCAGAAGGTGAGCGAGCGCACTCCGCTGCTGGCTGATCTCAAGCCTTCGGGCAGATTCGTGGCCGCAGATATGCATCGCGCGGGGGGCGTACGGTTGCTGCTGCGGCGATTGCTGCGCGGGAACCTGCTGCACTCCAAGGCACTGACGGTGACCGGTTTGAGCATTGCAGCGGAATCCGAGAGCGCGATCGAGACCCCCAATCAGGAAGTCATCGCGCCATTAGAGAGGCCGCTGAAGCAGACCGGGGGCCTGGTGATTCTGAAAGGCAATCTGGCGCCGGAAGGTTGTGTGGCGAAGATCAGTGGGCATGAACGGCTGAGTCATCGCGGGCCCGCGCGGGTATTCGAGTCAGAAGAGGACGCGATGACGGCCGTGACCTCCAAACAGATTCGTGCAGGCGATGTGATGGTGCTCCGCAATGAGGGCCCCAAGGGTGGACCCGGAATGCGGGAGATGCTGGGGGTGACCGCCGCGCCGGTGGGCGAGCGCATGGGAGACTCCGTTGCATTGCTGACGGATGGACGATTCAGCGGCGCGACGCACGGGCTGATGATGGGACATGTTTCGCCTGAGGCCGCTCTGGGCGGCCCCATCGCAGCGGTACACGAAGGCGACATGATTCACATCGATGTGAATCTGCGGGTGCTGGAAGTGGATATCAGCGACGCAACTTTGAAGCAGCGCCTTGCTGCCTATAAGCCACGCCCTGCGTTGTATCGCGCCGGAGTGTTCGCGAAATACGCGGCGCTGGTGTCGTCGGCGTCAGAAGGCGCGGTAACGAGAGCCTAGTCCTCCACTGTTGCGGTTTCAACCTTACCGGGACTTCGGCTTCAAACTGCTTTTGATCGAGCCAGGATGTGTGGCGGAACGCGTAAGCGCAATCAAAGCCGCAATCTATTAACGCAAAGCCGGACTTGTCCCGCGAGTGCTGATGGATCGCCCAGCAGGCGCAGTGCGCTTCAAAGCATCGCTTAACTCGTCGGGTTTGAAACCGAAGGGACCGGGTTTGCTCTTGTAGGCGATGTGGCCGGTGTTATCGATCAGGTAAATTCGGTCAGGCCAGCCGGTATAGGCCTTCTCAGCCGTGTTGTCGAAACCGTCAATCAAGGCGGGAAATCTAATTCCCAGCTTGCGCACGCACGCGCCGGCCACGTACTCGCGTTCTTCAAAAGTTTTCGGGCTGGCGAAGACGACCTTGTCTTCAATGTTGCTTTTCATTTGCCAGACATCGCTGGGATGCGCTTCCAGAATGTACACGGCATAAAATTGCACGCGATCTTTGTAGTCATCGTAGAGCTTGTTAAGGGCGGGAACCTCCCGCCGGAAGGGCGGTCAGGTGTAGCTGCCGAACACCAGCACAACCGGTTGCTGTGCGGTAAGGGTCGCGAGTTGCACGGCGCCGGTTTTATCTTGTCTTGATAGAGAGAAGTCCGGAGCCGGATCGCCGACCTTCAGTGCGCCGGCCCGCGCCTTCATCCACAGCGCTTCAAATGGAAACGCGAGGAACACGACTGGCGCCGGCAGTTTTGACATCACGCGCCCGAACTCTTCTGGTGGCTGGCGCATTGCCCAATAGATAAATGTCAACGCCGCCAGGTAGAACACTACGAAAATGACAACCCCAACCTTGAACCATTTCTTGCGCAGAATGTTAACGAATTGCGACATTGCCGCCCAGAATAGCACGTATTTGCTGTTCAGCTAACGCAGGGTGTGGTCACTGGTTCAGGGAACCCTAACCCTCCTCCACCCCCCAACACTCCTCTTGACCTGAGCGTAATCCTGGCCGGCCTTCAAGGCGGATCCGTTACGAGTACTCCCAATGGAATCGATTGCGGAAGCACATGCAACGCCAGCTTCAACATCGGCACCACCGTGACGTTGACAGCAAATCCACCAAGTGGCGGGCAGTTCACCGGCTGGAGCGGCGCCTGCTCCGGTACGGATATGACGTGTACGGTGTCTGAGGGCGGCAGTCAAACCGTCACCGCCACTTTCACTGGATCGTTACAGTCGATCAATCACATCGTCTTCATGGTCCAGGAGAACCGCAGCCTGGATCATTATTTCGGAGCGTTACAGGCGTACCGGGCCGCGAACAATTATCCGGGTACTTTTGACGGCCTGCCCCAGTTCAACAATCCGGCTGGCCCAGTGCCGACCAATCCGGGATGCGATCCGGCATTTCCATTTCAACAATCGCCAGCCCCTTTCAACGATTGCGTTACGGTTTTGAACGGGGCCATCGACCCTGCGGCGCCATTGATTCAGTCATTCAAGTTGCAGAGCCAGTGCGTGGAAAATCCCAGCCCGTCGTGGAACGAATCGCATGTGGCGTGGAACGTGGCAGACCCGCTCTCCATGACCGCCACGATGGACGGTTTCGTACATGCGGCCGCGCACGATGTGCGCAACCTGCAATATGTGCCGGGCGCCAATCCTCCGGAAAGCGATGTAAATGGCATGCGAGTGATGGGCTATTACGATCAAGATGTCTTGCCCTACTACTATTTCATGGCGTCGAATTTCGGTACCTCTGATCGCTGGTTTTCACCGGTGATGACGCGCACCCAGCCCAATCGTGAATTTCTGATGGCAGCGACTTCGTTGGGACATGTCTATCCGCCGCTAGGCGCGAGCGAAGACACTGGCGGATCGACGCAGTTCACGAACAAGACAATTTTTCAGGCCTTGGAAGAAGCCGGAAAATCGTGGAAAATTTACGTCACAGACTCACAGTTCGGCTCTCTTCCACCGCATACCGAACTGGGGATGTACACCTTTGCGAACAGTCACACTGACCACTTTGTCCCAGCGAGCAAGTTTCTTGATGACGTAAAAAATGGCAATCTGCCGGCGGTTGCAGAAATCGATCCCGGCTTTGCCAGCGGCACCGATGAACATGCCGGTCAGGATGATTCCAAGCCGGGCGCAAAGATCCAGGCAGGAGCAAATTATGTGGCCAGCCTCATCAATGCGCTCATGCAGAGCCCGTCCTGGAAGGATACTGTTTTTATTTTGACCTTTGACGAGGGCGGTGGCTTTTTCGATCATGTGCCTCCGCAGCCCACGGTCAGCCCTGACGGAATCAAGCCAGTAGATCTGAATCCGGGTACGAACGGCAATGGGGATATCTGCAGCGACCCGACTAAGCAGGGCATAACCTGCGATTTTGTCTTTACCGGATTTCGAGTACCGATAATCGTGATCTCGCCATTCAGCAAGAAAAGTTACGTTTCGCACACGGTCGCCGACCATACTGCGATTCTGAAATTTATCGAGACTCGCTTTAACATCTCAAGCCTGACCGCGCGTGATGCGGCGCAGATCGATATGACGGAGTTCTTCGATTTCACGGCACCCTGGATGACGCCGCCAAGCAATATTCCCAGCCAGCCCACCAACGCTCCTTGTTACATGGATCATTTACCCTAGGGGGCCGGATTTTCTTGTCCGAGGGGCCTTGTGTTGAAGCGATCTGAAGTTGAGTAAGCTGGGTGCTTTGTCTGACAAGAATGGCCGACCCACAGAGAATTTACTTCTCTGTTCCCAGCTCCTGCACGATGCTATTTACAAAGCCCTTGGCATCTCCGAAGAGCATCAGGGTCTTGTCGTCGTAGTAGAGCGGATTGTCGATTCCGGCAAAGCCCGGGCTCATCCCGCGCTTGATGACCATGGCGGTGCGGGCTTTATCCACATCAAGGATCGGCATGCCGTAGATGGGACTGGAAGGATCGTTGCGTGCGGCAGGATTGGTGACATCGTTGGCTCCGATCACCAGGGCGACATCGGTTTGCGGGAAGTCTCCATTGATCTCTTCCATGTCGATCAGCCGGTCGTACGGGATGTCTGCTTCGGCGAGCAGGACGTTCATGTGCCCGGGCATGCGCCCGGCTACCGGATGAATGGCAAAGCGAACATCGACGCCACGGCGGGTAAGCGCGTCGTAAAGCTCACGAACTTTGTGCTGCGCTTGAGCTACCGCCATCCCGTAGCCGGGAACAACCACCACCTTGTTCGCGGCTGAAAGAATGGCAGCGGACTCTTCGGGCGTCGCGGTACGAACAGGTTTTGCCTCCTGCGCTCCTGCGGCCACCTGTTGCACCTGTCCGAATGCGCCGAACAGCACGTTGGCGAAAGACCGGTTCATGGCCTTGGACATGATCACGGAAAGAATCAGGCCGGATGATCCATCCAGCGCGCCGGCGATGATCAGCAGCTTGCTTCCGAGAACAAATCCCATGGCTGCTGCCGAAAGTCCGGCGTAAGAATTCAGCAGCGAGATCACGGTGGGCATGTCCGCGCCGCCGATCGGGATAACCAGCAGCACGCCGAAGATGAGTGCGAGCCCGAGCATCACCGGAAAGAGTTCACGCGCGCCAGGATTCAGCACCAGGTATACCGCCACCGCTACTGCGATCCCCATCAGAAGGAAGTTGACCAGGTTCTGGCCTTTGTAGATTAAAGGCCGCTGCGGCAGCACTTCTTCCAGCTTGCCGGCGGCCATCAGGCTGCCGGTGAAGGTCAGGCCCCCGAGAATCACTTCGAACGAGAGCACGCCCATCATGAAGCGCGGCACGTCGGGCGAGCGCAGGTAATATTCAGCGGTACCGACCAGCGTTACGCAGAGAGCGCCGAAGGCGTGGCTGAGAGCGGTCCGCTGTGGAACCGCGGTCATCTGGACGAGTCCCAGCGGAATGCCAATACCCGAACCCAGCACCAGGCCGATGATGATCCACTTGAAATCGACGATCCCGTGATGCAGCAGCGTGCCACAAATGGCGAGCAGCATGCCAACTTCGCCCGCCCAAACGCCGTAACGCGCAGTTGCAGGCGAGCTCATGAACTTCAGCGACAGGATGAACAGCACACTGGCGACGAGGTAAATGATTTCGATGACAGTCTGATTGCCGGCGAAGTCGGTCATGCAGGAGTGATCATGGTTTGGCTGGACGGCTGGATTTGAACATCTTCAACATGCGGTCAGTGATCAGAAATCCGCCTACGATATTGCTGGTGGCAGCAACAATGGCGATAAAACCGAGAATGAAGGCGAGCCGGCTTTTGTGCTCGCCCACGAGAATGATCGCGCCCAGGACGGCGATGGCATCCAGCGCGTTGGTCAGCGACATGAGCGGCGTATGCAAAAGCGGCGATACGCGCCGGATCACTTCCAGCCCGATGAAGGCCGCCAGCATGGAAATGAAGAGTGCGTCGATCAGATCCAGTTGCATATTTATTTGCCCACCATCGCCGGCGCAGGCAGCTGAAAAAAATCGCGCACACGGTCGTTTACTATTTCGCCATCATGAGTAACCAGCGTCTCGCGGATGATTTCGTCATTCAAGTTGAGCTGCAGCTTGCCGTCCTTGACCAGGTGCAAAAGGAACGCGGTTACGTTGCGCGCGTACATCTGGCTGGCATGATATGGAACACCGCTGGCCAGGTTAATGGCGCCGATGACGGTTACTCCGTGCTCGACCACGGTTTCGCCGGTTCGCGTGAGTTCACAGTTTCCGCCACGCTCGGAGGCCAAATCGAAGATGACCGAACCGGGCGCCATTTTCAAAACCATCTCCCTGGTAATCAGGACAGGTGATTTCTTTCCGGGAATGACCGCGGCGGTGATGACCACATCGCTTTCGGCGACTACCCGCCCCAGCAACTCGCGTTGCCGGTCATAAAAGCTTTCGTCCTGTGCCCGAGCGTAACCGCGCGCATCTTGAGCGTCTTTGGCTTCGATTGGCAACTCGACAAAGCGCCCACCAAGGCTCTGAACCTGCTCTTTGGCGGCAGGGCGCATGTCATACGCTGAGGTGACGGCTCCCAACCGCCGAGCGGTGGCAATCGCCTGCAGGCCTGCAACTCCCGCGCCGATCACGAACACGCGAGCGGGAGTGATCGTTCCTGCGGCAGTGGTCAACATAGGGAAGATTCTGGGCAAGCGGTCGGCCGCGATCAGCACCGCTTTGTAACCGCAGATGGTGCCCATGGATGAAAGCGCGTCCATGCTCTGGGCGCGGGTGGTGCGGGGCACGAGTTCCACAGAGAAGGAGGTAACGCCGGTAGCGGCGATTTCCTGCAGCACCTCTGCCGAGCCAAGCGGGCGCAGGAAGCCGATGAGCGTCTGACCACGGCGCATAAGGGCAAGATCAGCTTTGCCCGTGACATCATTCGAGCCATAGCAGAGTACCTGCAGGATGAAGTCGGCGCTGGCAAAAACCTGGGCACGCTCGGAGATAATTTTTGCGCCCTTCTCGGCATAAACCTTGTCAGGGTAGCCGGCCTGCAGCCCAGCGCCGGTCTCAATGATGACTTCAAAGCCGGCTTTGGTCAGGTTCGGCACGACCATGGGCACGAGCGCGACCCGCCGCTCTCCCGGGTAAGACTCGCGCGGAACGCCTACGATCACCGGCCCAAGGTCCTTTCGACTGCCATTCATTCATTGTAGCAAGTGGATTTTCCACGTTGCTCATTGCGAGCGCCGAGGCGGCTCTGAGCGAAAACAAATCTTAAAACCCAGTGTGCGCGGATGAACTACTTCAGTTCGATAACCGCGAGCCCCTTTGCAGGCAACGTCAGAGTGAGCGCTCCATTCTGAATCTTCGACGGCTCCGGCCGTCCCAACTCGGAAGCATGCTGCAGGTCTTTGATCTGCGCCGTAGTCGGATATCGAGGCGAACCCATTTTTTCGTAGAGCGGATGAACATCTCCGTGGTCACGATCGACCCGCGAGATCGCAGCGCGCTTGGCTTTTATATTTTTCAATTGCAAAGTGACAGTTTTAGGCGTGCCCGCGTCTTCCGGCGCGCTGTAATTCCAGACTGCCAGGATGTACGTCCCGTCTTTTCTCCGCGTGAGCAGAGCGGAGTCGGAATCAAGCGGAATACGTTCTTCTCCCAAGTGGTGCAGCAATTTGAAAATGTTGAATGACGGCTTGGGTATATTGTCCGCCGCGATCAGCCCGAAGCCGCCGTAAAACGGTGTCTTCACCACGCCCTGTTCTTCAAACACATCAGAGAAAGACCAGTACGACATTACTTCGGCGAGGCCATCGCATTGCCGCAGAGTGTCTGCCATCCAGGGACCCATGTAGGCGGAGTCGGTGACCGCAGGCTCATTGAAGTAGCTGGCGTTGAACTCACTCCAGATCAGCGGCAGATCGGGCATGGATGAGGCCTTGATCTGGTCGTAAACTTTTTTAACCGCGCGACAGACCATCTGGTTGCGAGGAATAGTTTCGTGTATGCCGAAAACGTCTTCGGCTTTGTCGTTTCCGTACACGTGCGAAGAAAGGAAATCGACCGGAACGTGCTGGTCCGCGCAGTGCTTAATGAAGACATCGGCCCAGGCTGCCTGGGCGGTGGTCGGCCCGCCTACACGCAGCTTTTGACTTACAGCCTTCAGAGCCCGTGCCGTGTGATCATAAAGGTCCCAGTAGGTTGCCTGTTTCGGATCGCCGCCCCAGAAGTCGATATTTGGTTCGTTCCATACTTCGAAGTACCAGTGGCTGACTTCTTCAATTCCATAGCGTTCGATGAGATGCCTGGTGAATTGCGTGATCAGGTCCTCCCACTTGTTCCAATCTTTTGGAGGCGAAACATTGGGTTGGTACCAGAACGCCTGAATAATTTCTTTCGCGGCCAATTTGCGCGGCATAAAACTCAACTCGACAAACGGGCGCACGCCATTGGCCAGCATCCCGTCGTAAATCTGGTCGACGTAAGAGAAGTTGTAAACAGCAGTTCCCTGCTTGTCTTCGTCGTACACTCCGACTTCGTCATGGAAGATGGCGTGAAATCGGATGTATTTAAAATCGGTGATCTGCTTCACGCTGCGCAGATCCTGCCGGTAGTTGTCGCGCAAGCTGAGGATGGCTCGTCCAGATCCAAACATCTGCTCCCAGAAATGCGGGAAAGGGTGGGCAGGCGCAGAGCCGTCAACCACGATGGTTGCGTTCTGGGCAAAGAGCGAAATGGGGGCGAGAAGAAGAAGAACTGTGGCGAAGCGCAACCACCAGGAATTTTTGGTCATGTGTTTTACGCTGAACAAAATCGATTTTACCGCGTCACCCGCTGTTCACAAGATGGGGGAATCCGCGCAAACACTTCCGTAAAGTCATGCGCTGCTCGCATTATCTTCCAGCGCGCCACGCTATGTCTGATCTGCTCGATCGGCGGCACTGTGTCCGCCACAAAGTGCAGTCCCCTGCCTACGCCAGCTTTGACGGGGTCACCGGCGGAATGGTTCTGGACCTCAGTGAACAAGGCATGGCCATGCTGACCGAGCCGCCACTGGATGCCGGAAAGCGACTGCGGCTTAATCTGAGCCTCACTGGAGTGAACTCTCAGATTGAGACCACAGGTT
>QHZY01000027.1 GCA_003224855.1 Acidobacteriota bacterium | reverse complement strand
GCGGCGCGGCGACAAGTATCCGCAGGGTCCGTGGCGTCCTGACACAGGCGTGCAACGCGGATCGATTGGCTATATGTTTCAGTTTCCCGGAGATCCCACCACGCCGGGGATCGCTTCCATCCCGTCATTGCCGGATGCACAACGTATTTTGCCCGAAAAGTCGGCGCAGTTGCCTGCCATTCCGACCACGCCGATTTCCTATGCGGATGCCTGGCCGATTCTGGAACGCCTTGCAGGCCCGGACTCTCCCCGCGACTGGCAGGGCTCGCTTCCTTTTACCTATCACGTCGGCCCGGGCCCGGTGAAAGTCAAGATGCACCTGAAGCAGGATTATCAATTCCGGACTATCTGGGATGTGATTGGCGTGGTACGTGGAACTGAGTATCCGGACGACTAGGTTGTGGGGGGCAATCATCGCGATGCATGGGTCTACGGAGCGGTCGATCCCAACAGCGGCACAGCATCCATGCTGGAGGCTGTACACGGGGTCGGCGAACTCCTGAAGGCCGGTTGGAAGCCGAAACGGAGCATCATTTTTGGCAGCTGGGACGCGGAAGAAGAAGGCCTGATTGGATCCACTGAATGGGGTGAGCAGCACGCTGCTCAACTGGCGAACGCAGTCGCCTATCTCAACATGGACGTAGCAGTTTCCGGGCCGAAATTTGTCGCATCATCAGTCCCCAGCCTCAAGCAGTTTCTGCGCGATGTGGCACGGGCTGTGCCTGGGGCCAAAGGTGGCACGGTTTACGATGCGTGGCAGAAATCCAGCCGGCCTGAACCTGACAATGCTCAGACTCCGACTGAAGCAATCGGAGATTCCCGCCGCTCGCCGCAGGCGCAGGTGAATCAGGATGTACCGGTGGGCGATCTGGGAAGCGGCTCGGATTACACCGTATTTTTGCAGCATGTCGGGGTGCCTTCCACCGACGTGAGCTCGACCGGACCTTACGGCGTTTATCACTCTGTGTTCGACAACTTCAACTGGTTCAAAAACTTCGGCGATCCGGATTTCAAATACGAGCAGCAGATGGCACGCGTTTTTGGATTGCAGGCAATTCGCATGGCCAATGCCGACGTCCTTCCCTATGATTACCAACAATATGGGCGGGAGATCCTGGCGTATCTGGACGCAGCCAAGAAAAAGGCGGACGGAGCTTTTGGATCCCAGTCTCCTGATTTCAAGCCAGCCGCCGATAGCGCCAGAAAATTTGAACAGGCGGGCGCGAAGGTGTTGGCTCTGCAGCGGAAGCAAAGCTCAGACCTTGCGCGGCTTAATCATGCTTTGCGCAACGCCGAAAGCGCGCTGCTGCTGCCCGACGGATTGCCAAACCGCCCCTGGTTCCGGCACGCCATATATGCTCCCGGACAGTACACCGGTTATGCCGCGGTGGTAATTCCCGGCGTAAACGAAGCGATTGACAAGCATGATCTGCAATTGGCAAAACAGCAGATTGACGCTCTGGCCGCAGCTCTGGAACGTGCGACCCGCGTTCTGAATGGGGCACATTGAATTGCGCAAAGATTTTCATATGTCCATCCGTGCGGCATTTCCCGCTGCAAAGCCATCAGCTCGGGAGTAAACTTAAGCTTCAGTTGAGGCATCCTAAGTTCTCGCACCGGTCTGGCTGAAGGCGACTTTTTATAGCAAGCGTTTCGACCTGCGTTGGGGACCCTCGTTATGGCAGTAATCAGGATCATCGATCTACCCGAAACTTCCAAATCGTTGATTGACGAACTTCGTGCACGGGGCTTTACCGTCTACACGGGGGCTGAAGCCCAGCCAGACTCTGCGGAGCTCCAGCTATCCGTGGAAGAGTGCTCCATAGAAGAGGCACTTGAAAAATGCTCGCAACCATCTGGCGAGCCGGTGGCAGTCTTCATGGCTCCCGGCGCAGTTGACGATTCCTGGCGGCCTATTGCCATGGTGCCCTTGCTCCCACAAGTCGATCAGGGTCGAGCTGCGCACCAGGATACTGTTTTAACTCCCGCTAATGGCGACTGCGAGCAGTACGCAGCTTCGATGATGACCAGCAAAGATTCCGAAGCGCCATCGGTTGAGGTCAGTGGGGGGTTGCAGGAAGCTTCCGCGGAGTTGTCGGTTATTGAGAGCTCGGCTCAGCAGGGTCAACCGCAGGAAACTGCGGTGTACGCCAGTGTGGAGGAAGTGCTGGAACCCGCTGCGCTCACCGCTTCAGAATCTGCGCTGAACGTCGAAGCACGTTTGTCCGATGAAACCGTTGCTCCCGGGCCGATCCCCGCGGTTCCCATTGAGCAGAGTGCACAGCTTATTAACGCCGAGCCAATGACGGTGGAATCAGTTTCCAGTTCACAGTCTGTGGCTGCGCTCAACGATGTCGCTGAAGCTGAGCAGCCAAAAGCTAATGAAATGCAGGCTGATGATGACGTAGGTGCCGCCCAGGCATCGGACTGGCCTATCTGGAATCCGTTGAGTGAACCGGTTTTTGCTGTTGAGGACGCGGGTGACGAGCAGGAAATGAATGTCGCAGGCGTTGCGTCTGCCAAATCCCGGTCGATGGTCGCTGCATGGAGCAGCCTGAAGCTGGATGAAAGGCTTTTTTGGAAAGCCGCTCCGGTTGCAGCCGCTCTGGCGCTGTTCATTCTGTTCGCCATGACAATGGTTCATCGCGTCTCACCGCTCCCGCCTTCTATCAGCCAATCGGAGGAACAGAACCAGCAGCCGCCACTGTCGCATGCCGGCAACCAGCACGATGCGCATCTGCAGAAGGTCTCAGCCGACTCCGCGATGGTGGGCGAGACGCTGGATGGCAGGCACCCAACTTCGCGGCCGCATTCTTCTGTTGTTCCGGCAGGCGTTAGCATGGCGTCGAAGCGCCAGCGCATGAATGCGGGCAATTCGACGTCGGCTAGAAATGACGATGGTTTCGTGGCCCGCGACACCATTGTGCGTTATCCGGGCAAAACAGCGGTTCAGGGAACTGCCAGGAAACCCGCTGAAAACGGCAAACGATCTGACATTAGGCGCTATTCCGACCTGCCCACCGCAGCCAGATAGCTTCTACCAATTCATCCGTTTCCGTAATTCAGTGACATGTGCAACATGGTGCCTGCCATGCCAGGAATATAGCGCCAGGCTCTTATCCAGTGGCACTACTCCTAATTCCGGGTGCCTGAAGGCGCGCTTCCACTCCTGATCTTTCATTACGCGCAAGAGGCGAACCCAGCGTTCATGCAGCGAATCGAGCAGTGAAAGCGATATCTCAACCGGAGTGACCTGCACATCATCCAGCTTGGCCCACCTGTCCTCCATGTATGGTTTGATCGTAGGCTCGTCTTCGGTAAGCGCGAGTTTGAATCGGATGTAGGCATTCATGTGGCTTTCCGGAACATGATGCGCCACTTGCCGCACCGTCCACCCGCCCTCGCGATAAGGAGTTTCCATCTGTTGAGATGTGAGGCCTTGTATGGCGGATCGTAGCTTCGCGGGAGTTTCTGCAATGTGATTGATCAATATGGCCCGCTCTTCCGGGCTGGGCGGGTTATGGAACTCGAATTTGCCGATTGGATAGCGGGCGTCGCTCATGGAATACCTCCGCCCACAGAGATGAATCAGATCAGTTATAAGCTGCAGAAAAGCTATCGCACCAGTGCCAGAACGCGAACTGGCCCAGCCGTGGCGGCACGCAGTTTGGAAGGAGCGACCATCACCATGGAGCCGCTCGCAGGCACCTTTTCGAGATTGTTAAGGTTGTTGAGCAGGTACGCACTATGAGAAAGAGCATAAGTGTCGGGTTCTGAGTTCCGCATCATCTCAGCTTCCATTCCGATGCCGATCACATTACGCGCATGTAACAAAAACTTCATCGCGTCGCTGGAGAACGCCGCATTCGAAACATCACCCTGTACCCGAGCCAGGACCACGGACCCAAGCGGAATCTCACCGTAATTCTTCTCGTAACTGACAACGTCATTCATCGAAACCGGCGAACTCCCGTTCGCGTGAATTACCGCCAGCGGGGCCACAAGCCTTTCACCTGGAATCTGGTCAACACTCCATAGCTTTGGCGAATATGACGATGGAGCCACGATCTGTGTGGCTTTCCCAGGCTCTATCGGGCTTTTTCTAGAGGCGGCGGCTTGAACCTTGTTGTTCCCCGCCGAGGTGCTCGTCAAATCGATAACGCTACGGAAACCGGAGTTCGGCGGTATCTCCGAGCGACGATTAGCGAAAACCAGCAGGGCCAGCGCCAAAACGTAGCCGATAACAAATGTACGAATCTTCATCACGCCAACTTGGATTGAATTATGCCCTCACCTGCGCGCCCGCCTGGTGCAACTTTCCTGTCTTTTCAGATGCCGGGGGCAGGTTGAGAGCTGCATTCATTCTCGACTGCCGAAGTTGTGGACAGCAAGGAACAACGGGACATGAACCTTCAGAATCACTGGGTTGAGAACCCTCTGCAAGGCAATTCTCGGCCAAATAAAAGCCCCGTCCTGGACAATCCTGGACATGAGGACGGGGCATGCGGAAGCGTTGCGAATTAGTGGCCCGTGCCTGAGGTTGGGACGGCCGTACGATTTGCGGAACCATCTGCGCCTGACAGGCGAAAACTTCCCGGCTGGGTGGGGTCGGCCAATACCTGTAACCAAAGCTTTTCAGTGAAAAGGAGATGAATAATTGACCTCCGAATTCCACGCAACCGTCCTGGAGGTGTCCTCATCGAAGCTTCAGACTTGGGTGTGTGCCGTTGTTTGCTTGTTTGTTCCTCAGCCGTCCAGGTAAGCAGTCGATGTTCAGCAGGCATTTACGTCGAGTCCAATTTGGGCTCAGGAGAAAGTTCGGATGGGTCGACGCGGTCTTGGATTGTGTTTGCCTTCATTTTTTGTAATCGGACCGCCCCGCACCGGAAGCAGTTGGCTACACGAAGTCTTGCAATCGGACGCTGTTTTGCCCACAGTCTCCAAGGAAACACGTTTCTTCGATACTCACTTCGATCGTGGGTTCAAGTGGTACAGTTCGCATTTCCGCCGGCGGAAGGATGGGCAGCCAATTGGCGAAATTGCTCCCACCTACTTCGTTTCAGCCGACGCCCGGCAACGCATCTCCAATCTGCCCTCTCCCGCGCGCGTTATTTGTATCTTTCGAAATCGGGTTGAGCGCATTGTTTCTCTTTATCGCCTTAAGTCCGCTTATGGATTCATTCCTTGGAGCTTTGAAGAGGCGCTCATCAAAGATCCTGAACTGCTCGAGTCGAGCCGTTACTCGACCCATCTCCGGGCGTGGCAAAGGGCTTTGGGGCAGGAACGTGTCATGCCCGCTCTATTCGACGATCTTCAGCGGCGGCCGCAATCGTTTGTCGACGCCGTTGCGGACTTTGTTGGCATTGCCAGATTCAAGCTCTCAGAGTCTCAGGTCACACGCGTGCACGCTTCGGACGCCATGACGAAGCCCCGCAGCTATTTTCGTACTCATAGCGCCATGATGTTTGCGGACTGGTTGAAAGCACGCCGATTGAACGCGCTCGTGACGCTCTTTAAACACTCGCCTCTCTTAAAATATGTTCTCGGCGGCGGCCGCTCTTTCGACGAGCCCTCGCGTGATACCTGGCTGCAGCTTCACGAGTACTTCAGGCCCGAAGTGGAAGCCCTCGAAGTGCTTCTCGGACGCGATCTCTCATCGTGGAAAGAGTTAGACGAGTGTCAACTGTCCACCACACACGGTTATGAGTCCGGGCACGATATGTTAGAGGCGGTAGTAGGTCGTACGGACGCTTCCCGCATCGTCTACTGAGGCATGTGCACCGTGTGGGAGTATTTGTATGTTGGCATTGTGAGTCCCCCGCCCATATCCCCGGCATCTAAGGGCAAAGACCAAAACCAAACCAGCAGATGGTAAGGAGCAGGTTTAAATGAGCAGAACTATTCCTGTTGCGTTCTTGATTCTGGTATGCGCCGGTACTGCCTGCGCTCAACTGGTGCCCAAAGGAAACGTGTTCGTGGGCTACTCCTATGCGCGCGCGGACGTGTTTCCCGGTCCGTCACCCGCCTTCGATGCCACCCGAACTGGAAGCTTGAATGGCTGGGAAGCCTCGCTAGAAGGCAAGGTGTTCCCCTTCGTGGGGATAGTTGCCGACTTCACCGGGCATTACGGTTCGCACGACTTCACCATCAATTGCGAGGCGATTCCAACTCCCCCATGCGTGCCTGTCACCGGCAACGCGCACGCCAACATGCATAGTTATGTTTTTGGCCCGCGTCTTTCGTTCTCAATCGGACGGTTCACCCCTTTTGCGGAAGCGCTGTTCGGAGCCGCCCATATCAGCGAAAGCTCGCAAACCGCCGGATTATCGCAATCCGACACCTCGCTTGCCACCTCAATTGGAGGAGGCATCGACTACAAGCTCTTTGCCCCGGTCGCCTGGCGTTTTCAGGGTGATCTGCTGCAAACCCGCTTCTTTTCGAACACCCAGAACAACCTGAAACTTTCCACCGGAATCGTGCTGAGGTTCTAACGAGAGCTGAGCATCAGTTCTCTGCGGCTTTTCTCCGCAACTTCGGCATTTTAAGATTTTGCACTGCCGGCCCGGATGTTCCAGGCCCGGAGTCGGCAGCTTGCTGCCTGGCTCCGTCCAGCCGGGCCGCTAATGAATCGAATTCCGGGCGCGGCCCGGTCCATTTCAGTTCGTCCACGTTCTCAAAAAGCGGAATATCTGTCCTGAGAGTTGCCAGTTTTCGGAACAGTAATGCCTGTTGCATTTCCCGACTCAGGGTCGCCGCCAGCGCACTTGCGTTCGCGGCATTCACGCGCCATTCACGGCAATCTAGTGGAATTGACTCAAGATGAAGAAATTTCGCCAGCACCGCCGCCGATGATTTCGCACCCCAGCCGCTCAGGCCCGGATACCCGTCGGCCGAATCACCCACCAGGGCCAGGTAGTCCGGGATAGATTTCGGCATAACTCCATACTTTCCTGACACTCCCGCTTCGTCCAGCGTGACGCGGGTGCGCCGGTTCAACTGCACCACTCGCGTTCCGCTCACACACTGGGCCAGGTCTTTATCCGGTGTGCAGATGACTACCTGCTCTACTCGAGGATCGCGAGCAGCTGCCGCTGCCCCGGCGGCCAGCGCATCATCAGCCTCAAAATCCACCATCGGCCACACCACCATACCTGCTGCCGAGAGCGTCTCTTCCAGTAAAGGAAACTGCGCCAGAAGATCAGGTTCAACCCCGGCGCTGGTCTTGTATTCCGGCCACAAGTCATTGCGAAAAGACTCGATCACATGATCGGTCGCCACCGCGATGTGAGTTGCGCCTGCTTGCATCATGCCCAGCACCGAGCGAAGCACTCCCCGGACCGCGCCTACCTCGTGCCCGTCGCGATCTTTCGCTGATGGCAACGCGTAGTAATGGCGGAATAATTCATAAGTGCCATCAACCAGATAGACGATCAAATGGAATCACTCCCATGGGCTTGCAGTGTCAGCACCAATTCCCGCGTCTAGAATTCTAGGCCAAGTTGATGAGCGAATGTTATTCTGCGATTCCTATGAAACGGCTTCAAATCGTTCTGCAACTGACTCTTTTGTGCTCTTTTGTGACGGCGCAAACGCCGTTCCTCTCAAAGCAGGAGTGGGTTGCGCTGCGAGAAGAGTCCAATGGAGCCGCCCCTTACGAAAATCTCCGCTATCTCACAACCCTTCATCGCGTGCCCGCCACCATGCAGTTCGACCAGGCGGCCAGGTTTATCGAGCAGCGCGCGCGTGAGTATGGCATTCAAAACGTGACCAGCGAAGAGTTCCCGGCCGACGGCAAAACCCGGTACGGGCTGATGCGCGCTTATCTGGGATGGACAGTGGAAGCTGGCAGCCTGTGGGAAGTGCGGCCGCAGCACGCGCTGATCGCCGACTGGGCAACCGACCCGATTCGACTTGCCGATTACAGTCACTCCGCAGAGGTTGAAACCGCGCTGGTCGATGTCGGTGATGGCGCGAGCGAATCTGATTACGCCGGCAAAGACGTGCGCGGGAAGATTGTCCTGGCGGATGGCGTTCTTTCTCGAGTGCAGGAAATTGCGGTCGTAAAGCACGGCGCAGCCGGGATCGTAAGCGACATGCCAAATCAAACCACGGCGTGGTCGGGTGTCGACCATAGATTGATACGCTGGGGCCATCTCGAAGCGCGTATCGATTCCGGATTTGCCTTCATGGTCTCGCGGGATGGTGCGGAGGCGCTGAGATCGCGCCTGCACGCGGGAGAGCAGATCATTCTGAGCGCTCGGGTTAAGGCTGAAGTCGGTCCCGGCCATTGGACGGTGATCAGCGGCATCATCCCGGGCACGGATCCAAGCGCAGGCGAGGTTGTGTTCTCGTGTCATCTGGATCACGAGCGACCGGGCGCCAATGATAACGGCAGTGGCTGCGTGACCATACTTGAGAGTGCCAGAGTGCTTTCGCGACTCATTGCCGGAAACGCGCTTGCTCGGCCAAAGCGGACACTGCGCTTCGTTTGGGGGCCAGAGATAGAAGGCACTATGGCCTATCTTGATCGTCATCCGGAAATTCGCAGTCAGCTTCGTGCAAACGTCCACATGGACATGGTGGGCGGTGACCCATTTAAAAATAAATCTGTGTTTCATGTAACTGAGACGCCGTGGTCGCTGCCCAGCTTTGTTACAGATGTGGGCGCAAGCCTTATGGAAATCATTCGCTCGGGGGCGGCTGATTATGCAGAGAGTGGCGCCCACCCCGAGGCCGCCGTTCTTGAGAACCGTGCGGGAGATCTGGGGACCAGAAACGAATTCTGGGCCGATCTCACCCCATACTCAGCCGGCAGCGATCACGAAGAATACGACTCATCCACCATCGCTGTTCCGTCGCTGTATCTGCGGGATTGGCCGGATATTTACATCCATACCGACCACGACTCGCTGGCCCAGATCGATGCAACCAAACTTCGGCGAGTAGCACTGCTGGGCGCAGCCTCGGGATACGTATACGCTGCCATGGACCAGGCTCGGGCGAATGATGCGCTGCCCTTCGTTCGGGCGGCTTGTCAAAAGCGTTTGGCGGATGCCTCGCAACGGGCGCTGCAATTGTCTCAAGGCGAAAAGAAGGATTCGGAGTCGCGGTATGAAGCTGAAAACTTTCTTCAGCAGTCCTTAATGCGAGAGCTCGGCGTGTTGCGCTCGTTGGCAGCATTCGCTGGAGCAGGATTTTCCATTCAGGCAGAAGATGGTGTTCTCAGGCAGCAGGTCGCGACCTACGCGGGGCCAATCCAGCAGTCACCCAAGCATAAAGGGGCCACTGAGAAAGTACCCAGCCCACCCTGGGCGGCGGATCCAAACGCAGGAAAGATCCCGCAGCGCATTGGCGACTTCGGCCCACTTACTTATCAGAACGACAATGTGCTGCTCGCGCGCCTGGGCCCGGAACGCTATTCCCAGATCAAATTGCTGAACTCCTCGGCAACCCGCCTGTTAAATGCGCAGGACCAGAGCGAGTTCTATGCCTATGAGATTGTTAACTTCGTTAATGGGCAACGCAAGGTGGGAGAAATCAGAGATGCGGTGTCGGCGGAATACGGGCCGATTTCGGTAGAGTTGGTGGCAGATTATCTGCAGGCCTGCGTTGAGGCTGATGTGATGAAGTGGAAATAAAAAGCGCTGCCGGGTTACGGCAGCGCTTCAAGGGGATGCCCTCTTAGAACGAGCCCTCTTAGAACGAGTAGATCAGGTCAAACTGCAAACGGTTGAGGTAAGGTTCCACGGCGCCCGTGGTCAACCCGCCGACCTTGGCAGCATTTTCCAGCCCGGTGTTCAGGGTGCGACCATGCCACCAGGTGAAGCCTGCGGTGGTGTTGTTTCTAATCCTCCAGTTAAAGTAAAAACGGTGCTGCAGGATGTTGGTTGGCGCGCGCTGATCGCTCTCATCGAATGAAGCGATTACCGAGTCTTGTGCCTGCCGCAGGAAGGCATAGCCGAATTGGATATCGTTCCTGTTCTTAAGCTGTCCAAGGCTGACATCAACCAGGTAGGCTTTGTTCTGGCTGCCCAGGCTGGTGATAACTTTGCCTTTAGAGTCCAGTGGATGATCTTCGGCGTCCAGGTTCTGCTCATACTCAGCAATCACATTGAATGGAAGCCGCGCGATGCCGGTCTTCACCACGTTGTTCAGGATGAAGTCGGCATAATTGAACCCGGAGAAGAAGTGGGCATGGCCGCTTGAATCGATGAAAGTCGCGTTAGTCATGCCATTCGGCGCGAACGGGCAAGGCGGCACGTTGGGGCTGGGTATTCCAGTCGCCGCAGCGCAACCCGGACCTTCCCCGGGCACGTTAAATGGGCCGCTGGGAACTGTGCCCTGCAATCCTGTGGTGGTGGCTTGCACGGCAAACGCACTCGCCTGCAGGATGCTGTCAGGACGGTTCCACTTTAAGCTCAGGAATGATGGCGTTGCGGTCCACGGGCCGAACACCAACTTGGCCGAAACCTGCCCGCCAATCGCATAAGAGTCTTGCCGGGCATTCGCGGTGCTGCCGGAGTTTGACTCGTTGTATAGCAACTGCATCGCCTGTACCGTGAAGTTCTTGACCAGCGGCATCTTCAGGTCCCAGGAAAGCTTTTCGCTGAAACCTTCCGGGTTCAAGTCCGGGTCAAACGTGACCGAGGTCTTGTTCCAGGTGGGAGAAAACTTTCCGGCCGTAAGGCTGATCCACTTGTGTGCGATCGGGTTGTAGGTAATGAAACCGCGGTCCAGCCCGATCGTCTTCTTGTCGAAGAAATTGGTCAGAGTTTCATTGGTGGTGGTTGGATCGCCCAGCGAACCGGTTGCCAGATAGATACCGCCGGTGAAGTCCTCGCTCAGCTTGCCGTCAAATCCGAAGCGAACACGGATACGGCCGCGGTTACGATCAGGGAAATTGGGGAAATCCTGGAAAAAGCTTTCACCACGTACACGGACATCGCCGTTAAACCGGAACCGCCCCATCAGCCCTTCAATGGCTGAAACACGCTTTTGCTCATCCTGAGCGCTAAGCGCGGAGTTTGTGAGGGTGGTTTTTACATCCGCCATGTCATCGCTGAGCTTGGAGACGCTGTTCTTTTGCTCACTCCATGCTGATTCCACAGACGATGCCTTTGCCTGGGCGTCGGCCGCAGTGGTCTGGGTCTGCTGTAATTGCTGCTGTGCCTGCTGGGCCTGTTGCTGGGCCGCCTGCAGGGCTGCGTCACGGGATTGCATTTCCCGGCGTAACTGTTCAATCTGTTGCTGTTGCGCAGCAAGCGCATCTTTCAGAGCTTGCACGTCCGCGGCGGTGACTGTGGTGCGGGCAACTGGCCTGTTTGATTTCGGCTTAGCCGCAGTCTGCGCCACCAGCGTCGAAGCTATAAGCGGAACTACGCACCACCTGAGAGCAAACTTCATAGTTCTCCTTTTGCCTCCGCCAAATCGGTCGGAGAGAGTCAATTTTTTTCTGCTAATTTCTTTTGGCTGTTTGATTGCCGCCTTCAGAAGGGAAAAGGTTGAACTTGTCCGCAGAAATCCCGCCGAGAGGCGCACGTTGGAATCAAAACCAGCCTTCACTGGGTATTCTGGTTTTATTCGCGCCGTGTTACGAAGCCGTTACAAAGCGATTAATTTATGGTGAACGCCGCGTAACTGGCCAAAACGGCCTGATTAGGCTAGAGTTCAACGCCATGTATCCTGGCACACTCAGGCACAAGTCGCTGCTTCCGCTTACCGGCATCCTTTCCTGTATTCTGGGGTTTCTGAGTACTCTAGCGGGACAAACCGTGGTCACCAGCTCCGCATTCGGCAAGATGCCGGATGGCTCTAGCGTAGAGGTTTACACCCTCAAAAGCTCCCAGGTCGAAGCTCGCATCATGACGTATGGGGCCACTCTAATATCCTTGAAGGCCCCTGACCGGTCCGGTAAGTGGGATGACCTGGTGCTCGGATTCGACACTCTCGAGGCCTACTTAGCTAATAACAACAGTAAAGGGGCGGCCTTTTTTGGCCCCATTGTAGGGCGATATGCGAATCGCATTGCTCATGCGACCTTCTCAATCGACGGCAAGGCATATTCTTTAACCCGCAATAATGGAGACAACTCCATTCACGGCGGCCCTCACGGCTTCCACAATCAGCTTTGGAAAGCCCAGCCGCTGGCTGCGGGCGTCGAGCTTACTTATTTAAGTAAAGACGGTGAAGAGGGCTATCCGGGAAACCTGGCTGTCAAGGTTCGATATACGTTGGCAGATGGGAGTCTGAAAATTGAGTATTCAGCCACCACCGATAAGCCGACAGTGATAAATCTCACTAACCATTCCTACTTCAACCTTCGCGGCCAGGGCAATGGAAATATACTGGACCACCAACTGAGGCTCGATGCGTCACGGTTTACGCCGGTGGACGCTAACCTGATTCCAACAGGCGAACTACGGGCTGTGGCGGGCACTCCACTCGATTTTCGCAAGAGTACAAGCATAGGAGAGCGCATCAATTCCGGTTACGAGCAGATGCGCCTGGGAAACGGATACGACCACAATTTCGTGCTGGACAGCAAAGCCGGAGACCTGGCCGAAGCGGCCCGCGTCGACGAGCCGAGCTCTGGTCGAGAGCTTACGGTGTTTACCACGGAACCAGGCGTGCAGTTTTATACGGCCAATTTTCTGGACGGATCGATCGAGGGTAAAAGTGGCATCAAGTACCAGCGGCGGACGGCTTTCTGTCTGGAAACGCAACACTTTCCGGACTCACCAAATCAGCCTGCTTTTCCGAGCACCAAACTCGTGCCGGGACAGGAATTCCACTCGGTTACGGTGTTCAGATTGTCGACCAGAGCGCGCCCTTAGGCGGTTGCAGCTTCCTGCGAAGAGTATACGTTGCAGGGAACGGTGAGTTCCACGACAGTGCCTGGGTTAGCATTCGTGACCCGCAATTCGCCGCCAAACTCTTTGGCGCGTTGCGTCATTCCGCCGATTCCAATACCTATGCTGCCTGGATGGAGCTCGGAAACATGTTCGCCCACCCCACAACCGTCGTCGTGGACGGTCACCGTGAGGAGGCTATCTTTAACGGTGATCGCGACCATGGCATTGCGGGCTCCGGAGTGCCGAAAAACATTTGTGAGAGCCTCCTGGATGATGCGGAACACGGCCATCTCAAGCTCCGGAGTGTAGCGCTGCAGCTCAGGAGGATCCACGGTGAGTCCGATCTGAATACCGCTGCGTTTCGCAAGACCTTCTACATACCAGGTGATGGCGGAAAGCAACCCTACATCATCCAGCAGCAAGGGGTGCAGCAGATGAGAGATGCTGCGAACCTGCTGGATCGCGCGATCTACCAGATCTCTCGATTCCATCACCGAGGTGCGGTGGGGCGAACGCGTATTCTTCGCGATAACCCCTTCCAGAACCATCTTGGCTGCGACCAGTTCCTGTCCCAGGCCATCGTGAATCTCGCGCGCAATGCGGCGGCGTTCTTCATCCTGCATCGTCATCAGGCGACCGGAGAGGCGACGCAACTGTGAGGTGCGCTCCTCCACCATGCGTTCCAGTTCCGTCGCACTGTCGCGAATTGAGTGTTCCAGCAGTTTGCTGTCGTGAATATCCGAGCAGGTGCCATACCAGCGGGCCACATCTCCCGCGTGGTCGCGGATGGGTAGGGCCCGCGCTCGAAACCAGCGGTAATCTCCGTTCTTCGAACGCAGCCGATATTCACACTCGTAGTTCTCGCCCTTTTCGATGGAACGGGACCATTGCGCAACGCTGCGTTCCAGATCGTCAGGATGTACGTACTCCAGAATATTGGCGCCTGAGCTCGCTCCGTTTTGCGCGCCGGTGTATTCGTGAAAACGTCCGCTGATGTAATCGCTGTGTCCGTCCGGCTTGCTGCTGAAAATGATGTCAGGAGCGGTTTTGAAGATAGCATCCAGCTCCTGGTTCTTGCGCGCGAGCTGCGCGTTCAAAAGTTCGAGCGCCTCGGTCCTGCGCTCGATTTCTGCGGTTCTTTCCGCGACCCGAAGCTCGAGGTCCCGGTTCAGAGCCTGCAGTTCCTGGTTCTTACGGAAAAGCTCGGCGAAAACACTTACCTTGGCGCGCAACAGCTCGGGGACAACCGGCACCGAGATGTAGTCCACCGCACCCCGCTGGTATCCTTTCAGCCGGTCCAGGTCGGTGAGGTGTACCGCGGAGATGAAGATGATTGCTGTGCGCTGGTAACGCGGGTGCTGGCGGATCATTTCCGCCAATTCGAAGCCGTCAATGTCAGGCATGCTGACGTCCATCAGCACGACCGCTACGTCGTTCTTGAGAAGTTGCTCCAGCGCATCCCGCGCGGACGTGGCTTTGAGCAGGTTTTCGCCTAGTTCAGCCAGAATAACTTCATAGCTGAGCAGCTTGCCGGGCTGGTCATCTACCATCAGGATGTTTACTTTATGCTCTGATGCCATGACCCTTCTTTCTGGGTGTCACTCGGCCCATTTAGCGGTGTAGCCACATCCTCAACGCCGACAGCAACTGCTCCGTGTTCACTGGCTTAGCCAGATACTCTGATGCGCCCGCTTCCAGGCACTTTTCGCGGTCGCCTTTCATGGCCTTTGCGGTCAATGCTACGATCGGCAAACGCCGGAATGCCGGATTTTGCCGGATCACCTGCATGGTCTCGTAGCCGTCCATCTCCGGCATCATGATGTCCATCAGCACGATCGCGACATCGGGGGTTGATTCCAGTGTCGAAATCGCCTCCCGGCCGGTTCCGGCGGTAAGTACGGTCATTCCTCGCCGCTCGAGCACGCTGCTCAGCGCGAAGATGTTGCGAACGTCATCATCGACCACCAGAACCTTGCGTTTGATCAGCGCTTCGTCTGAACGATGCAGCCGGTCGAGCATGGTCTGCTTCTCTACCGGCAGATCGCTGATCACGCGATGCAGGAACAATGACGTTTCATCCAGCAGACGCTCCGGCGATTCCACTCCCTTTACCACCACGCTGCGGGCCAGCGTATGCAGCTGAGCATCTTCTTCGGGAGAGAGTTCCTTACCGGTAAAGACCACCACCGGCAGATCGGCAAGCGCCGGTGTATCACGCAGGCGTTCCAGCACTTCAAAGCCGGTCATGTCAGGAAGGCGCAAGTCAAGCACCGCGCAATCCAGCGGCTCGGCCTGAATCTTTTCCAGTGCCTCCGCGCCAGTTGCCGCAACCTGGATGTCGATGTCATCGTTACCCAGCAACTCGCGAATACTGAACTGCTCGGCTGGATTGTCCTCGACCACCAACAGTCGTTTCCTGCGTGGCGTCGCATACTCTTTAATGCGCGAGAGCGCCGCGTCCAGTCCGGCCGGAGTGGTGGGTTTGGTGACAAAGGCAAATGCGCCGCGAGCCAGCCCGTGCTGGCGGTCTTCGTCGAGCGTCAGCATCTGCACCGGAATGTGGCGGGTAGCCGGGTCCTGTTTCAGGTGATTCAACACCGTCCAGCCCAGCATGTCGGGAAGGAATACATCCAGCGAAACTGCTGTCGGATGGTATTCCTTGGCGAGCGCCAGGGCGTCGGTTCCGCGATGAGCGATCAGTACCTTGAAGCCCTTATCGCGAGACAGGTCGCGCAAAACCCGCGCATAGTGAGGATCGTCTTCTACGATCAGAAGGATAGCGTCCTCCGGCCTGAGGTTCTGGCGATCATCTTCCACCTGCTCGATCGGGTGCTCGGATACCACCACCGCGGAAAGCTGAAGCGGCACAGACGACATCCTGTCTGCCGGTCTGGCAGGGGTGGCCGAAGGCCCCACATAGGTCTGGGGCAGATAGAGAGTGAACGTGCTGCCGGTGCCGGGCGCACTACGCAGCTGAATTTCGCCACCCAGCAGGCTGGCCAATTCACGGCTGATAGCAAGTCCCAGTCCGGTACCGCCGTATTTACGGCTGGTCCCGGCATCTGCCTGCTGGAAAGCTTCAAAGATGATGCGCTGCTTGTCGGCCGGAATACCGATGCCTGTATCGGAGACCTCAAACGCAATTACCGACGCAGCATTGCTGAGAACCGGATGGTCAGAGGTCCAGCCAGTCTCGGCAACCGAAACCGACAGTTTCACACCGCCATGGTCTGTGAACTTGAATGCATTCGACAGCAGGTTTTTGAGCACCTGCTGCAAGCGCTTCGAGTCTGTGACCAGCGTCCGCGCGAGATTCGGATTGGTCTGCACTTCAAATGACAACTTGCGGTTGTCGGCTTCGTGCCGGAATGGCCGCGACACCATTTCCAGCAGCGAATTGAACGCCAATTCTTCCGCTTCGACCGACACCGTGCCCGATTCAATCTTGGAAAGATCGAGAATATCGCTGATCAGGTTCAGCAGGTCGGTGCCAGCGCCGTGAATGGTGCGTGCAAATTCCACCTGCTTCGGAGTCAGATTGCCCTCAGGATTTTCGCCCAGCTGTTGTCCCAAGACCAGAATACTGTTGAGCGGCGTGCGCAGCTCGTGCGACATGTTGGCCAGGAATTCCGATTTGTACTTGGAGGTAAGAGCAAGTTCTTTGGCTTTTTCCTCAAGCGCGCGGCGCGCCTGCTCGATCTCCTGGTTCTTGCGTTCGACTTCGACGTTCTGTTCAGCCAACTGCTGCGCCTTTTGCGCCAGCTGTTCGTTGGTCTGCTGCAGCTCTTTCTGTTGAGTTTGCAGCTCCGCTGCCAGCTGCTGCGATTGTTTGAGCAGGCCTTCAGTCTGCATGGTTGCTTCAATGCTGTTCAGCACGATCCCGATACTGGCCGTAAGCTGCTCGAGAAATGCCAGATGCGAGGCGGTGAAAGAGTTCAATGAGGCCAGTTCAATCACCGCTTTGACGCGGTCCTCGAACAGGACCGGCAGCACGATTACGTTCTGGGGAATGGCCTCGAACAGGCCGGATCGGATGGCGATCGTTTGAGGAGGCAGGTCGGTGATCAGCATGCGCTGCTTTTCCGCCGCGCACTGCCCGATCAATCCTTCGCCGATTTGCAGCCGATGCAGATGATTGTCGTGTCCACCGGAGGCGAAGGTGGAGAGCATGACCAGCCCTGCCCCTTCGTCGCTTTCCATCTGGTAAATCAAGCCCTGCTGCGCATTCACCAGGGGCGCCAGTTCGGACAGTAGCATCCGCCCGACCGTCCCCAGGTCACGCTGGCCTTGCAGCATGGATGTAAACCGGGCGAGGTTAGTCTTTAGCCAGTCCTGCTCGGTGTTGCGCTCCGTCGTCAGACGGAGGTTATTGATCATGGTATTGATGTTGTCTTTGAGTTCGGCAACTTCGCCGCTCGCTTCCACCTGAATGGAGCGCGTCAGGTCGCCCTTGGTAACCGCGGTTGCGACTTCAGCGATGGCGCGGACCTGGTTGGTCAGGTTATCTGCCAGCAGGTTCACGTTGCCGACCAGATCTTTCCAGGTTCCGGCAGCGCCCGGCACGTTGGCTTGACCACCCAGACGGCCTTCTACGCCGACTTCGCGCGCAACCGTCGTCACCTGGTCTGCAAAAGTTGCCAGCGTGTCGGTCATGTTGTTGATGGTTTCAGCCAGCGCAGCCACTTCGCCCTTGGCGTTCACGGTCAGCTTTTGGGTGAGCACACCGTTAGCTACCGCGGTTACCACCTTCACAATGCCGCGCACCTGCTCGGTGAGGTTCGCGGCCATGACGTTGACGTTATCGGTAAGATGCGCGCCACAGCGGTGGTTACTTCGGCGATGTTTCGCACCTGGCCGGTAAGGTTTCCGGCCATGGCATTTACCGAATCGGTGAGATCTTTCCAGGTGCCAGCGACTCCTGGCACGTTCGCCTGACCTCCCAGCCGGCCTTCTGATCCGACTTCGCGGGCTACGCGGGTTACTTCGGCGGCGAATGAGCGCAACTGCTCGACCATGGTATTCAGCGTTTCTTTCAGCTGCAGAATTTCGCCGCGCACGTCCACCGTAATCTTCTTGGAAAGGTCGCCGTTAGCGATTGCGGTCGCGACCTCCGCGATGTTTCGCACCTGGCCAGTCAGGTTGCTGGCCATAAAGTTCACGTTGTCAGTAAGGTCTTTCCAGGTACCTGCGACACCCGGCACTTCGGCCTGACCACCCAGCTTACCGTCGGTACCGACTTCGCGGGCCACACGGGTTACTTCGCCGGCGAACGCGTTGAGCTGATCGACCATGGTGTTGATGGTGTTCTTCAGCTCGAGAATTTCGCCTTTCACGTCCACCGTGATTTTGCGGGACAAGTCTCCGCGAGCCACAGCGGTGGTCACTTCGGCGATGTTTCTCACCTGCGCGGTCAGGTTGCCGGCCATAAAGTTGACGTTATCCGTAAGGTCTTTCCAGGTTCCGGCGACGCCCGGTACGTTTGCTTGACCACCCAGTCGTCCTTCTGAGCCGACTTCGCGGGCCACACGCGTGACTTCACCGGCGAACGCGTTCAGCTGGTCCACCATGGTATTGATGGTTTCTTTGAGCAACAGAATTTCGCCGCTCACGTTGACCGTAATTTTCTTTGACAAGTCGCCGTTCGCAATAGCGGTGGATACTTCGGCGATGTTTCGGACTTGGCCAGTCAGGTTGCTGGCCATGGAGTTCACCGAATCGGTCAGATCCTTCCAGGTGCCGCCGACGCCGGGGACGATCGCCTGCCCGCCAAGTTTTCCGTCAGTTCCCACTTCGCGGGCCACGCGCGTTACTTCGGATGCGAACGAGCGCAGCTGGTCCACCATGGTATTAATGGTGTCTTTGAGTTCGAGAATTTCCCCCTTCACGTCCACCGTGATCTTGCGCGACAAGTCGCCGCGAGCCACCGCGGTTGCCACTTCCGCGATGTTCCGGACCTGCGCCGTGAGGTTGCCGGCCATGAAATTCACGTTATCGGTAAGATCTTTCCAGGTTCCGGCGACTCCCGGTACCTGCGCCTGGCCGCCCAGCTTTCCTTCCGTTCCCACTTCGCGAGCGACACGGGTTACTTCGCCGGCGAACGCGTTGAGCTGGTCGACCATGGTGTTGATGGTGTTCTTCAGCTCAAGAATTTCGCCTTTCACATCGACCGTGATCTTGCGGGACAAGTCTCCGCGCGCGACCGCGGTCGTGACTTCCGCAATATTTCGGACCTGGGCCGTGAGGTTGCCGGCCATGGAGTTGACGGAATCGGTTAAGTCCTTCCAGGTTCCGGCCACTCCAGGCACGTTTGCCTGACCGCCCAGGCGGCCTTCGGTTCCGACTTCGCGCGCCACGCGCGTAACTTCGCCGGCGAACCGGTTCAGCTGGTCCACCATGGTGTTCAGCGTTTCTTTAAGCTGCAGAATTTCGCCACGCACGTCCACCGTGATCTTGCGCGATAAGTCGCCGTTGGCGATTGCAGTCGCGACTTCGGCGATGTTTCGCACCTGACCGGTCAGGTTACTGGCCATGAAGTTCACGTTGTCGGTGAGATCTTTCCAGGTTCCGGCCACACCGGGTACGCTGGCCTGCCCGCCCAATTTTCCTTCCGTACCCACTTCGCGGGCCACGCGCGTCACTTCGCCGGCGAATGCGTTGAGCTGGTCCACCATGGTGTTGATGGTGTCCTTCAGTTCGAGAATTTCGCCCTTCACGTCCACTGTGATCTTGCGGGACAAGTCGCCGCGCGCCACGGCAGTGGTGACTTCAGCGATGTTTCGAACCTGTGCCGTGAGGTTGCCGGCCATTGCGTTCACGGAATCGGTTAAATCTTTCCAGGTTCCAGCGACGCCCGGCACCACCGCCTGGCCGCCGAGCTTTCCGTCGGTCCCCACTTCGCGTGCCACGCGAGTCACTTCGGAAGCGAACGAGCGCAGCTGGTCGACCATAGTATTGATGGCTTCTTTCAGCTGCAGAATTTCTCCGCGCACGTCCACCGTGATTTTGCGCGACAAGTCGCCGCTGGCCACCGCGGTCGCGACTTCCGCAATGTTTCTCACCTGGCCAGTGAGGTTGCTGGCCATCGAGTTGACGGAATCTGTCAGGTCCTTCCACGTGCCGGCGACGCCCGGTACCAGGGCTTGTCCGCCGAGTTTGCCGTCGGTTCCGACTTCGCGCGCCACGCGCGTCACTTCCGAAGTGAAAACGCTCAACTGCTGAATCATGGTGTTGACGATATTCGCTGAACGTAAAAATTCGCCCTCAAGCGGCCGGCCGTCAACGTCCAGGCGCACGGTCTGGGTCAGGTTTCCTTGCGCGACCGCGGCGATCGCGCGGGTTACTTCCGTGGTAGGACGCAAAAGGTCTTCCACCAGCGTATTGATGGAGACTTCCATCTCGCCCCACGCGCCGCGTGACTCATGGAATCGCGCTCTTTCTCGGGTGCGCCCCTGTTTCCCGACCACTTTTCCGACCCGCTTCAACTCCTGCGCCATCTGCTGATTTGCGGCCACAATTTCATTAAAGGTGTCCGCAATCTTGCCTGCCATTCCGATCCACGTACCCGGTAACCGCACGGAAAAATCTCCATCCCGCATGGTCTGCAGCCCGGAAAGAAGCACCGCGAGATCAGCCTGATCGCTGATCGCCGGCTGCCCGTTACCGTTGGTTTTCGGCAAATCGCCGTTTGTTTCGACAGTCCCGGCAACGCTTCGGGCGACTCTCTTCATATTCTTTCTCCGTTTGATCGAAGGGACTGAAAGCATCCAGCTCGAATGAGGTAGAACCCGGCGGAATAAAGGACGGGATAGGACGTAAGATGAAATCGCGAATTAGGCGAAAGCGGCATCTCTGAAATGAGCCAGGCACCACCCGCCGCAATCAAACAGCAACATGGGACAGAGTGGAATGGAGCACAATATTCAGGGGAGCCCCATACAAGGAATAGTTAACACGAACCATACCGGGCTGACTCTACAGTATTTACTGTAGGCGCTTGGCAGAAATGGCCGTCCGCCCGCAGCCAGGCTGTTGTCTCCCGCGCATTGCTAACTTTATATAGCTATACTTTTCGCTGTTTTGCCGAGCGTTTCTGTGCCGGATTCTCTTCATTTCACTCCCGATCAGCTGATCGCGTTGCTGATAGCAGTCAGCTTCTCTGCCGGGCTTAACGTTTACGCGACAATGGCTACTCTGGGCCTGCTCGCTCACTTCCATGTGCTGTGGTTACCTCCCGCTCTGCATCTTCTTTCCAGTTGGTGGATCATTGCCGCGAGCCTCGTCCTGTTCGCGATCGAATTCTTTGCGGACAAGGTGCCCCTCTTCGACCTGATCTGGAATGCGCTTCACACTTTCATCCGGGTGCCGCTGGCGGCACTCGTCGCCTACGGAGCCAGTTCCCAGCTTTCGCCCGGTAAACAATTGGCCGTCACGCTTCTGGGTGGCGCAATTGCTTTCGCGGCGCACGGCGGCAAACTCGCCATCCGAGGTGCGGTCACACCCTCGCCGGAGCCGATCTCAAACATCGGCTTGAGCCTTACCGAAGACGCGGGCGCTGTCTTCCTCACCTGGTTTGCGACCAGGCATCCCTATCTTGCCGCCGGCATTGTATGCGCTCTCCTGTTCTTGCTAATGTTCGCGATTCGCTGGGTCGTCCGATCGGTGCGACGCTTGTTTCGAAGCTCCGATTTCACCAACAAAGCCGTCTCGCACTGCTCGCGGTGAAAGCACCTGCAACACGGTTGACGACACAGTAAAATGTTCCGCTTATTCGACAGGAGCAGCAGGATCGGTTTACTCACCGCGCATCGAACATGACTACCGAAGAGATTCGACTTCTAGAATCTGCATCGCGCAAAAAGCATTGGAAGCGATGGGGACCCTACCTGAGCGAACGGGCCTGGGGCACGGTGCGCGAAGACTACAGTCCTTACGGCACCGCCTGGGATTTTTTTCCCCACGATCATGCTCGCTCTCGCGCCTATCGCTGGAATGAAGATGGGCTGGCAGGAATCAGCGACCGCCGCCAAATTATTTGCTTCGCCCTCGCACTGTGGAACGAAAGAGACCCGATTCTGAAAGAGCGACTTTTTGGACTGAATGGCGAGGAAGGAAATCATGGCGAGGACGTGAAGGAATATTACTTCTACCTCGACTCCACTCCCACTCACTCCTACATGAAATTTCTGTACAAATATCCGCAGGCAGAGTTTCCTTACGCCCGGCTGGTCCAGGAAAACCGCAACCGTGGCAGGAGCCAGCCCGAGTTCGAACTGCTGGATACCGGGATCTTCGAGCAAGACCGCTACTTTGATGTCATGGTCGAGTACGCCAAGGCTGACGTCGAAGATATTCTCATCCGCATTTCCATCGTCAACCGCGGTCCCGATCCCGCCAGTCTTCGATTGCTTCCTACTATCTGGTTCCGTAACACCTGGTCCTGGGGCGCTCCCGGACGCCGTCCGAATCTGCATCAGGTCGGCGCAGCTCCCGATCCTGTGATCGAACTCAACATCGATCAGCCGGGCAATCGCTGGCTGCATTGTGAGGGTTCGCCGGAGCTTCTCTTTACAGAAAATGTAACCAACTACGCCCGCCTTTTCGGAGTCGGGAACCCGACGCCGCACGTGAAGGATGGAATCAATGACTTCATCGTGAACGGCATGCGCGAAGCCGTGAATCCCGAACATTCCGGTACCAAGGCGGCAGCCCACTACAAGTTCACGATCGCTGCAGATGAAACCGCCGTAGTGCGCTTGCGCCTGACGGACACTCTTTTAAGTGGCAGCACTTTCGGCGATTTCGATCAGATCTCCGAATTGCGCCAGCATGAGGCCGATGACTTCTACGCCAAAATCATCCCCCAACATCTATCGCTCGACGCTCGCAATGTCATGCGCCAGAGCTTCGCCGGAATGCTTTGGTCAAAACAGTTCTATTACTACGTGGTGAAAGAGTGGCTGGACGGCGATCCGAAAAATCCGGCTCCGCCGTCCGAGCGTCGCAACGGCCGCAATCATGAGTGGACCCACCTCTATAACTCCGATGTGATCTCCATGCCCGATAAATGGGAGTATCCCTGGTACGCGGCCTGGGACCTGGCGTTCCACTGCATTCCTCTCGCGCTGGTCGACCCCGACTTCGCTAAAGAGCAACTCGTCCTCATGCTGCGTGAATGGTACATGCACCCGAACGGACAGATTCCCGCTTATGAATGGAAGTTCAGTGACGTCAACCCGCCGGTGCATGCCTGGGCCGCCTGGCGCGTCTACAAAATTGACAAGAAGCGCAAAGGGAAAGGTGATCGCACGTTTCTGGAGCGGGTGTTTCTCAAGCTGATGCTGAACTTTACATGGTGGGTCAACCGAAAAGATGCGGATGGCATGAACATCTTCCAGGGCGGTTTTCTCGGGCTCGACAACATCGGGGTATTCGATCGCAGCTCGCCGCTGCCAACCGGCGGGTATATCGAACAGTCCGACGGGACCAGTTGGATGGCCATGTACACCCTCAATATGCTGGCCATTGCTCTTGAACTCGCAGTCGAAGAGCCTTCCTACGAAGAATCCCGCTGTTCGCCGTGGAAACACTCGAGCCTGGACTTCTGGACCGTTTCCCCGATTTCAAGCGCCGGCTGGAGTGGTTCATGGACAATCGTCCCGATCTCACTGCCAACATCGCTTCCATGCGCTCCCAGGGAATGGGCGATCGGCGATTGCTGTCCATCGTCAATCCCGACCAACTGCGGAGCGTTCTTAAATTCATGCTGGACGAGAATGAGTTCCTTTCCCCCTACGGAATACGGGCGCTTTCCCGCTACCATCACGACCATCCCTACATTCTCCAGGTGGATGGACTGGAGTACCGGGTGGATTACGAGCCGGCAGAATCACGAACCGGATTATTCGGCGGCAACTCCAACTGGCGCGGCCCGATCTGGTTTCCGGTCAACTACCTGTTGATCGAATCGCTGCAGCGTTTTCATCACTATGTTGGCAACGGCTACCAGGTCGAATTCCCAACCGGCTCGGGCAAGATGATGACTCTCGCAGAAGTCGCCGGAGAACTCTCACGCCGTATGAGCAATATTTTTCTGCAAGGCGCGGATGGGCGCCGCCCCGTTTTCGGCAATCTGGAAAAATTCCAGGCCGATCCCCATTGGCGCGACCTGCTTTTATTTCATGAATACTTCCATGGTGATTCCGGCGCCGGCGTGGGCTCCAGCCATCAGACCGGCTGGACCGGGCTGATCACCAAGCTGATACAGCAAAGTGGCGAAAGCCGGCAGCACAAGCGGAACACCTAGACCGTGTTTCCCGCCCACCCGATCATGAGCGCAACTTCACTGCGCCGTCATTTACCGCCGCAGCGCTGCGCAAGCCTTATCGAATTCCGAGCGTGAGCCCTGCACAAAGGTGATCGGGACCACCTCATCCATATAAGGCCGACTGCCACCATGTCCGCGATAAACCGTTCCGTCGGGCTCAAACGCCCGTCCGATGCTGCCATGGTCATCCATGACGATGTTCGGGTTCTGCCACTTGCCGCGAAATTCGAGGCGAGGCCGCCGGTCGCCGATGAATTGTCCGTAAAATAGCGGCCAGTAATTCATGTATAAGCTGATCGCTTCGCCATCGGTCGAGAGATTCAGGTTCTTGCGCATGCTGCCTCCCAGGTGCATTCGAAACCTCTCAGCCTTGGGCGTGCAAACGTAAGCATTCCCGGTCAGGTTCGAGGCCATATACAACCGGCTTCCACGAGTGGTCGGCTCAAATTGCACCCAGACCAGGTAGTCGCCACTTTTGGCATGCGCTCTGCCCACGCCCTGCCAGTAAGGAAGGATGTGAAACTTTCCCCCAAGATAGAACGCCCAGGGATAGAAAACTCCGGTGAGTGCGATCATCAAAACCACTCCCAAGAGCAGTACCAGCCCAACCTGCCATAAACAGCCCAAGCACCCACTGCGCGCTTTGGCCCCCACCTGCCGGGTTAATGTGTCGGCGGACATTGGTGTTCTACACTCCGGGTCATCCAGAAACGCGCTTTACATGTGTAGCACATGAAAGTATGCTCATTACATGTCCAAGATGATTCAACTCCGAAACGTTCCTGACGCGCTGCACCGTACTCTTAAAGCACGAGCCGCCATGGCAGGGATGTCCCTCTCGGATTACCTGCTGGCCGAAATCAAGGAGATTGCCGATCGGCCGACAATCCTCGAGTTTCGCGAGCGCCTGCATGCGCGCACCCCGGTTAAGGTGGAACTTCATACCGCGCGTCTGCTCAGGGAAGAGCGCGAGGCACATTGATTGTGCTCGACGCGTCAGCGGCGATCGAATGGCTGCTGCAGACCATCGCGGGACGTCAAATTGAGAAACACATCGTCATGCACCATGAGTCTCTACACGCTCCCCATCTTCTCGATCTTGAGGTCGCGCAGGTTCTGCGACGTTTGGAGAGAAACGGCGTGATCACGGTCCGCCGTGCCGAAGAAGCGATGCAGGACTTATCAGACCTGCGGATAAACCGCTATCCGCACCACTCATTGCTGCCACGAATCTGGGAGCTGCATCAGAATCTCTCCGCCTATGACGCTGCCTATGTCGCCCTGGCTGAAGTGCTGGACGCTGCAATGCTCACTCGCGACGCGCGGATTGGCTCTGCTTTCGGCCACTCCGCGCGCATCGAAGTGTTCTGATAAACCCTTCTCAGTTGCTCGTACATCTATTTCGCCGGAACTAAGTCAAACTTCGCCGACCCTTCTTCATAGAACAGCGCACCATCATTTTTATCTCCACCGCTCCAGTGCTTGTGTCCGCCCGGTACGCGCAGAAAATCGCCGGGGCCGACCCGCTTTTCGCCGTCATCGTCTTTGTAGACGTAAGCGCCTTTTATGCCGACAATCCAAACGTCATGGGTGTGGGTATGCATGCCGGCATCGTATCCGGGCTTGAATTTCGTGAAGGTACCATGCGCGCCCTTGTCCGGATTACCCCAGAGAACCGACTGTGTGACGCCCTCCGCTTTGCCCATCGCCTTGTACTCCGATTGATCGGCGGACGCGAAAATGACCTTCTTTGCCTCAGCTTTCTGGCCTTGAACTCGCCCCACTGACCACGCCACCACCAGTGCCGCTGTCATTCCAAAAACCATCACCGATCGCTTCATATGGTTCTCCTTCTTCAGGTGCAATGCCTTCGAAAACCCGACGCATTGTACATCGCAATCGGGGCGATTGCGCGGCTCCGGGTGGGTTATCATTCCTCTGACCATGGGCTCCCGCTACTGTGCTGACGGCCTTCTCTTGCTCGCACTATTCGCTTCGCCTCTGATTGCGCAGAGCAATCCCGGAGAACCGATTCGCCCGGAGTGGTGCCGCGAGCTGCCGCGACCGCAATACAAAAAGTTTGACCGGGTCGATGTCGCCAGCGACTGGTTTGAGGTCTATCGGATCACGCACGGCGTATTTGCCATTTATGAGCCACACCAGTTCGAAGAAGTGATTTCATACCTCATTATCGGAAATAAGCGTGCCCTGCTTTTTGATACCGGATTAGGAATCGGACGGATCAGCGACGTCACCGCCAAGCTAACCAAATTGCCTGTAATCGTGGTGAACTCGCATACCCACCCTGACCACATCGGCGGCAACGCGGAATTTTCAGAAATCTACGACGAAGACACTCCTTTCACGCGCCTGCACGAACAGGGTAACTGGAAGGAATTCGCTCGCGACGCCGTCCGGCCAGAGCGGATTTGCGGCAAACTCCCCGCCGCATTTGATACCGCTGCCTATCATTCGCGGCCATTTCATGTCACCCACCGCCTGAAAGACGGCGAGCAGATTGACCTCGGTGATAGAGAACTTGAGGTCATCTTTACCGCGGGCCACACGCCTGACGCGCTCTGCCTGCTCGATCGCGCGAATGGCATGCTGTTCACTGGTGATACTTATTATCCCGGACCGATCTATCTCTTCATGCCCGAAACCGACTGGGCTGCATATTCTGCATCGGTGGCACGATTAGCAGCACTGCAATCGAAATTGAAGCTTTTGCTTCCTGCCCACAACGTTCCGACTGCCGATCCCGAAGACCTGCTGCGACTGAAGCAGGCGGTTGGTGATCTAAACGCCGGAAGAGTGAAGCCAGCCGTGCGCGACCGCCAGCGCGAATATAACTTCAATGGATTTTCTCTGTTGCTGGCAGACCAGTAGCCAGGGGTTACGGCCGCAGTTACTTGCGGAATCGCGGCTCGGTTACGCCGTCGATACCAGTGTTACTGAAGTGACATTTACAGTGTTCGGGTCGCGCCCTATGATCGCTCTCGTGGTTTGGCAGTTCTGGGGGAGGGCTGCCGGGGGCGTCCTGAACAAGTTCAGGACGCCTTTTTATTTAGCTCGTACTCTTCTGTGTTGCAACGTTGTACCGCCTGTCTGCTCTCGTCGCGGCTTTTGTGGTAAGAGTTCCACTTCCAACGCGGGGAGTTATCACCGCAGGCTGGCCTGCGACTTCCGGGGGTTATCGAGCATCTAAAACAAGTGCTACGATAGTCAGACTGGCGCGTAGCCGGATTTCGCCGTGACGGTCACGGCTCAACGGAGAAACGAATGGCAGGAAATGGAATTCTGGAAGTAACCGACGCGAGTTTTGATCAGGATGTTCTGAAAGCAGATCAGCCGGTGCTGGTGGATTTCTGGGCAACCTGGTGCGGACCGTGCCGCGCGATCGCGCCCATCGTGGATGAGCTGGCGAAGGAATACCAGGGCAAAGTGAAAATCGGCAAAATGGATGTTGACCGCAATAACGCTACGCCCATGCGCTACGGTGTGCGGGGCATCCCGACACTGCTGGTATTCAAAAATGGTGAGGTAAAAGAGCAGATTGTAGGCTACGTTCCTAAGGAACAGATCCAGAAAGCGCTCGACAAGCACGTCGGATAAGGCGACTCGCAATTTTTCGAATGCCCGGGAACTCACTCCCGGGCGTTTTTGTTTGTAGTGAGGTAGTGCTTCTGATCACGCCCCCGGCTGTCCAGTTGTGCGGAGCACGACGGAGTGGTGCTTGAGGTGTTAGTACTTCCTTAACACCCCAATCACCCTTCCCTGAATCTCCACCGCCGCGGCAGGCACAATGATCGGCTTCATCGCGGTATTAGAGGGCTGCAGCCTTATGTTGTCGCCCTCACGGTAAAAGCGCTTCAGGGTCGCATCCGTGCTATCCACCAGCGCCACCACAATGTCTCCGTTGTGCGCGGTCTTTGCCCTCTCCACCAGAACATAGTCGCCGTCGAGAATAGCTTCATCCTGCATCGACTGTCCGCTCACCTCAAGCACGAATACTTCTTTCGAGCGCACAAAATCCGCTAACGAGATGGTCTCCGGATTCTGCACCGCCTCAATCGGCTGTCCCGCCGCAATGCGCCCCATGATCGGAAGCACCATGGCCGTATTCACCGACATCGCCTGCTTCAACCGCCCTTTGGGCGGCAGCAAATCAATCGACCGGCCGCGATTGTAATCGCGCGTGAGCAGGCCTTTTTTTTCAAGATTTGAAACGTGCTTGTGAACCGTGGCTAAGGAGTTTAGTCCAAGGGCAACACGGATCTCTTCATAGGAGGGCGAGTAGCCGTTCTTCTGCACAAACTCAGAGATGAAATCGTACAGCTGGCGTTGCCGCCGCGTGATCGCCATGTCACAGATTGTTGGCGAAAGGAAAGCGAATGTCAAGAGCTAAGCCGCTACCTGGTGACTATTCCACGGTCACGGACTTGGCCAGGTTCCTGGGCTGGTCCACGTCACAGCCACGCCTTACCGCAATGTGATAGGCCAATAGCTGCAACGGCACGATCTCGAGAATCGGTGACAGCTGGTCCGGTGCGGCGGGAACATAAAGCACGTGATCGGCGCCTTCGTGAATTTCCTCGTCACCTTCGGTCGCAATCGCGATCACCTGGCCCGAACGCGCTTTAACTTCTTTCAGATTCGACATCGTCTTCTCGTAACGCACCATCGACAATTCATCGTTCGGATCGCGAGTCGCCAGTATGACCACCGGCAGCTTCTCATCGATCAGCGCATTCGGCCCGTGTTTCATCTCTCCCGCCGGATAGCCTTCGGCGTGGATATAGGAAATCTCCTTCAATTTCAGCGCACCTTCCAGCGCGATCGGATAGTGAATGCCACGGCCGAGAAACAGAAAATCCTGCGCCCGAACGTACTCCTTCGCCAGCTGCTCGCACTTCTCATCCTGTGTCAACAAATATTCCAGCTTGCCAGGAATGCGCGTCAGTTCCTGCATGGCAGTGCGCGATTGCTCTTCGCTCAGCGTTCCCCGCACCTGCCCCAAATGCAACGCAAGCAGATAAAGCGCCGTCAACTGTCCGGTAAACGCCTTGGTCGATGCCACCCCGATCTCTGGTCCCGCGTGGGTGTAAATCGTTCCGGCGGCTTCGCGCGTAATCATCGAGCCCACAACGTTGCAGATGGCCAATGTCTTCGATTTTTTGGCCTTGGCCTCCCGCTGGGCGGCAATGGTATCGGCAGTTTCACCAGACTGAGAGATCAGTACTGTAATCGTATCCGACGGGATGATGGGGTCCCGGTAGCGCCATTCGCTGGCATAATCCACTTCCACTGGAAGCCGTGCCAGTCGCTCGATCATGAACTTGCCCACCTGGCCGGCATGCCAGCTGGTTCCGCAAGCCGCGATGTTGATCTTCTTCGCCGACTTGAATTCTGCTTCTGAAATCTGCATTTCGTCGAGGAAAACGTGTCCTGTTTCCTGCGACACCCGTCCCAGGGTCGTGTCCCTCACCGCGCGCGGCTGCTCATAAATCTCTTTGAGCATGAAATGCTTAAAGCCGCCCTTCTCCGCCATGATCGGGTCCCAGGTGACGTGCTGTGCCTGCCGCTCCAGTTTGTGTCCTTCGAAATCGGTCAACTGCACACCATCACGGGTGATCACGGCCAGGTCGCCATCCGCCAGAAAGAACAGATCGCGCGTGTGGTAAAGAATTGCCGGAACGTCAGAGGCCACGAAGAACTCGTTGTTCCCCAGCCCAATTACTGCCGGCGGGCCATTGCGGGCCGCCACAATCTTATTAGGCTCATCCACCGCAATCACTGCCAGGGCAAATACACCGGTAAGCAGCTTCACTGTCTGGCGGACTGCTTCCTCAAGGCTGGGGCGGTGCCCGTTTCCGGTTTTCAGAAAATAGTTCTCTACCAGGTGAGCAATGACTTCGGTGTCAGTCTCGGTGGTGAAGCGGTGCCCCTGATCTTGCAGCTTTCTCTTAAGCGAAACGTAGTTCTCGATAATTCCGTTGTGCACCACCACAATTCGGCCCGAACAATCCCGATGCGGGTGAGCATTCTCTTCGGTCGGCCTTCCGTGCGTGGCCCAGCGCGTGTGCCCGATGCCATATGTCCCGTCGAGTGGTTTGATCCGGATCGCCTCTTCGAGATTGCGCAGTTTTCCTTCCGCGCGGCGAATCTGCAGCCCATCCCCGTTGCCCGCGACGGCGATCCCAGCCGAATCGTAACCGCGATATTCCAGCCGTCGCAAACCTTCAATGATTACAGGAACTACTCGCTTCTGGCCGACGTAGCCGACAATTCCGCACATTGAAATCACTCCTGGCTTTTCGGGGGAGAACTGCAGACCGATTTGATCCTTGACCTATGAGGTTCAGCTTTCGAAAGAGTAGCGGAATTCCTCGATAACGGGATTTGTGAGTACCTCCCGCGCCATCTTCTCGACCTGTGCCTCGGCTTCCTGCCGGCTGAGCCCGCCGTCCAGTGTCAGCTCAAAGTATTTGCCCTGCCGAACGCTGTCTAAGCCCTTGTATCCCATCTTGTTAAGAGCATTCTGAATGGTCTTTCCTTGCGGATCGAGCACGCTCTTCTTCAGCGAAACGTATACCAAAGCCTTCATGGGGAGTGCCTCATTATACGCCAGTGCAGCGCCATGCTTATGGTACGGGAGTAACCGCCAAGCGCCGGTCGAGCTCCGCCAGGGCCCGCTGAAGCATCTCGCGGTGGCGCGGGTTATGCGACGCCTGCAGTTGCTGTAGGACCTGTGCCCTGGCCAGCATCAACTCGTCATGCCGCTGCCTATTTCTAACCTGTTCGGGAGTAAGCTTTTGTTTTAAAACCTGGGTTTGCGCTGAGAGTTCCTGCTGTTGCTCTACCGCCTTACTTTCCCATCCGCGAGCCATCGTTTAATTATATAAATCTTCTTGAAAATGCCATTGAACCCTGCTCACCAGGCTGAAAAGTTCTTTCCATTTTAATGTCAGCTGCGCTATTGTTCACTCATTGGGTACTCGCCTGTTACTATCGAGTAATCCCAGGCAGCCTCTCAGGAAGGCTCCTTACCAGTTCGCCCAGGGGAATTTTCATGCAGTTGCAAGACACCAGACCAGTCACTTTCTCAGCAGGCCAGCAGTTGCGGGTCACGCGCGAACAGCTGGGCTTAACCATGCGCGAAGTCGAAAGATCGATCTGAATCTGTCGGCGGCAGATTTCCAGCTAAGTACGCCACCCAAATCACATGTCTCGCAGACTTTGCAGGCCGCTGATGCGGTGCAGATGCCGGTTCGATTGGACCCCGCTTTCAATCTCAAGGTGACTTCCAACCTGAGCCGCATGGTTGAAGCTTGGGGATTGGTGCCTCTGGTTTACCTCGCCCAATTCTTCAGCGATCGCTATACATACGCCTATGTCGGCACCGAAGATTTTACGATGTATCCTCTTCTGCCGCCCGGCACTTTCCTTCAGGTGGATGAGACCAAGACCAAGGTAATTCAAGGCGTGTGGCGTTCAGAGTACGAGCGCCCTATCTACTTTGTTGAGACGCGCGCCGGACACGTCTGTTGCTGGTGTACTTTGAAAGGTGACCAACTGGTTCTGCAACCCCATCCTCTCTCGCCTGTCGCTATACGCGTGATGAAACATCCGCAGGAAGCGGAGATTGTTGGTCAGGTGGTAGGAATTGCTCTCAAGATTGGCGAGTGGCATCCGGTGGAGTCTTTGCCGGACGCGAAGTCAATGCCAAAAGAGCCTGCAGCACTGAATTAAAATGCCGCGGCGACCCGCCTCCTAAATCCAGCGGTAACAGATCTTTCTCCCTGGCGGATAACTCGTGCAGCAGTTCTGGCTCAGCCATTCCGCTGCTGGCGCTTGAAATCTGTATATCCTGCCTCAACTGCCGCAGCGGTGTCCGCAGCACACGCAAGAAAATTTCCCGATGACTGTCGCTGATAGCTTGCTGCGCGGCGGCTTCGCCATGTGTCCGGCTCAGTCCCCAGTGAATATAGGGGCCATTTACTTGCCGGTATAGCCCGGCCAGATAGCGTAGCTTGGCCAGCACTCCCGCCATCATCGCCAGAGTAGTTTCCGTAAAGTCTTCCAGCGCAGATCGTAAAACCATAGTTCGGTTTTCAGAAAACCGGATGCATATCCATCCAGTGATCCATCAGCTCTTACAACCCCGACATTATCACGGTCCGAACTTCAAAACTACTCCCAAGGAGACTGACCGTGACAAAACTTTTATTCCTGTTGGCAGGTGCATTACTGCTTGAAACTCTTCTGATTCCTGTCCAACTTAGGGCTGACGGCGACCCCGGACCGAGCTGTCCGACGCACCAGATCTGTAAGCCGTAGTGATGGCAAAACCCAATCGGGGTGCGATGGACGGGTAGGATAGGCATTGCTGCCGCCGAAACTTCGGGTTATAGTCGCTGTTGCGAGCTATGTACCCGCATTCATTTCTGTGGCATTACTTGTGGATCGCACCCCACATTTACACGGCAGCCGTTGTGTTGCTTATAGTTCGCAAGCGCCTGGTAAGAGAGTTCCCCTTCTTTCTGGCATATTGCGTCTGTCAGGTCATCGAGCAGCCCGTATTGTTTGCGCTCGATCATGATGCACGCGTGTCAGCTGCCTCGTACTGGACTATCCACACCGGTCTGCTTGTGCCCCAGATCGCGTTGCGTTTTGCGGTTATCTACGAGCTTTTCAGTCATATGTTCGATCCTTATCCGGGGCTGCGGGAACTGGGGCGTCGCCTGCTCCAATGGACCGCGGTAATCCTGATTCTCGTGGCCGCTGTATTTTCTGGCTTGAATCCGGGCGAACAAAATGGCTATCTCATTTCCGGAATTCCCATTTTGAATCGCGCCGCAGGACTTATACAGAGTGGATTGTTGATTGTTCTATTCCTTTCCGCCTCTTCTCTGCGTCTATCCTGGCGTAGTTACACCTTCGGCATCGCGGTTGGCATGGGACTCTACTCCAGCGTGAACCTCGCCATTGAAGCCGTGCGGATATGGTTGGGCATTGGGGCCGGTACTTACAGTTTGGATTTCCTGACCATGGCCGCTTATCACTGTTCGGTGCTGATCTGGATTGCCTGCCTGCTAGCTCCGGAGCCGGCCCGGGTGCCTGCGGCAGAATTGCCTGAAAGCAGCATGACCCAGTGGAACGCCGAGCTGCAGCGGCTGCTATTGCAATGAACCTCTTGCCTTTATTTGCGCTCCTCGGAATCGTCGGCTTGCTGGTGATCCTGTTCGTCGTCTCGCGCCGGCGTCGCCAGTCTTCTATTCCGTCAGCAGTGCAGCTTCGTGTCGTCGACATGCTGGCATTCCGCAACCTGGTCGACCCTGAGGAAGAAGCATACCTCCGTCGCTGTGTCTTACCTTCGCAATTCCACGCATTACAACGTGCGCGTATGCGCGCGGCCGCAGACTACATAAACGCAACCATTCACAACTCCGGCGTTTTGCTGCAAGTGGGACAGGCCGCTGCTTTGAGTACCGAACCCTCCGTCGCTGCTTCGGGTAAGGAATTGATACAGATAGCCTTAAGGTTACGAATCTTGGCCCTGCTGGCGCTGGCCAAGGTGTATTTGAGAATTCTTATGCCCGGCGCTCCGCTTTCCGTGGGACGGCTTGCCGAGCGCTACCATGATGCAACCGGCCTGGCGGCGCGACTTCTTCTACTGCAAAAGCTCCGGGCCGCCTGACGCCTCTTTCCGGCAGTCTCCTGAATAGAGCAAATTTCTTCCTGAAAGCAGAACAGACTTTGGCTGTTGGCTTTCATTTCTTACAACACGCTTGTTCTGAAAACCGAACAGGATTCAGAATCCTATCGTAACCAGGATGACTAGTAGTCAAATAACTGGAAATTAACTCCATAATGGGTCTGAAAGCCACTTCGACTCAAGCAACAGCGTTACTGCGCCCTTCGTGTCCACACCAGGATCTCGTAAACGACACGGTGGTCTCGCTCATGTTTTATCCAGCGCAACTGCCTGCACAGCGCTTTCCACGCATTCAGAATTTGCGATTGCGACTTCGCCTTTGAGGTCTTAAATGAGTAGCTGGCCCGAGAATGGTGTTGCCAATGAAGAGACAAGCGTAATAAGGCCACAGTTGGGAGATTTATGGAACGAATTTGTTCAGGTTTCCGGGGCCGGCCTGGCCATTCTCGATGAACAGCTTCGTTATGTCGCGATTAACGATCTGCTGGCAGAGATGAACGGAATACCAGCCGATGCCCATATTGGCAATACCATTCACGACATGCTGGGCGACTGCGCCCATAAAATTGAGCCTCCTTTAAGAAAAGTGCTGGGCGAAGGCAGGCCGGTTTTCAACTACGAACTGAATGCCCGGCTGCCGGCGAATGATCAGGCCGGGCATTGGCTTGAGCACTATATCCCGCTTCGCGATGAACAGGGTCGGGTGAGATGGATCGGCGCGATCGTCATCGATCTTGGCTCGCGCAAGGCCGGACAATCCGTCCCTGATTGGCAAGTACCGACGGGAGCAGAGACGAGCCGCCAACAAATGTTGCTGGCCTTCACCAGGCTGGCTCTCAGCCGCAGCTTGCACAGGTTCTTTGCCGAGTTGCCGGACGCCATGCGTCAGATTATTCTTCACGATTTTGGCGTACTGGTTCTTGCCGATTCGGAAACTGACACCTTTGGGGCTTTCGGCCTGGGTATCGACATCGGAACCGACCTGTTAAGCCGGGAAGAATCCACCGCCGTGCTCCACCTCTTCGACCGGAACAAGGCCGACGATATCGTTCGTATCCTGGCAGTAAATGATTTCGCGTACTTGGACGCAAAGTTGTTCGCCGTCCTATTGCAGAACCGGGTCAAACAGGCATGTTGTATAGCCCTGAAGTCGTCCGAGCGTAAGTTGGGGACGCTTATTTTGTGCCGTACCGATCCAAGCGGGTTCCGGGAAACGGAAACCGAGCTGGCTCAACAGATCGGCTCGGGAATCATTTTGGCCATCGAAAATCTGTTAGCTCATAAAGCGCTGCGAGGTGAGCAAGCCAAGGTTCTGCTTCTGAACCGGGTTAACTCAGTTCTCGCCAAGGGAAAAGAATTCCTGAAGCTGGCTCCTGCGGTTGCCAAACTGGTGCGCGATGTAATTCCCTATGATCGTGCCAGCCTGGCGGTACTGGATCAGAAATCCAGGTTGTTGAACGTCTACCCCCTCGAGCAACTGACCGAAGATCCGGAGTGCCAGGCCTTCCCGGCAGATGAGAGCCTCGTAGATTTTGCAGTTCACGGGCGCGAGCCCCAAGTTTTTGCGCATGATGAACTGAGTGGAGATTCCAGTTACATGCAGCACATAGTCGATCAGGGGACACGTTCTCTTTGTTGTGTTCCGCTGGTCTGGGGTAAGAACGAACTGGCGACGCTTACTCTCGCCAGCAACCAAGAGGATGCTTTCCGCCAGGAGAATGTCGATCTGCTGAAACAGGTCGCCGTCCAGGTGGCGCTGGCTTTGGACAACTCAGCAGCGCAAAGAGAAATTCAGCAGCTAAAGCAGAAGCTTACCGGCGAAAAAATTCTTACCGACCATGAAATCCGGGATGGCGGCATGTTCGAGGACATTATCGGACAAAGCTGTCAGCTCAGGCAGGCTCTGGCGCAGGTCAAAATCGTCGCTCCCAGTGATGCGACAGTTTTGATCCTGGGCGAAACTGGGACCGGTAAGGAACTGATCGCCCGGGCGATTCATCGCGCCAGTGGGAGAAGAGAGGCCGTTTTTGCCAAGCTGAACTGCGCCGCCATCCCCACCGGCCTGCTCGAAAGCGAGCTGTTCGGCCACGAAAAGGGCGCCTTCACCGGAGCCATCAGCCAGAAGGTGGGCAGGCTGGAGTTGGCAGACAACGGGACCTTGTTTCTGGATGAAGTAGGTGATATTGCGCTGGAACTCCAGCCCAAGCTGCTGCGTGTCTTGCAGGACCACGAGTTCGAGCGACTGGGGGGGACGCGCACGATTCACGTCAACGTACGCCTGGTCGCCGCCACCAACCGCGACCTGCAACACGCCGTGGATGATAAACAATTCAGAAGCGATCTCTTCTACCGCCTTAAAGTATTTCCCATCCAGGCACCGCCCTTGCGGGAGCGCAAAGAAGATATTCCTCTGCTGGTTCACTACTTCGTAAAGAAATTTTCGCGCCGCATGAACAAACCGATCGACAGTATCCCCGCCGGATCCATGCAGGCGCTTCAGGAATGGGATTGGCCGGGCAATGTTCGGGAACTGGAAAATTTCATAGAACGATCTGTGATCCTGACCGCCAGCTCCATATTGATCGTTCCGCTCGAGGAACTGGAAAAAGCCAAGCCTCTGGACAGCTCCCTGGAGGCCTTGGAGCGAGACCGGATCATTCACGTCTTGCGCAAGACCAGAGGCATCATCGCTGGTGTTGACGGAGCGGCAGTGCGCCTCGGTATGAAACGCACCACCCTGCAATCCAGGATCACACGCCTCCGTATCTTTTTAGAGGATTTCAGGTAAAGAAATCTCTGCCGTTTTTCCGGCAGCAGTGCCGACCGACCGTCATAAAAATGCCGTATAACTCATCTCAACCCATAGCTGGCCCACGTAACTGATTGCCCTTCACAGGGTTGCCTAATTTTCCGTTTTGGAACCAGGGTTGCCCGTTGTTTTGCAGCGTGTGGACTTGTTCCCGCTCCTTCGCTTCTCCCGAGTGCGTTGCTTGGGATCAAATTTGCATATGCAAAAAGGGCCCGGCAGTCGGCGTGTGTCTGCAGCACGCAAGGCGGATGGGATTGTCCTGACCCATTTGTTCCCAAAATGGAACCGCAATGCGCGAAATACAAAACGGCAAAGGAAAAGGAATCAACCCGGTGAATGCCAGAACCAGTCCAGTGAACAATCATTTGCGAGTGTCGATCCCGCGTATTTGTTTGCATGCGCGTTGTCATGGCGCGCAGGCCACACCCCCGCGGGTTGGGAACTCATACGATGTATCCGCGATCAACCAGGCGCAAGCTGGATTGCCAGCGAACTGCTGCGCGACCTTGGGCCAGCCGGCACGCCGGCGGTTGAAGAATTCCAGGCCGCTAACGAATCTGCCGAGCCAGGCAAAGCAGAGGCGGGAGCGATGAAAACTCCGTACGGGCTGGAAATCATTGAAAATTGTGTCACCTGCAATTTGCGTAAAGATAAGTGGTTCTGTGGCCTGTCGCCCGAAGTGCTGCGTGCTTTCAGTGCCGCCGGACATCTGAGTACGTATCCAAATGGCGCGGTCCTGTTCGTGGAAGGGCAGGTCCCGCGAGGTGCATTCGTCCTGTGCTCGGGGCGAGTGAAGTTGTCGACCACTTCGCGAGATGGAAGGGTGCTTATCCTGAAAGTTGCCGAGCCGGGCGAGACGCTTGGGCTCAGCGCCGTAATCGGCGGAACGCCCTACGAACTAACCGCGGAAACCTCCGGCCCATGCCAGGTGAAGTTCATTGAGCGCACAACCCTGCTGAAGCTGATTGAACGCTATGGAGAGCTGGGCTTGCATGCCTCGCAGGCGCTCAGCCGCGAATTCCAATCAGCCTATCGCGATATACACGAACTGGTGCTCTCGCGCTCTTCCACCGGAAAGCTGGCGCGACTGCTGCTCTCCTGGACGAGCGGGCGCGAAAAGGAACGCGAGATCAAGATCCGCTCCAGCTTGACGCACGAAGAGATGGCACAAATGATCGGGTCTTCGCGTGAGACGGTGACGCGGTTGCTCAGTGACCTGAAGAAGAGGGAACTGATTCGGCTGGAGGGTTCGACATTGGTGATTCAAGATCGTTCGGGTTTGGAAGCACTGGCTGCCTAGGGGCCCCGGTGTCGCCAAAGAGAGGCGGCTGGCTCACCTCCTGCCAGCCGCCTTATTATTCTGTCCGGTCAGAAGTGGAATCCAAGTTCAGCAGTAAACGCACGCGGGGTCACATAGTGAGTTCCCGTGAAAGTGGACAGGAAATTGTAGAGCGCGACTTTATTGGTGATGTTCACGGCGGTAAGTTGCAGACTCCACTTATATCTTTCGCCGTGAAACAAGTTGTCATGTCCCACCGCCAGATCAAAGAGGTGCCGTGCTGCGATGCGTGGCGGATTATGATCATCGTCTTCGGTGCCCGGGGCCGGGATAGAGATTAGAGTCGATCCGTACTGTGCAGCCGGGCAGAGGTTCGCTCCCAGACTCGAACTGATCGGGGCGGTTGGAGTCGCGCGAACCGAGCCGCAGAACAATCCCGCCTGGAATTGCTGGTTGGGACTGATCACAGACGCGTCCACGACTGTATCGTCGCCCAACGGACCGTTGTTGCAGTTGCCGCCGGCGCAGGGAACAGCGCCAGCCACCAGGCCGCTGTCATAGCGCCAGTTAAATCCGATCCAAGGACCACGGCTGCCGATCTGATATTGCAGGTGCGTGGTTTGGTTGAACTTTTCGTCGTGATCAATGCGGAATGCGCCAATCACGTCGGGAGCAGCTCCCGCGCCTCCGATCTGAGGAGTGTAGAAGTGGGCGGCAACACTGGAAAAGACAAATAGCGCGGAGAAGCCGTGAAAATTCGGCACGCTTACGCGGCCTGCAATGCCAGGGATTTTTGAGTTGTGCCATTCAATTGGGAAGGTGAGCGGAGTACTGCCGAACACTCCGAAATCGTAGGCATTATGTGTGTACTTCCAAACATACTCGCCGGAGAAAACCACGTAGCGACCGAAAGCCTGTTGCAGGCCAGCGTGGAATTCATTGCGCCAGCCGGGTTCGAACGGAGTCGCAGCATTGGAAACGCAGGATAAAAGCGGGTTCAGTACTGGATTTGCGCAGCCTGTGCTCGAAAGCACCAGGTTTTCGTTGAATGGCGTCTCGAGCAATCTTGCATAAGAGACGCGCAGTACGGTGTTGGTCTTCTTGATGTTGTAAGCCACACCAAGACGGGGTTGGGCTTCAGCATGTGAGGTCAGGCCGTTGTAAATATCCTCCCGCAGGCCGAAGTTAAAGGACCAGTTTCCTTTGGAAATCGCATCCTGCGCATACAGCCAATGCCGAACCGGTTGTCTTCATCGAGAAATGTCTGTTGGTAGGTCCCGCCGATCTTTATATTGTGAATGCCTTTAACGTATGAGAAATCGGCGCGAACTCCCGAATTAGTCAATTTGCGATCCTGAGCAAAAGTTTCCTGTTGAAGGGCGGGCGCCAGGTCGGCGAAAGGATTGTTGCTGGGGTAATAGTTGAAATGGTCGCGACGCACGAAAGCTCCCAGCGTGAAAACAGTGGTGGGACTTATTAGGTGTGTCCATGACGGAGCAATGTTGAAGGTTTTGATCTGAGAGCGCTGATCTGCCGGCCCAACTGGAAGACCGTTCGGACCGAGACCGCCGTTGTCAACTACCAGTCCGTTCCAGGCAGTTGCGTTCTGTGCGTCGAACGAGTTGGGAGTCTGGAACCAGGAGCGCGTGAACCCGAAGTTGGCGTGAATGGAATCGGCGCTTGAGAGCTGAAGATCTACCCGGTCGAAAATGTTTTCTTCGTTGCCCTTGGCGTGGACAACTTCGAATTCAGGCGGATCAAGGAAGCGGCCGCTGTTCAGGCCATTGACGGAAATGAAATTTCCCCACTGCTTTCCACCGTAGCCGAAATTGAAGCCAGCATTCGAGGTCCCAAAGCTTCCATAAGAAGCAGTTACCGATCCGTGTGGTGTGGTCTCACCCTGCCCTGAACGCGTGGTCACATTGATCACCACGCTCGCCTTTTCGCCAAACTCGGCCGGTGGCGCGCCGGAGATAACCTCCAATGACTGAATCGAATCCATTGGAATCTGGTTAGAGAAGACTTTGCTCTGCTGGTCCGTGATCGGCTGGCCGTCCACCGAGAAGGAATTTTCAGCGTGGTCGCCCATGCCATGGAAGAGCCCATTGGAGTCGGCCGCGATTCCTGGAGTGGCGAGGGTTACGAGCGAACTTACGGACGACGATTGGCTCTCAAGAGGAATCTTGTCGAACAGGTCACGATCCACATCGGTATGAAACGTAGGCTCGTTTTCCAACAGATCTCCAGCGGCTTCCACGGTGACAGACTCACTGGAACCGGCGACTTTCAGAACGATGCTGACGTTCACCGGCACGACCGATCGAACCTCGATGTCCTGCGCATAGGGCGCGAATCCGGAACCGGTGACTGAGACGTGATAAGGGTTAAACGGCACGTTGGGGATGCTGAACTTGCCCGACGAGTCAGTAAGCATGATTCCTCCGAAATAGGAAAGATAGGGTTGATTACTCTATGGTCTTCGATTGCAGGAGTAATCAGGCTTGTGGAGGTGGCCGGACGGAAAGCGCGAATGCTACCAGACGAAATTCAGAGGAGAAGCTTTTGAAGCGGAGCGGGGCAATCTGAACAAAAATCGGAGTTGCGGTTTGAATCCTCGAAACCGCAACACTGCCATGAGCAGAGACGCAAACAGAACACTTCTGGGCGTCAGTCTTATTGACGTGATGGTGCGCGACAACTGCAACGGCCGACCATAAGGTCAGCAGAATACAGACGATGGCAACACGCTTGGCCAAAGATCGCATTTGTGAAGGAACCTAGATGAACTCTAGCGCCAAATAGAACCAGAGTAAACGGATAACTCCATAGATGCGGTTCCGGAAGCGGACGGAACTATAATTATTACACCCGAATTTATTACACCCGCTCTGATTCCAAGCTACTGAAAATAGGAAGGCACAGATTGAAACTTAAGCCAACCTTAAGAGGTCCCGGCGGAGAGGACTCTAGAGTCCAAACAGTTCGCGCAGGCGTTTGGTCTGGGCGCGGCTCACGGGGATTTCGGTCTGCTTGCGATCGTCCATGCGCAGCTGGTAGGAACTTTTGAACCAGGGAACAACTTCCTTGATGCGATTAATGTTCACCAGATAAGAGCGGTGGGCGCGCCAGAACAGGTTCGAATCGAGAGAGTCGAATAATTCTTCCAGCGTGCGGCAGTTCGATTCACCTTCCATGCCGCTCGGGCCTCCAGTAGCCACGGTGATCACGCCATCGTCGATAGAGGCGAAACAGATATCTTTCTGGTTGACAAGAAAAAGTCGGCCCCCGGCTTTCAGCAGAATCTTGGCGGTTTGCGGCTTCTGCGATTCGAGCATGCGCACAAGGGTTTCCAGTTTATCGGAGGAAGCCAGCGCGGGGTCCTTCTTGGAGCGGGCTTTCTGCACCGACTGGAAGACACGTTTTTTATCGAATGGTTTGAGCAGATAGTCAACCGCATTTACTTCGAAGGCCTTGACTGCATACTGATCGAAGGCGGTCGCAAACACGATCTTCGGAAGGGGAACTTTTTTATCGAGCAGCTTCTTGATGACACCGAAGCCATCCAGCCCGGGCATCTGCACGTCGAGGAAGACCAGGTCGGGATTGTGTTCCCGGATCAGGTTTACCGCCTC
>QHZY01000142.1 GCA_003224855.1 Acidobacteriota bacterium | reverse complement strand
TACACAAGGGAAAGAAGCAGATTGCTCAGGGCGGAATGAGAAGTGCTTTGACTGGAATTAATAGAACATCAGCGCGACCCAGTACACGCCGTTGGGATAGGTCTTAGTCTGGCGGTAGCAGCTGCCGACGGCGAAGGAATGAACGCCCGAGTCGGCGATGGCGCGAGTAGCGCCGGGCGGCAGAGTTTCAAGGTCATGGCTGGTGTAGCGCACAAGATACGTGCTCTGCTTCATTTCGCGTGAGAGGCGGGTCTTGATGGTGTTTTCGTCGGCCATCCGGCAGGCGGCATTGCGGGCCGGTGTGCCGTCGAATTCATTCAGTCCGGCCAGGCGGGTCTGGCGGCGAGTATTGATAATGGTTCTGGCGATTAACTGCTCCGAGTTTTCGGCTGAATAGGTTTTTACACCGCGCCCGAAGTCCTGGGTGACGTACAGCAGGTGCCCGCTGCGCACCACACCAAATCCGGCGACATTGAACGATGGATCCAGCAGATTTTCGCGATGCGGGGGCGAAGCCATCAGGCTCTGATGAGCCTGTGAGACGCTGCCAGCAGAAGCAACATTTTCGCCTCCGCGCTGCAGGTGAAGTGCGGTGCTTTTCGAAAGGCGCTGCGCCAACCCCGGCTCTCCGGGAAGCTGATGAGAAATTCGTTGCTGCTCTGCTTGTTCCAGCGCATGCTCCCGCGCAGCTTCGGCGAGTCCTGCATCCATGCGCAGCGGGGCCAGTCCCGCCCGCGCGCGCGCCTGATTTGCCATTTCGAGCAGAAGTCTTTCTGCCTGTGGATCAGCAACCACCGACGACAGCGAAACCGGCTTAGGGGCTTCCGCCGCGTCCAGAGGCGAAGCGAGCGTAAAACTAACCAACAACAGGACGAATGTGGCGAGCAGGACACGGTTCATAAATTTGGCACGACGGCGGTTTTTCCACACGCGGTGCCGATTAAGGCAACATTTCCGCTTTGCTCCAACGAGGCTAGCTCCTAGAATCACGGTGAGCACCTTACGATGGGGACATTGCTGCTGGGCATAGTTGTCGCGCTTAACCTGATACTTCTGGCGATCGTTGCCGGATTAAGAAAACACATTAGCGATCAATCGCAAGTGGCAGATTTAAAGGCACTTGCCGTTGAGTCCGTACACCTTCGCGAAGCTCTGACGCGACAGTTCACCTCGGCCACTGCCGATATGGCCATGCGTCTAGAGAGCACTAAGGGGAGCCTGCGGCAGGAGGTAACGGACCGGCTAGGTGAGGGCTTTAAAGAGATCCGGACCTCGGTGGAAGCTCAGCTGGCCGGCGGACGGCGGGAGCAGACGAGCGATCTGCGGGAAGCTCGCGCGGAACTGACGAACGGATTGGCCCTTACCACCTCCCAGCTCAAGAGCGAGATCGAAAAGCTGAACGCCAAAACAGCGCAAAGCTTGGATGCCATACGCGACCGGGTTGATGCCAAACTGCTCGCCATTTCGGGCGAGGTACAGCAAAAGCTGGATCAGAACATTAAGGAAGGCTTTGCGCAGTTCGAGCGCGTGCAGCAGCATCTACGGGCGGCGGAAGAGCAGTTGCGGGAGGTAGGAGAGCTAGGCCATTCGATCAACGATCTGAACAATATGCTGAAGCTGCCGCACCTGCGCGGGCATTTCGGCGAGGCAAGCCTGGAACGGCTGTTGTCAGACTTTCTGCCGGCGCACATGTTCGAGATACAGTCTACGTTAGCCGACGGATCCCGCCCGGACGCAGTGATCCAATTCCCCGACCGGCGGCTTCCGATTGATGCGAAGTTCCCGCGCGAGCAGGTGCTGGCATTTTTTGAAGGCGGAAGCGGACCCGAACTGGAAGAAGCGCGGGTAGAATTCGTGCGCGTGATGAAGACTGAAGCCAAGCGTATTCGCGCCTACATTCAGCCGGAAAACGGGACCACTGAGATTGCCTTGATGTATCTGCCGAGCGAAACTCTTTATATGGAAGCGGTGCGCAATCGCGAACTGGCAGATTGGCTGAATGCGCAGCACGTGTTTCCGGTTTCTCCCAACACCCTGCTGATGACCCTGCAGACGATCGCGCTGGTGCATAAATGGTACGAAGTCGCGAGCCGGTTTGAGAAAAGCCGCCAGGAACTGGCGAAGGCGCAGAAGTCATTCGATTACTTCCAGAATCAGTTCGAGAACGTGGGTAAGAGCCTGGGCAAAGCGCAGGAGGCGTTCGACAAGGCCTCAACCCATTTGAAAACATATCGTGGACGGGTGAGCGCGCTGAGCGGGCAGGAGCAACTGGAACTGGATGCGCCGAAAGAAGAATCTTTGCCGCTGGTAGATAAGGCGAGCGCGTGACCGGGGCGCTCGACACAAATGGTAAAGGACAACCCCTCGGTTCTACACCGTGGCATTAAACAACAGCCGAATGCCGCTTCGGTCGTTGTGTTTTGGTGGTAAAACTCCCGCCCATGCTATCCTGCGCTGAAGCGCACTCATGCGGATTCTGACCCGCTACATCCTGAGTGAAGTGATATCGCACGCCCTGATCGGGGCGGCGCTGTTTACGTTTGTTCTGTTCACACGCGACCTGGGACGCGTGCTCGATATCGTGGTGCGCGCCAGCGCACCGGTGCCGAGCGTTCTGCAAATCTTCTTCTTCACCCTTCCGGTCGCCTTTACCTACACCATTCCCATGGCCGTCCTGGTCGGGATCCTCATCGGACTGAGCCGTCTGGCCGCCGACAGCGAAATCACCGCCATGCGGGCCAGCGGAATTGGGGTGTGGACGTTCGTACGCGTAATCGGCAGTTTCGCGGTGGTGGCATGGGCGCTGGCAATGTTCAACGGCGCTTACCTGGCTCCGGAATCGCAGGCCGCTCTTGGGCACCTGCAGGACAAGTTGAAGACTTCCCAGGCGTCTTTCGAAGTTCAGCCGCGAGTTTTCTACGAAGGATTTCCCAAACTCGTGCTTTACGTGCAGGACGTGCGGGTGGCGCGAGGAGCGGCGATCTGGAAGGGAGTGTTCATTGCCGATACCAGCACGCCCGGTTCTCCGCGCATAACCATGGCCAAACAGGGCGTTCTAGTCAGTGAGGGGCCGCAGCTGCTTCACCTGCATTTGAGTAACGGAGCGACCCACGAGATTGACCCCAAGCTTCCCGACAAATATCAAATCTCGACTTTCGACTCGACTGACCTGCCGATCACGGTGGCGGAGCCGGAGAACAAAGAGCAGGAACCAACTCCCATCGGCGAATTAAGCACGCGCGAATTGTGGCAGCAGGCGCGCACCGCAAAAAAGTACGTCGCGCGCTGGGACCTGATCGAGTTCCATCGCCGCTTCGCACTGCCGACTTCGTGCCTGGTGCTGGCTCTGGTCGGCATTCCGCTGGGACTTTCATCTAAAAAAGGCGGCAAGTCGGCCGGTTTCGTGCTCACCATCCTGCTGGTGTTCGCCTACTACTCGGTCACACTGGTGGGTGTTTCGCTGGCGCGTCAGGGCAAGCTGTCTCCGGCCTTAGGCGCATGGCTGGCAAATATCGTTTTCCTGGTCGCGGGACTTTTTCTTTTGTGGCGGGCCGAAAGGCGTCCGATTGAGATCCCCTGGCTGCGCGGCCGCTGGGACGTGCTGAAGATGAACCTGCGCATCAGGATGCCTGGGAGAACCATGGTAAGCGATGAGAGCGCCTTTACCCGGCAATCCACTCGCACGCGCGTATTCAGCGCGCGCTTCCCGATGCTTCTGGATGACCTGGTGCTGCGCGATTTTTTTGTTTACCTGGCGATGGTGTTGGGCGCGCTGTTGACCTTGCTGCTGGTATTCACGGTTTTTGAACTGCTGGGCGACATCCTGCGCAACCGCATCTCGCCGCTGGTGGTCGGCGAGTATCTGCTGAATGTGACACCGTTCTTTCTGTACAACATCGCACACCTGGGCATGCTGATAGCAGTGCTGATCACTTTCGGCCTGATGCAGCGCTCAAATGAAATCACGGCTATCAAGGCGACCGGCATCAGCATCTATCGGGTCGTGGTGCCGGTACTGGTTGCCTCGGTGATGGTTGCCGGCGGGCTGTTTGCTTTCGACCAGTTTTATCTTCCGCACGCCAACAAGCGGCAGGACGCGCTGCGAAATCTCATCAAAGGAAAGCCGCCGCAGACCTACCTGAATCCGGAGCGCAAGTGGATCGTGGGGCAGCATTCGACCATTTACTACTACCAGTTCTTTGATCCGTACCGAGAGGAGTTCGCAAATCTTTCGGTATTCAAATTCGACCCTGCAACCTTTCAGCTGATAGGCAGGCTCTACTCCGACCGCGCTCACTGGGAGCAGGACCTTGATCGGTGGGTGTGCGAACGCGGATGGGAGCGCAGCCTGCAGGGGCCCAGCATCGCCGAGTTCCGCAACTTCGACGTGAGCACATTTGCGTTCGTGGATGAACCGCCTTCTTATTTCACCAAGAAAGTCGAACAATCCTCGGAGATGAACTATGGGCAGCTGCGCGGCTACATTCACGAATTGCAGCAAAGCGGATTCGACGTAATCAGACTTAAGGTTGCGCTGCAGGAAAAACTGGCATTTCCGTTGAGCACCTTCATCATGGCGGTGCTGGCAATTCCGTTTGCTCTGTCGCCGGGAAAACGAGGCGCGGTAACCGGGATTGCTACAGCGGTGGGGATTGGGCTGGTTTACATCGTGCTGTCGCGACTCTCTGAATCAATGGGCAATGCCAGCCAGTTGCCTCCGATGCTGGCTGCCTGGGCGCCAGAATTCCTGTTCGGGCTTGCGGGTGGCTATTTGATCCTGAAAGTTCCGACGTGATTCGCCTCTGCCGAGCTTTTCTGGCGTTTTTGATTAGCCGGGGCGTTCGCGGAAAGCACCCCACTGCCACCGGCAATTTTCAGCTGTGAAACCTGGTTAGATTGCTGATCCACCACAAACAGAAATGCTCCGTCGCTGCTGGCCGCCATTGCCACCGGGCCCAGCTGCACCGAGAAAGTACTGCCGGTCGAGACCAGCGTTCCATCCGCATTCGCGCAAAAGGAATTTACGGCCAGGCAGACCACGTAGCCGGAAACAGTGTTCGATCCGCTATTAGCGACGTACAGAAACGTGTTGTTCTTGGCAGTGACCAGAGCCATCCCAGCTGGAGTCGTCTCAGCCGGATAGCTCGCAAACGAAGTCAGGTTCCCTGAGTCATCCACATGGTATTGAGTGACACTGTTATCAAAGCGATTCGAGACATAGAGAAATTTGGCGTCGGGCGTGACGGCAACGCCGGAAGGACCTGGAGACGGAACCGCGAAGGTCACAACCGAGGCCTGCGTCAAGCCGGTGTTGCTGATCGAAAAGACGCAAATTGCGCTGGGCTGGTTGGGGTCAAGTTGCGATCCGAGATAGGTAACGAAAAGGAACTTGCCGCTGGAGTCGGTGGCCATGTTGACCGGACTCACGCCTGTCGAACACTGGGTTGAGCTCCCGGTCGCGAGCGTGCCATCGGAATTGATTGCATACGAAGTTATGGTGTTATCGCCTTTGTTGGCGACGAACAGCGCCTTTCCAGATGAACTCAGCACCATAGCGGACGGGGTCGAGCCGGAGGCGGCTCCTTGCCCGTTGGCGGATAAATGTCCGGTTGAAAGATCGATCGTGAAAGGCGTGACCGTGCTGTCACCCTGGGTAGCGACATACAAAAATCCGGTTCCGGAAGGTGAACTGCCGCTTGAACAGCTGAAGAGGAAGAGCAACAGAAGAGACGATGCCAGAAAACAGAGAAAGCGAAGCCCCATTCCTATACATGTCCTCTCAGAAGGTTTGACGCGGCCAACGCGAACGCGATCAAAAGGGTTCTCAGGTGCTCTCATTGTGTATCAGGAAATGCTCGCGTAAAGCAAACGTCTGCAAAGGTTTGAACCGGTGAACAGCGGGAAGGTTGCACTCTCGTCGCAGGCTAACCGGCTGGCGCTTCGACGAGAGGTGGAGTTTCGGCCGGAACCGAAGCCGCACTGGGAATGCGAATTTCAATCATCAGCCCGCCTTCCCTGCGATTAGCGGCTTTGACCGAACCGTTATGGAGACGAACAGCGCGCTCAGCTATGGCGAGTCCCAGTCCGACGCCGCCGGTGCCCCGGCCGCGCGCGTCATCAATGCGATAAAAGGGGCGGAACAGTTTGTCCAGTGAATCTTCGGGAACTCCCGGACCGGAATCGCTGACCTGGATCACGGCTTCGGGCGAAGCTGAATTTGAGCAGCTTAGTCGGACTTCGACCGTCGTGCCTTCGGCGGTGTAACGAACCGCGTTGCGAACTACGTTTTCAATGGCACTGTGCAACAAATTTGGATGGCCTAAGACAACACAATTCTGTTCGATACGCGTTACAACATGGCACTTCCGGCTCTGGGCCTCAAAATCCGCATCCTGAGTGATTCCTTCCACTAAATCCGCCAGATGCACGGGCGCTTCGCGGCTGAGGTCCTTGCCATTTTCCAAACGGGCGATGGTCAGCAGGTCGCCGATCAATACGTTTAGCCGCTCAGCCTCAAGTTCAATGCGATCCAGCGTGCTCTGCGCCGCCGGCCCGGTGCGCTGGCGCGCCAGAGCCAAAGCAACATTGAGCCTTGCCAGAGGAGAACGCAGCTCGTGCGAAATGTCGTGCAGCAGGCGAGACTGCGCATTTACCGATTGCTCCAGCCGCTCGGCCATGGCATCGAAATCGCGCACCAGTCCGGCAAGTTCGTCCCCGCGCCGCAGTCCGCCGCCACTGCCCGCTCTGGCGGTGAGATCGCCTTCCGCCAGACGACGCGTAGCCTCTCGCAGACGCCCGATCGGAGAGGTGAGATAAAGAGCGAGCAGGTAGCAAACGATTCCTGACGAAACAACTCCAATAAGAATGCCCAGTCCCGGAATACCGTTGGGCCCGAAGGGTCCGGAGGGAAGCATCGCTACCAGCAGATACTGGCGGCCGCTGCTGGAACGAAATGTCTGCCGCCGGAACGGAGAGGGCGTGAAACGCACCCAGAACTCACGCGGCACCGGACGTATCCCTTTCGCCACCGATTGCGCCCAACGCGGCAGGTCCTGTCCGGAAAGTTCATGCCCCTGCGCATCCAACAGGTAGGCCCAGATTTTGCGGGACTCTCGGGTTTCGGAAAGGTAGCTGTGCAAGGCGTTGGGCCCGCCCTGCTCATAGGCCTGAACTGCTTTGCCCACCACTTCACTCTGCTGGCTCTCCCAGCCACTGGACTCGCGCCCCTGACGTGCAGCCAGGGTCACCAGAATGGCAAGCACCAGGAAAAGGGCCTGCGCCAGCCAATACGATAAAAATATTTTCAGGAACAGGCTTCTCATCTATTCACCCCTTATGCCAGTCCCCTTGATTTCACAGCTTCCACGGCGGGACGCGCGAAGATGTAACCCACCCCCCGCACGGTTTTTATGTAATCGCCGGCGCCGTCACTGTCCCCCAGTTTCTTGCGAATCTTGCTGACGTGCATATCGATGCTGCGGTCAAAGGGCGAGAATTTACGGCTGAGCACCACTTCGACCAGACGCTCACGCGTAACCACCCGCCCGGCTTCTCGCAGCAAGGCGTGCAGCAGATTGAATTCCACCGAGGTCAGTTCGACCACGCTGCCTGCCTTGCGAACGACGCGCGTTCCGGGGTCGAGCTCAACCTCGCCCACGTGCAAGACCTCTCCCGGACCCGCTTCTGCTTGCGTGCGGCGGAGAACGGCGCGGATACGGGCCACCAGTTCACGAGGATTAAACGGCTTAGGCAGGTAATCATCGGCCCCGATCTCGAGCCCCACGATGCGGTCGACATCCTCGCCTCGGGCGGTAAGCAGCAGAACGGGAACCCGCGATTTATCACGTATCCGCCGCAGCACCTCGAAACCATTCAGCCCAGGGAGCATCACGTCGAGCACCACCAGCAGATGCTCACCGTTCAGCGCGCGATCAAGGCCGCGTGAACCGTCATGCAGGCACTCCACCTGAAAGCCCTCCGGCTCCAGATACTCGCCTACCAGATGGCAGAGCTCTACATCGTCATCGATAACTAGAATGCGATCCACGTATCTATTCTACTGTTACACACAGCTCATGCCCGCGTGGGTAAAGAATTGTCAATCGCACCCTAGAAACCCCGTTTTTACAAAACTTTACCGCCCTTGACTTACTCTTTACCGCTCCTTTTCAGCGATTCATCTCTAATGATTTGTAGTCGTTCGCGGAAGATAAGGAGGGCTTATGAAACTTCGATCTTTGCTGATCGGCGGAATGCTGTTGGCCGTGGCTCTGGGCGGCGCAATCGCGGTATCGCAAAATATACGCAAAGCGCATTACCGTGGCGAGGGCTTCATGGGCGGGCGCATGTTGGAATTTTTTGCCGACTACCTCGACCTGACCGACGCGCAGCAGGCACAGGCAAAGGAAATCATGGCGAAAGAGAAACCCGCGCTGCAGCCGCTGCTGCGGCAGCGCATTCAGGCGGAAAAGCAACTTCGCGAATTGGCAATGAACGGCAATTTCGATGGCTCGAAAGTTCGCGACATTGCCAACCAGCAGGCGCAGGTGCTGACCGAACTCACGGTACAAAAGACGCGCATCGAATCTGAGCTGTTTCAACTGTTGACGCCAGACCAGAAAACCAAGCTCAACCATTTCATGGATAAACGCGAGCAAAGGATGAGCCAGCATCTGCTCAGCAACCCGAACCTCAGTAATTAGAAGAACGACCGAACAAGGAGGCCAGTGTGGCCACAGTTGCCGTAGCTCAGGAATTCGTCAGCATCATCGCGGAAGAGATCGCCAGCGGAGTTGATCGCGCAGTGGAATGTTGGATGGCGCAGATGGAAGAGGCTTTGAATGACGGTCATCTCACCAGTCCCGGCCGGCTGGCCGCAGTGCAGGCGGTCATGAGGCAATACAAAGAGATAACCGGCAAAGCAGAACTGACGCCTTGCCGCCGGTTTGAAAGGGCTTAGATATGGAAGCGGTTTATCTGTTCCTGATAGGCATGGGCTGGATTTTTTTGCTTGGCTGGGTGGTCATGCTCTTGTGGGCCTGCGCGGCGGCGTTCCGGAAAGACTCCGAGTCAGGCCCCATGACTCCCCGCGTCGCGCACGGACTCAGGATCGGCCGCTAATTTTCCGAAGCGGGCGCTGGTAGAATCACATCTACTAAGCAGATGCTGCCCAAGAGTTTACGGCCTCTTCTTCCCTACCTGAAAAAATACCGCGGCACTTACGTGCTGGGCACGCTATGCGTGTTCCTGAACAACGGCATCTGGATCTTGTTCCCTCAGGTGATCCAGCGCGCAATAGACGGGCTGAGGAACGGGGTCTCGCGGGAAAAGCTGGGCTACTACGCTCTGGCGCTGCTGGGCATCGCGCTGATTAAAGCCATCTTTCAATTTCTTACCCGCTGGATCGTCATCGGCATTTCGCGCGAGATCGAGTTCGACCTGCGCAATGACCTGTTTCAGCATCTGGAGAGACTTTCTTACTCGTATTATCAGCGCACCCGAACCGGCGACATCATGGCGCGCGCTACCAACGATCTGAACGCCGTCCGGGCGCTGCTTGGCCCGGCGATCATGTACTCGGCCAACACCATCGTGTTTACCGCCGGTGCGCTGGTGTTTATGCTTTCCATCAGCCCCAAGCTCACCGTATTCGCGTTCCTGCCGTTACCGGTCGTCAGCATTATTGTTCAGTACTTCGGCAAACGCATTCATGAGCGGTTCGAGCGGATCCAGGCGATGTTCTCGGAGATCTCCGCCCGCGCCCAGGAAAATTTCTCCGGCGCGCGCGTCATCAAGGCCTATGTGCAGGAAGAGCCCGAGATCAAAGCCTTCGAGACTTCCAACCGCGAGTACATTGCCCGCAGCCTTAAGCTGGTCCGCCTGATGGGCATGTTGTGGCCAACCCTTGAGACCATGCTCGGTATGGCCATCGTGCTGGTGCTCTGGCTGGGCGGACGCGAAGTGCTGCAGCATCGCATCACCGTCGGACAGTTCATGGCATTCAACACCTACATGGTGCAACTGACCTGGCCAGTAATTGCACTGGGATGGGTGATCAATATCTTCCAGCGCGGAACCGCTTCCATGGCCCGGATCAACCAGATCCTGGTCGAAAAGTCAGAAATCGAGGATGGCCCCGAAGTCCGCCCCCTGGAAGTCGGCAATGTGCGCGGCGACATCGAATTCCGTCATCTCAACTTTGCTTACAATGGCCAGCCGGTGCTGCACGATATCAATCTGCGCATACCAGCCGGAAGCAGCCTGGCCGTGGTTGGTCCCACCGGTTCCGGTAAGACAACTCTGGTCAACCTCATCCCCCGGATTTACGACGCTGCACCCGGAAGCGTGTTGATTGATGGCCAGCCGATTCGCGAATACCCGTTGGCGGTTCTCCGAAAACAGATCGGGTTTGTGCCGCAGGAAACATTTTTGTTCAGCGAAACTGTGCGCGAAAACATTGCCTTCGGCACCGATAAGGCCACTGACGAAGAAGTGAGGAACGCCGCCGATGCCGCTAACATTGCCGGGGACATTGAAACCTTTCCCGACAGCTACCAAACCATGGTCGGTGAGCGCGGAATAACTCTCTCCGGCGGGCAGAAACAGCGGACTGCAATAGCTCGCGCCATTATTCGAAATCCCAGAATCCTGGTGCTGGATGACGCTCTCTCCAGCGTGGATACTCAAACCGAAGACAAAATCCTGAATCACCTGCGAAAGGTCATGCAGGGAAGAACGACGGTGTTTATATCTCATCGCGTTTCCACCGTCCGCAACGCTGATCAGATTGCGGTGTTGCACGGCGGAAGCATCGTCGAACTCGGAACCCATGAAGAACTTCTTGAATGCAATGGGTACTACACCGATCTTTACAATAAGCAGTTGCTGGAAGAAGAGCTGGCCGAAGTCTAGCCCCTGAGCCTCTTGAACATGAAGCGACTTCCCGCAGCCGAGCTTCTGGACAGCGACGCGGGAACAGCAGAAGAAATCGCAGATTCACTGCTGGACCTGCGCGGATTGAACCGGCGTTTCGGGGGGATCACCGCCACCCAGGAGATGATCGAAAAGGTCGGCCGGGGCGTTTCGAACAATCAGCTTTCTCTGCTTGAGGTCGCGTCCGGATCTGGTTACATTACAGAGACAGTCCGCCAACGATTGAAAGCCCTTGGAATCACACTAAACCTCACACTGCTTGATCGTGCCCAATCGCACCTTGGCCATGGCAGCACGGCGCTGGTCGCTGATGCTCTCGCGCTGCCCTTCCCCGACTCGAGCTTCGATCTGGTCAGTTGCAATCTGTTCGTTCACCACCTCAGCCCTGCCGAGTGCATTATATTTTTTCGCGAGGCGCTGCGGGTTTGCCGGAAGGCGGTGCTTGTCAACGACCTGGTTCGTGACTTCCTGCATCTCACGCTGGCCTATGCGGCCAGACCTTTTTATCGCAGCCGGCTCACCAGACATGACGCTCCTGCTTCCGTCCGCCAGGCGTACACGGAAGCTGAGATGAGCGGAATGCTGACCCAAGCCGGCGCATCTCAGGTAGAGATCAA
>QHZY01000141.1 GCA_003224855.1 Acidobacteriota bacterium | reverse complement strand
TCCGCGGGCGCGAAGCGCGAAGTTGAGGGCCGCGGAGCGGCTGTAAGCATTGTCGGCTGCGCCAGTAAAGAGTTTCTGTGGTGAGGGCCAGGAGGAAAGCATGTACACGGGCACAGTAATTGATGAACTGATGGATACAGTAGAGCGTGCAACATCACGAGCGACCGAGTGCGCGATGGAGGATGGCCAGGAGATGTGGATGACCTTTCTGCCACAACCTCAGGACAGCCTGGCGGGGGCGGCGTAATGTCCGAGATCCAGGCCCCGATTGCCAATCGCCGGAAGACCTGCTGGTCAGGCACTCCGGAAGTCTACTTCACCAAGTCCATCGACAATTCACGATTGGTGAAAGTGGACGATCCGCGTCGCAGTCGTGAGATGAAGCAGTTTGGCATCGCGCTCAGCTGCCTTTTTCTGCTGGTCATGACGTTTGCGTGGCAGCATTTCAGGGCCATTGAATATGGCTACAAAATCGAAGCTCTCCGCACCCAGCGTGATGGCCTGGTCGAAATGAGCCGCGTGCTGCGATTGGAAGAGGCTTCGCTGCGCGATCCGGAAAGAATTGATGGACTGGCGCGAAAGCTTGGTTTGCAGTCCCCACAAGCGGGGCAGGTGGTGAGGATTGACGGCGCTTCCGGTGACACACCCGAAATGGCGAGTATAGCGGCGGTGGCGGTGATCTCGGCAAGATAGCGGCAGAACGCGCGAGTTCCCTCGCTCCGCGAAGAAAAGCGTTGCGCTCGGGATGACGGCAGTAGTCGACTCGGAGATTTTGGCGGCTTACGCGAATAGAGCGGGCCGCCATGTTTGTTAAGGGCCTCAGTATGTCCGGTACCTCATCACAGCGAAACAATCTACGGCTGTACGTGCTCGGGGCAATTCTGTTCCTATGGTGTACCGCCATCTGCCTGCGACTGGTATACCTGCAGGTCTTCCGCTATGGCGATTTTCAGCAGCGAGCGCAGCACCAGCAGCAACGGACAACCGAAGTAGCCGCCAAACGCGGCCTGATCTATGACCGTGCGGGGCGCGAGCTGGCAATGTCCATCATGGTGGATTCGGTGTTTGCGGTGCCCTCCGAAATTCCGGATCTGGCGCAAACGGTGTCTCTGGTATCGCATGTAACCAAGAGTGATGCGCGCGAGGTGCTGGCCAAATGCAAAGCCGCGCGCACGTTCTGCTGGGTCGCACGAAAAACGGATGCTGAGACGGCCGCGCGAATTCGTGCGCTGAACCTGCGCGGCATTTACTTTCAGAAAGAATCAAAGCGGTTTTATCCGAAGCGCGATCTGGCGGCCCAGGTAATTGGATACGTTGGAACCGATGATGAGGGTCTGAGCGGCATCGAGCGGGGATATGACGAGAAGCTGCGTGGCAAGCCGGGACGGATGTCGATTTCGGTGGATGCGCGGCGCAAATACTTCGGCAGCGTGGAGAAGCAGCCGGAGGCGGGCGAGAACATCGTTCTTACTATTGACGAGAAGATTCAGTACATCGCCGAGCGTGAGCTGGACGTCGCCATGCAGCAGACCCATGCTCGGACCGGCACGGTGCTGGTGGAAAATCCCCACACCGGAGAAATTCTGGCGCTGGCAAACCGGCCCACGTTTAATCCCAACGACACGCACGCGATTTCGCCCGACGTTCTGAAAGATCACGCCGTCAGTGACGTGTTTGAGCCGGGCTCGACGTTCAAGCTGGTCACGATTGCCGCGGCCCTGGATGAAAAACTCACACGGCCGAACGAGATGTTTGACTGCCAGAACGGCTCCATCGTCATAAACGGCCTGCGCATCCATGATCACAAATCCTTTGGCGTACTCTCGGTGGGTGATATTTTGGCCCACTCCAGTGACGTTGGAGCGATCAAGATTGCTCTGCGCCTGGGCGAAGATCGCTTTTACAAATACATTCGCGCGTTTGGTTTTGGACAGCAGACGGGAATCGAACTCCCCGCCGAGACCCGCGGCCTGACCAAGCCGGTGAACCGCTGGTCGAAGGTCTCCATTGGCGCGATCTCAATGGGGCAGGAGATTGGAGTCACGCCACTGCAGCTGGCCGGGCTGGTATCGACCATGGCCAACGACGGGGTCTGGGTGGCGCCGCGCATCGTGGCTGCGACGAGCGGGCCTCGCAGCAAGTTACAGACCGTGGAATTTCGTCCGGTAACGGAGCGCAGAGTCATTGCGCCGTTCACGGCCGCGCAGATGAAGCAGATGATGGAAGGCGTGGTGCTCCACGGCACCGGGCGGAATGCGAACCTGGACGGCTACAGCGCGGCCGGCAAGACAGGAACGGCGCAAAAGTTTGATCCCGTGACCGGGAAATATTCCCATACGAAATTTGTGGCATCGTTTGCCGGATTCGCGCCGGTGAACAATCCGGCCGTGGTTGTGGCGGTGATTCTGGATTCGCCGGTCGCGCAGCACGTTTACCTGCAAGAGGGGGGCTGGACGGCCGCACCCGTGTTCAAGCGTGTTGCGCAGCAGGTACTGGAGTATCTGCACACGCCGCATGACGTCGAGCTGCCGGCCAGCCGCCAGTTGTTGATGGCTCGCCGGCAGGTGAAAGATCAGGACCTTGAGGAGGCTTCGCCAGATCGACTGGGCGATAGTGTGGAAGTCGCAGACGCAAACCCTAAGCCGGGACAGTTGGTTGCTGGATCGGGAGTGGTGCAGGCGGCTCTTCGCCAGCCGTTATCCTCCGAACCGCCGACCCAGCCGAACACAGAGCCCGCGCCGGCAAGTGGACCGGGGAGTTCAGATCAGGCAGCGACTTCAGGGACAGTAGTACTGGAAGTGGAGCAGGGTGGAATCGTAGTTCCATCTTTCGTTGGAAAAAGCGTGCGGTCCGCGATCGAGAGCGCCCAGGATTCAGGGCTCGATCTGGATGCGGTGGGCAGCGGAGTAGCGCGCGAGCAATCGCCCGTAGCTGGAACGCATGTCGCAGCCGGAGCACGGGTGACCGTACGGTTTGGGCGATAGTGAAACGCAAACCTTTGAAGGGCAGAGTGACCGAGAAAAGCCGCAGGGAAAAGTGTTGATCACCGATGACACGAAGGTACATGTAGTTAGGCCAGCCGCAGTCGGGATGAGATCGGTTCTCTCATATAATCGAAATCAATGAATTTTCTTCAACTTCTGGATGGCGCTGAGGTCCTTGCGCAAACCGGAAATCCGGAAATCAAAGGTGTGGAATACGATTCGCGGCAGGTGAAGCCGGGCGACGTCTTCGTAGCCATGCGCGGCGAGAGCAGCGATGGCAACCAGTATATCGACCAGGCCATAGCCGCCGGCGCGGTGGCCGTGATCAGCGATTCCGTTGCGGAAGCCCGCGAAAACATAGCCTGGGCGCAGGTTGCGCATGGACGGCGCGCGTTAGCGCGGGTGAGCGCCAACTTTTATAAGCGGCCGGCCGAGCGGCTCGCAATCACAGGGATCACTGGAACGAACGGTAAGAGCACTACTGCTTTCATCCTGGAATCGATTTTGACTGCAGCAGAAAGGAAAACGGCGCTGGTCGGCACCATCGAGTACCACGTGGCAGGAAAAATTGTGCCCGCGCCGCACACCACACCTGAAGCTTTGGAACTGAACCGCCTTTTCGCGAAGGCTCTAGGACAGGGCACGACCGAAGTGGTGATGGAAGTTTCCTCTCACGCACTCGAGCAGCAACGTGTTTTCGGGGTGCCATTTGATGTTGCGGTATTTACCAATCTCACCCGCGACCATCTGGATTACCACCGCACGATGGAAGATTACTTTGCGGCGAAGCGAGGGCTGTTTGAAGGCTGCGGCGCCGAGCGGCCTCGAGCGGCGGTGCTCAACGCAGATGACCAGTATGGAGAGAAGTTGCAACAGATCAGCCGCGGCCATGGCTCGCGCGTTTTTCGTTATGGAATCGGGCTGGGCGATGTCCGTGCCCAGCACGTCGAGATCTCCCCGCAGGGAACAAAGTTCACCCTGACCGGGCTTGGTAGCCCGCTGGACATCTGTTCTCCCCTGATTGGAAAGGTAAATGTGTACAACATCCTTGCGGCTGCGACCGCGGCTCACGCAAGAGGCTGTGAGCCCGAACAGATTGTGGCGGGTGTGGCAGCACTGAGGCGCGTGCCCGGCCGTTTTGAACGAGTGGATTGCGGTCAGCCCTTCACGGTGGTGATTGATTATGCGCACACCGATGACGCTTTGCGGAACCTGACCTCGCTGGCGCGGGACTTTGTACGCCACGGGCGCGTGCTCACAGTTTTCGGGTGCGGCGGAGATCGTGACCGCAGCAAGCGCCCTTTGATGGGGGAAGCGGCAGGCCAGGGAAGCGATCTGGTGGTGCTTACATCAGACAACCCGCGCAGCGAAGATCCATTGGCCATCATGAATGATGCCCTGGTAGGTGTGCAGCGCTCGGGAACGAAATACAGGACGCAGCCCGACCGCCGGGCCGCGATTGCCATGGCCATTCAGGAGGCGCGAGCAGGCGATATCGTTCTGATCGCTGGCAAGGGCCACGAGAAGGTCCAGATCATCAGCTCCGGTCCAATTCCCTTCGATGATGTCGAAGTGGCACGGCAGGTTCTGGCCGCAGCAGGATACGAATGCGGCACGATTGCGGCGGGGCAGGCTCGGTGAAACTTACGCTTGGCCGCATTGCGGAATTGATCTCTGCGCAGGGGGCGTTCGATACCACCGCGCCCGCGCAGGGCTATTCGATTGACTCACGCAGCATAAAACCTGGCGAGCTTTTCTTTGCGGTGAAGGGCGAGCGCCTGGATGGCCACGACTACGTCTCTCAGGCGCTGAAGAACGGAGCTGTGGGCGCAGTCGTAAGACGCGACCGTCTTGGCGATTTCCCCGATCGCACCAACCGGCTTGCGGTCGAGGACACACTGGCTGCTCTGCAATCGCTGGCAACCGCGGTCCGCAAACTCTGGGGCAAAACTCTGATCGGAGTAACAGGATCGGCCGGCAAAACCACTACCAAGGAAGCCATCTCTCATGTGCTCTCGGTGCGTGACCGGGTATTCAAGTCGCAGGGCAACTTCAACAATCATTTTGGGCTGCCGCTGATGCTGCTGAAGCTGGAACCGGAGCACGACGTGGCCGTGATCGAGATGGGAATGTCCCATGCGGGTGAAATCTCTGCACTGGCGAAAATCGCAGAACCAGATATGGGCGTCGTGACCAACGTAGCTCCCGTTCACCTTGAATTCTTCAAGTCGCTTGCAGAAATCGCCAGGGCGAAGTACGAGCTGATCGAATCGCTTCCGGCAGACGGTGTTGCTGTACTGAATGCAGATGACGAGTATGTTTCTCAATTCGGGCGGGATTTCCGCGGCAAAGTGGTTTTGTATGGAACAAGCGGTTCCGCCGATGTGCGGGCAGAAAATTTCGAAGCTCTGGGCAGCGAGGGGTCCGCATTCGAGGTGGTCACCCCAGCTTGCCGAGTCAAAGTTAAGTTGCCGCTCGTCGGAAAGCACAATGTCTATAACGCTCTGGCTGGATTTGCGGTTGGACTGGAGAGAAAGCTCAGTCCGACCGAAGCGGGGCAAGCATTATCCAGCCTGGCGCCGGCCGACAAACGTGGCGAGGTTCTTCAACTGGGCAACATCACCATCATCAACGATTGCTACAATTCCAATCCAAAAGCCCTCGATGCCATGGTAGACGCGCTGGCTGCAATGCCTGCCAAACGCCGCATTGTAATTGCGGGCGAAATGCTGGAGCTCGGGCCCGCGGGCGAGGGAATGCACCGCGACTCCGGTCGCCACATGGCAGATAAGCGCATTGACGCTGTGCTCGGAGTGCGCGGCCAGGCGCAGGCAATTGTGGAAGCTGCTCGATTGGGTGGCATACGGGCTGAGTTCGTGCCCTCGGCTGACGATGCAGGAGAGTGGCTGGGCCGTGAGCTGCATGATGGAGACGTGGTGCTGCTCAAGGCATCGCGCGGGGTGAAGCTGGAAAGGGCGCTGGAACAGTGGAAGGAATCGATCAGCAAACGCAGTTGATGGCCTAAATTCCCGGAGGCGGATTGCTCTACTGGCTGCTCTACTTAAAACTGTTCCACTACTTTCCGCCCTTCCGCATTTTTCGTTACCTGACCTTTCGCACGGCGTTCGCCAGCTTAACCGCCTTATTCACTGCGCTTATCGTTGGACCGCTGGTTATAAACCGCTTGCGCGAATTTCAGATCGGACAGTACATCCGCGAAGAAGGCCCAAAAGCACACCAGAAAAAAGCCGGCACACCGACCATGGGCGGGCTGCTGATTGCGATTTCAACTGTCGTGCCAACATTATTGTGGGCGGACCTCTCGAACCGCTTCGTATGGCTGGCAGTGTTCGCGATCTGCGCATTCGCAGCAATCGGGTTTACTGACGACTATTTGAAAGTTGTGCACCGAAGGAATCTTGGGCTTACCGCCAGGGCCAAGATGACTCTGCAGATCGGGACCAGCGTCCTGATCGCGGTTGCGCTGATTATTATGCAGACGCGCGGCTTGTACTCGACCCGGCTGCTGGTGCCTTTCTTTAAAACCTATCGCCCCGATCTTGTGATTGGCCGCTGGGAGGCTAGTCCCGCAAGTCGGAGAGCTGACGATTTTCTGCGGCGCGATGGTCGGCTCAGCTATCGGCTTTCTGTGGTACAACGCGCACCCGGCGGAAGTCTTCATGGGAGATGTGGGGTCGCTGGCGCTGGGCGGAGCGATCGGCGCAGTCGCGGTTATGATCAAGCAGGAACTGCTGCTGCCCTTTATCGGTGGAGTGTTTGTTATCGAGGCGTTATCGGTGATCCTGCAGGTGGGGTCTTACAAGCTCCGCAAGAAGCGCATTTTCAAGATGGCGCCGCTGCACCATCATTTTGAGCTGCTGGGCTGGTCGGAATCGAAGATCATTGTGCGTTTCTGGATTGCATCTCTGGTATTTGCCCTGTTCGCTCTGACCACACTTAAACTCAGGTGATTTTGGAACTCGCTAACCAACGCGTGCTGGTGGTCGGCCTGGGAAAATCAGGGGTTGACTGTGCGATTTTCTTAAAGGACCGCGGCGCGCAGGTCACGGTTTCAGATGCGAAGCCCCCCGAACAGCTGGGCGAAGCGATCCCAAAATTACTGGATCACGGGATCGTAGTCGAGACTGGTGGCCACGGGGAACGCACGTTTCGTGGACAAGACCTGATCGTGGTAAGTCCGGGAGTTCCTTCTGATACACCGGCGTTGCTGCAGGCGCGTGCCATGGGTGAACCGGTGATCGGAGAAATCGAACTGGCTTTTCGCTTCCTGCCGGGGCCGATTGTGGCGATTACGGGCTCAAACGGCAAGACCACAACCACCACGCTGGCCGGGGATATCATTTCAGCTGGCGGGTATCCCACCCTGGTGGGCGGCAATATTGGGACTACCGCGATCTCATTGGTCGAGAAAGCCACCCCCGATTCTTTCATCGTGCTGGAGGTTTCGAGCTTTCAACTGGAAACCATCGAGAAGTTCCGGCCAAAAATTGCCGTGGTCTTGAATGTCACGCCCGACCACCTGGATCGTCATCGCACGTTCGAGGGGTACGCCAACGCCAAAGCGCGCATTTTTGAAAACCAAACAGCCGATGATTACGCGGTGCTAAATGCCGACGACCCGGTCTGTGTTGAATTCGGCAAGCGAACCAAGTCGCAGGTTGTCTGGTTCAGCCGAAAGCAGGATGTGAAAATTGGCGCGTCTGTCCGTAACGGGCGGATCCTTTTTCGGAAAGGCAAGGAAGAAATTGAGGTAATGCCGGTCTCGGAGATTCCGCTGAAAGGATCTCACAATCTCGAGAATGTGCTGGCTGCGGGGTGCTCCGGTCTTCTTTTGGGTTGCGAACCGTCGCAAGTGCGAAAAGCCATCACCGGCTTTAAGGCGGTTGAGCACCGCTTGGAATATGTGGCCACGGTGGAGGGGGTCGAGTACTACAACGATTCGAAGGCCACCAATGTCGATGCGACCATCAAAGCGCTGGAGTCGTTTCCCGGGGGCATTCACTTGATTCTCGGCGGGAAAGATAAGGGAAGCGATTACACGCTTTTGAACCACCTGCTTAGAGCACGAGTGAAACGGGTGTACACGATTGGCGCGGCAGCCGCAAAGATTGAGTCTCAGGTGAAGGGCAATGCGGAACTGGTTCGCGCCGAAACTTTGCAGCGCGCGGTTGAAGCTGCCAGCGAGTCCGCAGTTTCCGGTGATGTCGTCCTCCTCGCCCCCGCCTGCGCCAGCTTCGACCAGTTCGAGAATTACGGGCATCGCGGGCGGGTGTTCAAAGAGCTGGTCCAGGCCATTGCTGTACCAACTAAGTAATCCCTCCACATCACATTCTCCCAATGAAGTACTCGCCTGCTTTGCGAGTGCATGATGAAATCGGACTGCATGGCCAAGCGTGTCAGCGCCGATGGATGGATGTTCACGGTCACCCTGATGCTGGTGTTTGTTGGCCTGGTCATGGTGTTCAGCGCATCCGCGGTGATGGCAAAGGAACGCTACGGTTCCGGCTATACATTCCTCATCAGACAACTGATATGGGCAGTGGCCGGCATTGTGGCCATGGTAGTGGCCATGAGGCTCGACTATCGCCGTTATAAGCACCCGGCGGTCGTATTCTCGGTGCTCGGAATTACCACTCTGCTGCTGATTTCGGTTTTCTTCCTTGATCGTGCCCACAACACGCACCGCTGGATCCACTGGGGAGGGTTCTCGCTGCAGCCTTCGGAGTTAGCCAAGCCTGCGCTGATTCTTTTCCTCGCCTATTTTCTGGAAAACCGCATGCGATCAATGGACGACTGGCGCAATACTTTGATCCCGGCCGTCTTGCCGACCGTAGTTTTTCTCGGGCTGATAGTTCTACAGCCGGACCTGGGCACAGCGATTGCGTGCGCGGCCATTACGGCATGCGTTTTATTCGCAGCCGGCCTGCAGATCAAATATCTGGGTTATGGCTTACTCGCCTCGTTATTGCCGCTTTATTTCCTGATCTTTCATGTGGCTTACCGGCGGGCGCGGATTCTGGCATTTCTGGACCCCTACTCTGACCCGCAAGGGCGAGGCTTTCACATTATTCAGTCGCTGATTGCGGTCAGCACCGGCGGGCTG
>QHZY01000140.1 GCA_003224855.1 Acidobacteriota bacterium | reverse complement strand
GCGTGCGCAACCCACCAGCACTCGGTCTTACCAGAGGGGAAGCCATCCAGCTTCGCGCGATCATCATCCGGGTGCACTTGTACCGAAAGTTTGTCGTGCGGAAACAAAAACTTTAAGAGCAAGGGAAAACGGGTGCCCTCTGCGGCAGCCTCGCCCACCAGATCGCGCGAATATTCGCGCGCCAGTTCCGCCAGTGATCTTCCGGCTAAAGGGCCATTTGCAACTCTCGACTCGTCCCCGCTGAGCCACGACTCGCCAATCTTTTCCGTGAACCGGTGATTAGGATAGATCGGAGCCAGGTCCAGCGTGCCCCAGGGCCGCGGGTCGAAGCGAGGCTGCATCAGCAGTGGATAAAGTCGTTCCATGTCGCGGGCGTAATCTTATCGTCCGCCCGGCTTTAGAAGCGTAACGCGGCAGAGAGGCTGCCTGCAAAGCACTTTCCTTTCGCGTCCCTCGCGGTTTTTAGAGCCTTGCACTAAAGCCGCGAAGCAACGCTGCAACCGGATCACAGGCTGGTCAGGAAGCTGCGCATCCGCTTAAGACCACGGTCCAACTCTTTTTCCGAGGTCGCATAGGAAACCCGAATATGGTCACGTGTGCCGAAACCCTCGCCGGGTACGGTGGCTACGTGCGCCTCTCGCAGAAGCCGCCCCGCAACATCCGACGCGCTCTTGACCCCGTCTCGCCCGAAAAATGACGATATGTTGGGATATGCGTAAAAGGCTCCCATCGGCAGAGTGCAGGCGACGCCCGGAATCGAGCGCAGCCCTTCCACTACATGATCGCGCAGGCGAATGTACTCCTGACGCATTTGTTCAACGCACTCCTGTGGGCCGTTCAAAGCCGCTACCGCAGCTTTTTGCACGATCGAAGTAGGATTCGAAGTCGATTGGCTCTGCAGTTTTTGCATGCCGGAGATGACTGCCGCGGGCGCCAAGGCATACCCCAACCGCCATCCGGTCATTGCGTAGGTCTTTGAAAGCGACCCGATCACCAGTATTCTTTCACGATATTCCTGCAGCGATCCTATCGAAAACTTCTCGCCGGAATAATTCAGATACACGTAGCACTCATCCGACAAAACCCAAATGCCACGCTCCGTCGCGAACCGGACCACTTCTTTCAAATCCTCTGGTGACATCACTGCGCCTGACGGGTTCGACGGCGAATTTAAGATGATGAGTCTGGTACGCTGAGTGACCAGGCGAGCTACCATCTCCGCGGTAACGCGAAATCCCTGCTGTTCATCGCTTTCCAGCAGCACACAATTTCCGCCCGCATAGCGGACAATATCTTTGAAAGACACCCAGTAGGGCACGGGCAGGATCACTTCATCGCCATGGTCGACCAGAATCTGGATGGCGTTAAACAGAGCATGCTTGCCGCCAACCGATGCCACTGTTTCCTCGCGGCGATAGTCGGAACCGAAGTCAGCCGCATGCCGGTGGAAAATCGCATCCCGCAGTTCGGCCGTGCCGCCGACTGCCGTGTACTTCGTAAAGTTATTCTGAATGGCCGCAATCGCCGCGTCCTTGATATGTTGCGGAGTCGGAAAGTGTGGCTCTCCTGCGCCGAAGTCAACTACATCGATTCCCTGCTGGCGAAGCTTGTCGGCTTCCGCCACCACCGCCATAGTGGCGGAAGGCTCAATACGGTTGATGCGATCCGTAAACTTCACAGCGGAGAGCGTTTCAGCGACAGCAGTCATTTGTTCTCTTCCTCGTTTCTTGCGGATTCCAGTTTCTCTTTCAGCTTTTGCTCGACGATCTCCGGCACCAATCCAGCTATCGATCCCCCCAGGCGCGCCACTTCACGCACCAGGCGCGAACTCAGATACGAATACTGTTCGGCAGGCATCATGAAAACCGTTTCCAGCCCGGGAGCCAGCTTGCGATTCATCAGCGCCATCTGCAATTCGTATTCATAATCGCTGAGCGCGCGGATCCCTCGCAACACCGCGCTGGCGTTCACTTTGGCGGCATAGTCCACGGTCAAGCCGTCGAACGTATCCACGCGCACGTTGTTAAATCCGCCAGTCAAACGTTCCAGCATGGCGCGGCGCTCGCCCACGCTGAACAGGGGCCTTTTCTCGGCATTGCGCAGAATCGCGACTACCAGCTCATCGAAGATCTTGCTGCCACGCGCGATCAGGTCGAGATGACCGTTGGTCGGCGGATCAAATGAGCCGGGATAGATCGCAATTACGTGCGTCAACCGTCCTCTTTTCGAAGATGCTGCGCTATTTTCGAGAAACTTAGATTTTATTAGGCGAGCAAGCCCTTAGCAATTGCTTGAATAAATTGAGCGTCGATCCTCGCCCTATTTCGTCGGCCGTGTACTCAGTGTCGGCGCTGGCTCATTTTCAGTCGGCACCCTGCCCTGAGTGAGTTCGACAACCGACATCTTGCCGTCGGTCAGGATGTTGTCCCCGGTCGCATTTCCCAACTTGGTAGGAGCATTCGGACGGCTCACGTCAGCGTAGGACGCAGCCGATCCGATAAACAGGAGATCACTTACCACCCAGTCCCGTTCGCGATCGATATGGGGATCGATCCGGTGCGACCACTTCGTCCCCCCTCGTTCGTTGGAGGTTGCGATGTCATGCGTAGCCGCCGCTACCCATACTGCTCTCCCCTCATAAGTTGGCTTAATCTGCCATATCCGCAGATGGTGCCTCTTGGCAAAAGTGTTTAGCGATTTCTGAAACACCAGATCGGGCGGCTTTCCATGCAGCAGCAGGGTCGACATTGGCCCTTCGCTGTATCCGGTCTGGCGCAAGGTTGCGGTTGCTGTTTTCAGCGCCGATTTCACATTCAGATCACTGGCCGGAATCCATCCCGCCTCGCTGAAAGCCGAAACCACCTCCTTTTCAGAGCCGATGAACATCAAATTCGTCGGGTCGGAAGGCACTTGATTGGTCGCGGTGGTCCGCATGGGCGCGCTTCGAACCAGGTGCTCCAGTTGCGAATTCACCTTCAGTTCCTGCCATCCCGGCCACGCCTCCTTCTGCTTCAAAATTGAGTAGCGCACAATCTGAGCCTGAACGTCGGTGCCCGGCGGATAGACAATCTCACGCCGCAGTGACAATCCGTACACTGTCTGCACGCCCCTGACCGCATATCCCGCCAGGGGATTTGCCGCTCCCAGCGCCATGAAAGCGATCGAGAATTTTTTCGAGGCATGCGGCTGGACAATCCCCAGGATTTCATTGTTCTGCACCGTCTCGCGGGCGTTGTCCACAGCGAGTACATGCGCGTAGAGGGGCGAATATAAATCTTCCCTATGAACAACGTTCGAAAAATCCAGCACCAGGCGCGGACGCGTGTACTTGTTTGGCGCCTTTTGCGCGAACAGAACCGTGCCGTTCACTTTTGTCCCGGGAGGAATCAGCAGTTCCCCTTGTTCGCACGAGATGTTCTCGCCGCTCTTGCACAGCGGATATGAGACCGTGGCCGTTATGGGATCACCGGTGCGCGAGCGGTCGCTGTACACCGGCGTATCCAGTCGCAGACTCAGAGTCAGCCCCGGTTTCAGGTCGGCATTCGACGACACCGGGATTTTCGATAAATCTTTGTCGCCCGAGCACTGCAGCATCTGCTTGAAATACTGGTAAGACGCGGCCAGAAAGCCGCTTGTCGCGCCGTGTTCAATAAGCAAAGTCTGCATTTCGAACGTAGGCGAGTAGAGCAGATAATCGAGCGCAGTGTCCTGATAAACATCTTCCTTGTTGATCTCGATTCCTCTCTGAATAAGATCGTTGGCGATGTCGGCGTACGCGACCAGGACTCTGGGCTTGATGTTGTAGCTGGAACCGAATACCGCCCAATGCAGAGCGGTCCGCCCCTGGTCATCGGTTGCTTTCAAGTCTGCGGTCGCAATCAGACTCTTCGCGGTAGCCAGCCGGTCCAGAATTTGGTTCTCTTTTGTTTCACGCGTCGCCTGATAAAGCGCCTGAATGAGCTGCGGAACCTTCGAAACGTCCATCTGCACTGCGGCGGGGGCCAGTTCTTCTGAGGGCTCGTCCTCTTCCGCCGGTTGACCATCGAGGGTGGCCGTTGAAGATGTTGCCGTGTCTGCTTGCGGTTTATCGCTGGGCTTTGCCCCAGGCTTATCTGCCATCAATGGAATTGCGCACAAAGAAGCGCCGCACATCAAGACCCACAACCATTTCAATGCCCCAGCCATAGCTCCCCCTCTGATCGCGGAACATTATAGGCTGACAGCTGATGAGCCGGCGAATCGCGTGATTCGCAGCCCTGCGCTATCGAAGGGAAAAAAGACGCTTCCGATCGCAGCCTGGGCCTGGGCAAGTACCATCCTCACGGAAAGTTGGCGCCAAGAGCTCAGCCTGACCGAGTGCGCTAGCCCCTAAGGTTGGTTCCTACAGGGGTATATTGCCGTGCTTCCTGGGCGGATTCTTGTCCCGCTTATTCTGCAGCATGGCGAGTGCCTGGATCACCCTTCTCCTGGTCTCGCGCGGTTGAATTACGGCATCCACGAATCCGCGTTCGGCTGCAACGTAAGGATTGGCAAAGCGGTCGCGAAACTCTTCAATCTTCTGCACCCGCAACTCCTCGGGCTTGGGCGCATTCTCCAGTTCCCGGCGATAAACGATATCCACCGCGCCCTCAGGTCCCATCACCGCGATCTCTGCTGTCGGCCATGCATAGTTCACATCAGTGCGGATGTGCTTTGAAGCCATCACGCAATACGCGCCCCCATATGCCTTACGCGTAATCACAGTCACTTTTGGGACCGTGGCCTCCGCAAACGCGTACAGCAGCTTGGCGCCATGCTTAATGATGCCGCCATATTCCTGGTTCGTCCCCGGCAAGAATCCCGGGACGTCTTCGAAGGTCAGAAGCGGGAGGTTGAAGCAGTCGCAAAATCTCACAAACCGCGCCCCCTTCATCGACGCGTTGATGTCCAGTGTCCCCGCCAGAAACGCTAGCTGATTGGCAACGATTCCGACAGTCCGTCCGTCCATTCGCGCAAACCCTACCACGATGTTCTTCGCGTAATGCTCCTGCACTTCGAAAAAATAGCCCTCGTCCACAACTTCGTGGATCACGTCCTTAATGTCGTAGGGCAGATTGGATTGCGCCGGAACAATTGCATCCAGTTCATGATTCTCGCGGTCCACTGGGTCAGCGCTGGGCTTGCGCGGCGGATCATCAAGATTGTTGGATGGCAGAAAGGTCAGCAGCTCGCGCACCAGTGCGAGACATTCTGCGTCGTCGTTGGCCAGAAAATGTGCGACCCCGGAAGTCTCATTGTGTGTATGGGCTCCTCCCAGTTCGTCTTTGGTGACATCTTCGTGGGTCACCGTCTTGATCACATCCGGCCCTGTAATAAACATGTACGACGTCTTGTTCACCATGACGATGAAATCGGTAATGGCAGGCGAATAAACCGCGCCTCCGGCGCACGGCCCCATGATCGCCGAAATCTGCGGAACCACCCCGCTATAGAGCGTGTTGCGCAAAAAGATGTCGGCGTAGCCGGCCAGCGACATAACACCTTCCTGAATGCGCGCACCTCCAGAATCGTTGAGTCCAATCAATGGCGCTCCTACCTTCGCCGCCAGATCCATGATTTTTACGATCTTTGCCGCGTTTGCCTCGGAAAGCGATCCGCCAAAAACTGTGAAATCCTGTGCGAAGACAAACACCAGCCGCCCTTCGATCCTGCCATGGCCGGTAATGAAGCCGTCGCCCAGGGGCTTCTGCTCAGCCATGCCAAAGTCCTGCGACCGGTGGGTAACGAACTTGTCGGTCTCCTCGAACGTACCCTCATCAAGCAGAAATTCGATCCGCTCGCGCGCGCTCATCTTGCCTTCTTTGTGCTGTCGCTCACGGCGCTGCGCGCCCCCGCCTTCCTCTGCAGCCGCATTGCGGCGCTTCAGTTCTTTGAACTTTTCTTTGGTTTCCATGCTGCGGAATTATAGGCGAGGGCGTTGCTTGACACCGAACGGACCGCACCTCTCACCCGGACAATCCGTTTGCGACGCAAAAAACTAGGCCCGCAACAAGCGGGCCGCTCAGATTAAAACTAGAAATATTCCTACTGAACCGAACTGGCCACGGACGAAAACACATTATTCGACTGCGACCCGACCAGCCGGATGGTTCCGACCACCAGTACCAGGATCACCGCCAGCATCACTGCATATTCGGCAATGTCCTGGCCCTGCTCATCCTGCAACAATTGACTCCAGATTTGACGCATGTGGGGGAGTGCTTCCTTTCATTTTTAGATTAGCTGAAAGCTGGAAGGTGGATTCAGTTTGGCCTGTGGCCCGGCATCGTGTCAATGACCGGTTTTCCACTTGGAGTGCAAATCGAGGCCGGTCGGCAGTTATTGCATGCTCGATCCCATAGGCTGGTATTTGTATTTCTTTCCGTCCCAGAAGATGGCTGAGGTCATCTGGTCCTGTCCTGACTCGATGGAGTAGACCGCCATCACCGACTTTTTCTTGTTCAACGAGAGCCGCTTTACCTGTATCTGCTTGTATGGCAGATTCACGATCAGGAACTTTTCCTTGGGCTCATCCGCTCGCCAGCCCTGCGGGCCTGCTCCGTGAATGATAAGCAACATCAGATCTCGGTTGGCCGGATCGGCCGTGGCGAACTGTGTCGTAACTCTCGGATCACCGAATCCGTAAAAGGCATTGTACGGATCCAGTACAACGTAATGATTATCGCCCGCGTCC
>QHZY01000139.1 GCA_003224855.1 Acidobacteriota bacterium | reverse complement strand
CTTCCGTTCCCCGCCCTGGCTTTGTGTACGGCCACATTCGCTTACCTGGTCGGACGATTCTGGATCAAGCGCAAGCTCCTGGAGGGAGGCCTGGCGTGGTCGTTGCTGGCTGCCTTTTGTTCTCTGCACGCAGGGCGCTCTAGCCGGGCTGCCGCGGCATACATGGGGACGGCAGCCTTGATGATTGCCGCTTCGATTGTTGAGAGCTCTTATCGGCTTGCTTACCACGATGAGCTCACATCCCTTCCGGGCCGCCGCGCATTCAATGAAGCGGTGCTGCACCTCGATCACCCTTTTGTGGTTGCTGCCGTGGATATCGATCACTTCAAATCGTTTAACGATACTTACGGGCACGATATAGGAGACCATGTTCTGCGCATGGTTGCCGGCAAACTGGCACAGGTTACGGGTGGCGGCGCCGCCTATCGCGTAGGCGGCGAGGAGTTCACCGTGCTGTTTCAAGGCAAGGGCGTGCATGAGGTGGTGCCGCATCTGGAAATTCTGCGCACTACGATTGAGAGTTCGAACTTCAGTGTTCGCGGCGGGGCTGAACGCCGGACTGAGGCGCGAGGAACAGATCGCAGAAAAAAAGCTAGCGCTCGCGCGCGCCGCGCTCCCAAAAAAACCGCAGCGAGGACCTCCCGGACGAATGCTCTGACGGTGACAGTAAGTATCGGCGCGGCGGCTTCGAAATCAGAGAACGCCAATTGGGTGAATGTCGTGGAAGAAGCCGATAAAGCGCTTTATCGCGCCAAGGCAGCGGGCAGAAACCGGGTCGAAGCGGGTCTGGCTGGGACTGGACGGACGACACGGCGCGTACGAAGCGCAGCCACCTAAAAATTCCGGAATAGACGTGTTAAGATATTGGCTCTGATCCGATCGCGCTTCGCACACTTCAATGCATACCCGGAGAGGTGGCAGAGTGGCCGAATGCGGCGGTTTGCTAAACCGTTGTACGGGCTAAAACCTGTACCGAGGGTTCGAATCCCTCCCTCTCCGCCAGACCTCTTTCAGGTTCCTCGCTCAGCTCGTCAGTTACCCTGCGGCTTCCGCGCGCTCGCGAACCGATCCCAAAATTAGTCTGAATGTCGATAGACCGACCACGCACCAAATAAAATGCGCCCGGAATTACCGGGCGCATGATGTTTTAAGTTGGCTTTTTGACTGCTAAGCGCGTGCCGGACTTTCGCCGCCTTTCGCGAGTCCAGGCCGTCCAGGCTCAGGTTTCAGCACTTGCTGCAGACCGTCATCCGGTTTCGGAGGAGGCGTAATCTCCGGCAGATTGCGGCCTTCCATCAGGATCCTGATCTGATTGGCATCCAGCACTTCGCGCTCCAGCAGTGCGTTAGCGATGCGGATCAACAACTCTCGATTGCCCGCCAGAATACCCTTTGCGGTTTCGTATCCCTGGCCGACCAGGCGGCGCACCTCGTCGTCAATCTTGATCGCGGTGGCCTCGCTGTAATCGCGATGCTGATTGATTTCGCGGCCCAGAAAGATCTGCTCTTCTTTCTTGCCGAAAGTCAGCGGACCCAGGTCGCTCATCCCGAACTCGCACACCATCTTGCGCGCCATTTCGGTGGCACGCTCAATGTCATTGCCGGCGCCGGTACTCATCTGGTTGAGGAACATTTCTTCTGCGATTCGGCCGCCCATCAGAATGGCGATCTGAGTCTCGAGATATTGCTTGGTGTAATTGTGTTTGTCGTCGATCGGCAGCTGCATGGTCACACCCAGCGCCATTCCGCGCGGGATAATGGTGACTTTGTGCACTGGATCGGAGTGCGGCAGCTTCGCGGCAACCAGAGCGTGTCCGCCCTCGTGGTAAGCCGTGACTTTCTTTTCGTCATCTGAGAGCAGCAGCGATTTACGCTCCACGCCCATCAGCACTTTATCTTTGGCCAATTCGAAGTCGTACATCAGCACGGCTTTGCGGTTCTGGCGGGCAGCCGCGAGCGCGGCTTCGTTGACCATGTTGGCAAGATCAGCACCAGAGAAGCCGGGCGTGCCGCGAGCCAGAACGGTCAAATCCACATCATCGGCCAAGGGTATTTTACGGGTGTGAACGCGCAGAATTTCTTCACGACCGCGAACGTCCGGCCGGCTTACTACCACGCGCCGGTCAAAACGCCCGGGGCGCAGTAACGCCGGATCGAGAACGTCGGGCCGGTTGGTCGCAGCCATCAGGATGACGCCTTCGTTCGATTCGAAGCCGTCCATTTCAACCAGAAGCTGGTTCAAGGTCTGCTCGCGTTCGTCATGTCCGCCGCCGAGACCGGCGCCGCGATGGCGCCCAACCGCGTCGATTTCATCGATGAAGATGATGCAGGGAGCATTCTTCTTACCCTGCTCAAACAGGTCGCGCACCCGGCTCGCGCCCACGCCGACGAACATCTCCACGAAATCAGAACCGGAGATTGAGAAGAACGGCACATTGGCTTCACCGGCAACTGCACGCGCCAGCAAGGTCTTGCCAGTTCCGGGAGGGCCGACCAGCAGAACACCTTTCGGGATGCGTCCGCCGAGCTTCTGGAACTTCTGCGCTTCGCGCAGAAACTCGATTATTTCGCGCAGCTCTTCTTTTGCCTCATCCACCCCAGCCACATCCTTAAATGTGACCTTTTTCTGCTGCATGGAGAGCAGGCGCGCGCGGCTCTTGCCGAATGAAAGTGCTTTGTTTCCACCAGTTTGCATCTGGCGGATCATAAAGAACCAGAGCGCGGCGAGAAGAATCAGTGGCGCCCAGGTGCCCAGCAACTGCAGAGGCCAGCTGCCGCTGGTGATATCGCGGATATTGATGTTGACGCCCTTGTCGCGCAACATCTTGATCATGTCGGGATAGTTGGCCGGCGCGGTGGTGTGAAAGGGCGAGCCATCATTGGCGTACTTGCCCTTGACCTGCATTCCGTCAATCGTGACTTCGCGCACACGTCCCTGGTCAACATCCGTCATGAACTGCGAAAAGTTGACCTCTTTCTCTTTGGGGCCGGAATTGCTGCGCATCACCACTTGATAAAGCAGGACTGCCGAAAGAACTATGACCAGCCAAAAAACTACTGTTTTAACCGTCGAATTCACCTAGGACTCCTGAGAAATAAGCCGTTTCCAACCAAAGACACCGGCAAGACTCCCTGCAGATTAGATGCCCGGCGCCGCTTTTGGATGGGACTATTTACTTTAACGCTATTTTAACGGTTCTGCCCGGAAAAAGATTGGCTCCGTCCGGGTGACTTAAGTCACGAACTTACCTAGCTGGGGCGAGCGATCAGGCGCGCCGCACGGGCGCATGAATTCCCGGCAGGTTGCGCCCGGTCTGATCCGGAGAGCCAAGCCCGTAACCGATGAGAAACGCCTCATCCACCAGAAAGCCGAAGTAGTCGGGTTGCAGCGGTACTCGGCGGGCGGATTGACGGTCGAGCAGCGTCGCCAGGCGGACTGAGGCAGCGGCGCGCGCCCTCAAATCATTCATCAGGAACTCGGCGGTCACACCGGAATGCACCAGGCCTTCTACCAGCAAAATGTCTTTGCCTTTTACTTCAGCATCATGGCTGAAAAATATCTCTACTGATTCCACGTTGCCGTCCATCCGACGTCTGTATTTCGGTTTAATGAATTGGCAGGTGGTGTTGATCTCCATCGATCGGACCAGGTCGGCCATGAACATGAAGCCGTTCTCAAGAATACCCAGCACATTGAGCGTGCGATCACGGTAATCATCGGAGATTTGGCGGGCCATTTCGCGCACCCGCTTCTGAATCTGTTCTGCTGGAATGACTGTTTTGAGCTGAGTATTGCCAGGGCTTGCGGTCAACATTCCGCCTTTTGTGGAGTTTCACGGACCACAATCACTTTATCGCCAACCTTCGGACAGTATGGCGAAGCCAAACCTCGCAGCCACACGATTTCATCTCCGGCCAGGATGACCGGCCATAATTTTCGAGCAGTCCCGCTGATATGCATCTCCTGCAGCAATTCTTTGATCTTTTTAGGACCGCCCGAGTGCGCCGGCTCAAATCGATCTCCCGCGCGCCAGTTGCGGACGCGCAAAGCCTGTGTGGTCAGATGCACAGGTAAACAATCTCGCGGATTATACTCCGGACTGAAATCCGCTACTGTCAGCTCAAACCAGCAACCGATCTCAGGAACGGCGTTCTCTTCGCCAAGGATCAAGGGATAATCGTAGTCATAAGATTCCGGCTTCCCGGATTGCGCGGCGACCAACTCAATTCTGTTTCCAATCCTCTTCGCGCTCCAACCATCCGGCAATGAGCATTCGGCACAGGCTTCATCGAAAGCCGCAAGTTCGCAGAGTTCCATGACATGACGAAATGTAAGCTGCACGCCGAGAGAGCCGGCTACTGCCAGCATCACCCGCCGTTGCAAGGCGATGGGCAACAGGCGGAACGCCGCTACCAGGATGCCTCGCTCACACGCGACCCTGCCCACGACTTTCGCAGTCTCCGCCTCCCAGAATTTATCTTCTTCACGAGCAATTTCGGCGCTTTCAAAAAGCCTTTCGCGTACAGATGGGTTCAGTTCGGCTTCGATCATGGGCAGGACGCTACGCCGCACGCGGTTTCGAACATGATGAAGGTCGAGGTTGCTGCTGTCTTCGCGCCAGTCCTGATTCAGCGACTTGAGATAGTGTTCCAACTCTGCCCGACGGAAGGCAAGCAGAGGGCGAATGATCGCGCCTTCCCCGATTTTGCGCTGCGGATAGATGCCGGCCAGGCCGCGGGTACCGGCCCCGCGGATGAATTTCATCAATACCGTTTCGGCCTGATCGTCGAGAGTATGCGCGGTGGCGATACTGTCCAGTCGCTGGCTGGCCAGCGATTCCTCAAAGAAGTGGTAACGCAGGCGACGGGCCGCGGTTTCAATGCTCAGATGGTCGCGAGCGGCAAAGGCCGGCACGTCGCCAGATTCCACCAGCAGTTCAATTCTCAATTTGGTGCACAGGTCTTCCACGAATTTCTGGTCGCCGTCGGATTCGCATCCTCGAAGCCGGTGATTGAAGTGGGCGGCAAAGAGAATAATCCCAAGCTCTTTCTTGAGTTCAGCTAGAAGTCGGAGCAGTGCGAGAGAGTCGGCTCCTCCCGAGACTGCAACCGCAACCCGCTGGCCAGGACGGATCAGATCCTGCCGGCGAATGTGCCAGAGCACGCGCTGGCTGAGTCCTTGCATTCGATTATCGTAACTGCCGGGTTACAAATCTTAAAACGCAGAATTCGCAGAGGAAAATTGCAGAGCACGCAGAGAACCCCCAATGTGCGTTCTGTGTCCTGTACGTTTTAAGATTTTGATTCCACCAGCGCACGCCAGTTCTCGCCCTCCGCAGCTTGTTTTATCGCTTTATTTCTGCGGAGCAGCAAATCCTTCATGTGCGATTTCAGCAGCGCGTTCTCGAACAGGTTGCCGATAATGCCATATGGGGCAGTAAATTCCATCTCGTCGCGCATGACCGTGCCGTCGTTATGCGATTCAAAATAATGATCGTGGCAGAAGCTCTTGAACCTACCTTGCACCATGCAATCCTGAAAATGATGCGGTCGGTCGTATTCGGTGATGCGGCTGGTGTGGTGCAATTTGAATCCAAAATGACGCTCTTCCCAGGTTACCTGCTGGCCAAAGCCGATCAGACCCGAAGTGACTCCGGCGATCGCGCGCTCACCGGTCCAATTAGGGTGAGGCCATATGGAGATCGATGCTTCGCGACAGATCAAAACAGCGATCCACTGGAGCGGCGAGAAGGTTTCCAGTGTCAGGTGAATCATTCCATCAGGCGATTCACTTCGGAGTGCGTAGGAGCGCCCTCTAGAGTCTGATAAGTTCCCGTCGAGGCGAGCTCTTTCGCCATTCGCTGGAGCAGTCCGAGGGTGGCGCGCATAGGAGCTGACCCCAAGCTGACCCGGGCAACCCCAGCTTGTTGAAACTCCTGCAAAGAGGGCGATCCTGGGCCTGCAAGAATGTTTAAGGGACATTTGAGCTCAGCAACAAGCCGCGAAATAGCTTTAAGATCGCTCAATCCGGGTGCGAAGACGCAGTCTGCGCCGGCATCGCGATAAGCGGCGAGGCGGCGCGCGGTCTCTGCATAGCGATCGCCAGGGAACGCTGGCAAGAGATATGGGTCAGTACGCGCGTTGAGCACCAGCGGTACGCCAGCCTCTTTCGCGGCCTGCCGGATGGCAGTGATGCGTTCCACCTGAAGAGTCATATCAAGCAGCGGTCGCCCCTGATCGCCGGTTGAATCTTCAAAATTCATGCCCACCGCACCAGAGGCAATCACTTCACGTGCCGTCCGTGCGGCATCTTCCGGAGTAAAACCGTAGCCTGCCTCGGCGTCGGCAGTAACCGGGAGTTGAACAGCTTTGGCGATTCGGGCGACCACTTCCAGCATTTCTAAGCGCGAGACTTGCTCCCCGTCGGGATATCCCAGGGAAGAAGCGATGCCTGCGCTGGTGGTCGCAATGGCAGAGACGCCGGCCGCTTCCAGGATGCGGGAGCTGGCAACGTCCCAGGCATTGATCAGCAAAAGCAACTTTGGGCCGTGATGCAGCTGGCGAAACGCCTCGGCCTTTTGACTTTGTGGGGATTGGCTCATGAATTACAGAACTCGCAAGCGCTACGCCGCCCGTATTTGCAATCGGGCAGCTTCGATGCCATCCAGCGCGTTCCAAAGAGATCGCGCGGCCTGCTCTGCGGCATGCAGGGCCTTCTCCGAGGATTCCGGCGCTGCTTCGATCTGTCTGGCCAGTTCCTGTCGCCAGCTTGCCGCGTGTTCCAGATCTGCGGTCTTGTGCAGGGTGAAATAACGAGTGGCGTTGTC
>QHZY01000138.1 GCA_003224855.1 Acidobacteriota bacterium | reverse complement strand
TCTGTCGAAAAAAACCTGCCGGACGGATAAGTTGCTCCAGCTCGGACAAGGGAAGCGAGCGCATCGCCCTGAGACTGAGTGCGCGCGCAGATCGCAACCGGTGGAGCGCTTTTTCTGCATTGGCCCAGGCGGTGTTCTGAACCAGGATAGAGCCAATGATTACTTCCAAGGGAGTGCGCGCCGGCCACCAGTGCTGCGGCCCGAAGGCGTCCAACAGGGCCTGAAACAATTGTCGGACTCTCTCCTCGGGAGTTCCAGCCTGCATACCAACTCAATTTTAAGGCTTACCAAGGTTCATGGACTGCAGATCGTGCATTTATCGACTATCCAACAAACCTGCCATCTGTCGCATTTCTCAGGGGTTCGCGGGCTGAAGGCCCTCAACTTCCGGCTGAGTTCAGGTACCAAAGTTACTGGTGCGAAAACAGGCAGCCAAGGTCCAGAAAGAGAGCAGCTGCCGTCTCAGCTCGGCTCTGGTAAAGCTGGGCTTCCTGACCGACGAGGATGTCACCAATTTCCTCTCCCGGCAGTACGGCGTTCCCGCCATCAATCTTTCTTACTTCGAAATTGATCCGGCGGTAGTAAAGCTTATTCCGTTCGAGACCGCGAAGCGTTATCAAATCCTGCCGCTCAGCCGGGTCGGCGCATCGTTGACCATCGCCATGGTTGATCCCACCAATGTATTCGCCATGGACGACATCAAGTTCATGACCGGGTTCAACATCGAGCCGGTGGTGGCCTCGGAAAGCTCCATCCTGGAAGGGATTGAGAAGGCCTACGGCACCACTCAGCAGGAAGATCTCGAACAAGTCATGCAGGCGATGACCGAGACCGGGGATGCCGATGTTGAACTGCAGGCGGAAGAAACAGAGATGGACCTGGCTGACCTGGAGAAGGCAGCCGATGAAGCTCCCATTGTCAAATTGGTGAACCTGGTTTTGACCGATGCCGTGAAGCGCGGGGCCAGCGATATCCACGTTGAACCATACGAAAAAGAATTCCGCGTACGCTTCCGCATTGATGGCGTTCTGCAGAGCATCATGTCGCCCCCGCTGAAGTTGAAGGATGCCATTACCTCCCGCATGAAGATCATGGCCAAGCTGGACATCAGCGAGAAGCGGCTGCCGCAAGATGGCCGCATCATGCTGAAGATGAACATCAGCGGCCGCAAGAAGCAGCTGGATTTCCGGGTCAGCACATTGCCCACTCTGTGGGGCGAAAAAATTGTGCTCCGGCTGCTTGATAAAGAGAACCTGCGGCTGGATATGACCAAGCTCGGTTTCGAGTCGGAATCGCTGGTCAAGTTTGAAAAGGCGATCCTCAAGCCCTACGGCATGGTTCTGGTGACCGGTCCGACAGGGTCAGGGAAAACCAATACTCTTTACTCTTCGATCGCGCGTCTGAATACGCCCGACACCAACATCATGACCGCCGAAGATCCGGTCGAGTTTCAGCTGCAGGGCGTCAACCAGGTGCAAATGAAAGAGCAGATTGGGCTGAATTTTGCCGCTGCTCTGCGCGCCTTCCTGCGGCAGGATCCCAACATTATCCTGGTCGGCGAAATCCGCGATTTCGAAACCGCAGAAATCGCAATTAAGGCTGCGCTCACCGGCCATCTTGTGCTTTCCACCTTACATACCAACGGCGCTCCGGAAACCATTACCCGGCTCATGAATATGGGTATTGAGCCATTCCTGGTCGCCACCTCTGTACACCTGATCTGTGCTCAGCGACTGGTGCGCCGCATCTGTCGCGATTGCGCCGAGGTGGTAGAGGTGCCCGAGCAGACGCTGATCGAGGAAGGCTTCAGCCCGGAAGAATCCAAACAGATAAAGATCCAGAAGGGCCGGGGATGCGGAGTCTGTAACAACACTGGCTACAAAGGCCGAACCGGCCTGTATGAGGTGATGGAAGTTGACGACGAGATACGGGAACTGGTCCTAGTCGGCGCTTCGGCCGTCGAGTTAAAGAAAAAAGCGATTGAGCGGGGCATGATTACCCTCCGTCGCAGCGGACTGGTCAAAGTTTCACAAGGTCAGACGACGCTGGAAGAAGTTGCTCGCGAAACGATTCATTAATTCAGGAAGGGAACAAGCACATGTCGCTCTCGTTAAGTGATCTGTTGAAGAGGCTCTTGGAGATGGGAGGCAGTGATCTGCACATCACAACCAACTCGCCACCCCAGATCCGGGTACACGGACATCTGGTGCCGCTCGATCTGCCGCAACTCACGCCGGCCGAAACCAAACAGCTGGCTTACAGCGTGATGACGGATGCGCAAAAGCATCGTTTTGAGGAGCACCTGGAGCTTGACTTCTCATTCGGCCTGAAGGGTCTGGCGCGTTTCCGAGCCAACGTTTTCAATCAACGAGGCGCGACCTCGGCTGTATTTCGTCTGATTCCATTTGAGATCAAGTCTTTCAACCAGCTCGGCCTTCCCGCGGTCGTCAGCAAGATGTGCGACAAGCCGCGCGGGCTGGTGCTGGTAACCGGGCCTACTGGTTCGGGAAAATCCACCACCCTGGCCGCGATGATCGACAAAATCAACACTGAACGGCACGACCACATTCTTACCATCGAAGACCCAATCGAATTTGTTCACATGAACAAGAATTGCGTGGTCAACCAACGCGAACTGCACGCCGATACCAAGAGTTTCACTGACGCCTTGCGGGCCGCGCTTCGTGAAGACCCGGATGTGGTGCTGATCGGTGAAATGCGCGACCTTGAAACCATCGAGTCCGCACTGCGCATCGCTGAGACCGGTCACTTAACGTTTGGAACGCTGCACACCAACTCGGCAGCCTCCACTATCAACCGAATTATTGACGTTTTTCCGGCGCACCAGCAGCCCCAAATCCGGGCCCAGTTATCGCTGGTGCTGGAGGGGATCATGTGTCAAACCCTTCTGCCGAAGTCGGACGGGAAGGGGCGCGCCATGTGCATGGAAATCCTGGTTCCCAACGCTGCCATCCGGAACCTGGTCCGCGAAGACAAGATTCACCAGATCTATTCCGCCATGCAGGCCGGCCAGGACAAATTCGGCATGCAGACTTTCAACCAGTCGCTGGCTACGGCTTATTTCCAGAAGCTGATATCGCTGGAGATGGCCCTTTCGCGCTCCAGCAATCAGGATGAATTGAACGAAATGATTGCTCGCGGAGCGAATCTGATGAATCGAAATCAGCCTGCGGCGGGAATGGCCAAGGGCGCAGGCAAACGCTGAACAAGAACTGAACCAGTGATGATGGTGGAATTGATCGCAGGTTGTTGATTGCAGGTTTTGATCGCAGATCGTTGAGGAGAAGCTGAACATGCCAGTCTTTACTTTTTCCGGCAAGAACTCTACCGGCGCGAAGATAAGTGGAGAGCGCACCGCCGCCAACAAAGATGCGCTCAGCAGCCAGTTGCGCCGTGAGCGGATCACCCCGGGCAGCATCCGGGAGAAAGGCAAGGAGTTCGCACTCCCCACTTTCGGCTCAGGCAAGGTCAAGACCAAGGAAATTGCCATTTTTTTCCGGCAGTTCTCGGTCATGATTGATGCCGGACTTCCGCTGGTCCAGTGCCTGGAAATTTTAGGGGCCAATCAGGAAAACCCCAGCTTTCAGAAGACTCTCAACGGCGTTCGCACTACGGTCGAAGGTGGTGCGACTTTGGCGAACGCCATGAAGCAATATCCGAAAATATTCGACGATCTCACCACCAACATGATCGAAGCCGGTGAGACCGGCGGTATTCTCGACATCATTTTGCAGCGCCTGGCAGTTTATGTCGAAAAGGCGGTGAAACTGCGAGCGGCCGTCAAATCGGCGTTGATTTACCCGGTTTCGGTCGTGAGCCTCGCATTTCTGATCGTGGGCGCACTGTTGAAATGGGTGGTGCCCATCTTCGCCAATCTGTTTATCGGATTGGGAGTCACACTTCCATTGCCCACCCGCATAGTCATGGGGCTGAGCACATTCGTGGGGCATTTCTGGTGGTTCTTCATCGTGGGCATCGTCGGATTCTTCTTCGGGATCAAGCAGATCCGCAAAGATCCCCGGGGGCGCTACTACTTTGACCTGGTGCTGTTAAAAATGCCGGTCATCGGCGTGTTGCTGAGAAAGATCGCGGTGGCTCGTTTCACCCGAACCCTGGGAACTCTTATCACCTCAGGCGTGCCGATTCTGGAAGGCCTGAGTATTACTGCAAAAACCTCGGGCAACGCCGTTCTGGAAGAAGCGCTGCTGAAAGTCCGTAAGGCAATCGAGGAAGGCCGCACCATCGTCGACCCGCTGCGCGAATCGGGTGTTTTCCCGAATATGGTCGTACAGATGATTGGAGTTGGCGAAGCAACCGGTGCGATGGACGCCATGCTGCAGAAGATCGCCGACTTTTATGAGGACGAAGTGGACGTGGCCACCAAAGACATGCTGGCCATGCTGGAGCCAATCATCATCGGCTTGCTGGGTGTGATGATCGGCGGCATCGTGATTTCGCTCTACATGCCGCTGTTCTCGATGATCGCAAAGCTGGCCGGATAAAGCCGGCATGGTTGCGGGGCCGGCGAGCAGTCGGCCCCTGCCAATCTTGAGTGCAAGACAAATTCGGAAAACGAAGATCTGACCGGCATGCAATCCATTTTTGATGAGCGACTTTGGTTAGCCTGGCTGACGAAAGCCCGCGTCATCATCCTGACATTCCTGCTGGGCGTGGAACTGGCTATTGCGCGCTTCACCACCTCGCCGTTGCCGGTGCGGTTCTTCGTGAACACCATGCTGCTGTGGTATGCGGTTGCCATCCTGCACATACTTATAAGTTCCTTTTGGGACGACCGCAAAGCGCAAGCCTCGCTTCAGGTGCTCACCGACTTCATCATGGTGACACTGGTTGTTTATGCCACCGGGGGGGGTGAGAGCTCCCTGAACTTTCTTTATCCCCTGATCATCATTGTCGCCTGCATACTGTTGCCTCGCACCTGGGCATACCTGATGGCAGCATTGGCGTTCCTACTCTACGGAACGGTCCTTGAGCTGACCTACTTTTCGGTTATTCCATCGTACTCAACCACTCACCCCAGCTGGGAAGGTTTGCAGGCGATCATCTTCATCAACCTTTTCGCATACCTTGCGGTGGCCTATCTGGCCAGCCTGTTGTCGGCAAAGTTGCGTCAGGTCAATGTCAAACTCAAGAGCACCAGCGGCGAACTGGAAAGCCTGCAGGCCTTGCATCACCTCATCATTCAGTCCATCAGCGGCGGGCTGATCACCACCGGCCTTGACGGCTACGTCACTCTGAGCAACGGTGCGGCACAGCTTTTGCTTGAAAGCACGGAGCAGCAACTCTGGGGTAGGCCGATCTCTCAGCTCTTTATTGATCCCGTTCCAAAGGTTGAGGAAGACAGTGCGCATGGGGAAGTCCGTTTTGCCTGCGCGTCCGGGTTCAGGAAGACCTTTCGGGTGATGGTCTCAAGTCTCGTCACCCCGGAGCATGGCACCATCGGTTACGTTTATACGCTCGACGACCTGACCGAGATCCGGCGGCTGGAACGCGACCTCCGCTTGCAGGACCGGCTGGCGGCAGTGGGCCGACTGGCAGCCGCGATCGCGCACGAGATCCGCAACCCACTTACCTCCATAGCGGGGTCGGTCAGCATGCTGTCGGAAATACCTGAACTGACAACTGAGCACCGTCAGCTGCTGGAAATTGTGACCCGTGAATCGGATCGGCTGAACGCCATCATCACAGACTTTCTGGCGTACTCTCGCGGCAAACAGTATCACTTCACCAAAACCGACATCATTCCTCTGATCGAAGACACGCTTACTCTTCTGGAGCACCGGATGCTCGCCGAAAAGCGTGCTATTCGCATCGAACGTCGATTTTCCGTCCAGCATGCCTGGGCGCTGGCGGATGGCGACAAACTGAAGCAGGTCTTCTGGAACTTCTGTGAAAATGCCATTCGCGCCATGCGTGACAAAGGGCACCTCACAGTCTCGCTGGAAATGTCGGACGAAGACTGGGAGATTAATTTCGCGGACACCGGACCCGGCATAAGGCCGCAAGTGGTGGAACGGATTTTCGAGCCATTCCAGTCCGAGTTTGAAGGCGGTACCGGGCTGGGACTCGCGATTGTCTATCAGATTGTTCAGGCGCACGAAGGCAAGGTCTGGGCCCGTTCGAAACTGGGTGAGGGCAGTGTTTTCGTATTGCGGCTTCGCCGAATGGATGCAGAAGTCGTGGCCCCGATACCGAAAAACGCGGGAGCATCCTCGCGCGGTGACCTGATGATGCTAGGGGGCCATAGCCGTGGGTAACATTCTGGTCTGTGACGATGAGCGCTCCATCTGCCAAATGCTGGATATAGCATTGCGTCGCGACGGGCACAAGGTGGAGACGGTCAATTCAGGCGCCGAGGCCAAACGAAAACTCGATGGGGCGCTTTATGACCTGGTGGTCACCGATATAAAAATGCCCAACATCGACGGCATTGAAGTGCTTCGCTACGCGCATCAGGTTTCCCCGGACTCGGCGGTGATTTTGATCACGGCGGTAGATGACTACGAAGCCGCGGTGCAAGCCGTAAAGGCAGGAGGAGCGGCCGACTATATTCGCAAGTCGCCGGGGCTGGTGGATGAGATCAAGCTTGCGATCAATCGGGCACTCGAAAAAGCTGCTTTAAGCCGTCAGAATTTCGCCTTCAAGCGGGACGCGGCCAATCGTAACTCGCTCGAAAACATTGTTGGCGCCAGTCCGGCAATGGACCGGCTCAAGCACACCATCCGGACGGTGGCTTCAACCCAGAGCACGATCCTGATTTATGGCGAAAGCGGCACAGGCAAGGAATTGGTTGCGCGCGCCGTTCACATCTGCTCTCCAAGAGCGGCCGAGCCCTTCGTTTCCATCAACTGCGGCGCTTTTCCAGAAACACTTCTTGAAAGCGAACTGTTCGGTTACGTAAAAGGAGCATTCACCGGGGCCAATCAGAACAAGCGCGGCTTGTTCGAGGTTGCCGATCAAGGCACGATTTTTCTGGACGAAATCAGCGAAATGACGCTGACCATGCAGGTCAAGCTGCTGCGGGTGCTGCAGGAACGCAGTGTGCGTCCGGTGGGCGGGACCAATGAGATTCCGATTGATGTGCGCGTGATTGCCGCCACCAACCGCGATCTGGACAAGGCGGTTTCAGACAACACCTTTCGTGAAGACTTGTATTACCGGCTG
>QHZY01000026.1 GCA_003224855.1 Acidobacteriota bacterium | reverse complement strand
GTTCCGGGATGAGTTTCCTCGATTGGATATCCCCGCTACCGGCCTGGAAGGAGACTGGTGGCTGCAGATGAGAAAGCTGGTGGAAGACGGAGAACTGATCGTTCCCGCCGGGCATTATTTTGTGCTGGGAGACAACCGCGACGAGAGTTCTGACAGTCGATATTGGGGCTTTGTGCCGCGGGAGAACATCATTGGCCGGCCGTTATTGATCTACTGGTCGATGAGGAGTACGGCGGAGGATCGGGCAGACAGTACCACTCCCGGAGATAAACTTTTTCGTTTCGCGTACGCGGTTACCCATCTGTTCCAGATCACCCGCTGGGACAGGACTTTCCGCGTGGTGCGTTAGGTCCTGGAGTTTCGAACAGAAAGAGAAAAGATTGCCGAAAACCGACAAGAAGAAAGACGAAAAAAAACAAGACGAGAAGCCGCGCGAAACCACCGTGGAGTTCCTGGCCTCTCTGGCCGGGGTGTTGGTGACTGGATTATTCATCATCACCTTCATCGTGCAGGCCTTCGAAATTCCTTCCAGTTCAATGGAAAACACGCTGCTGATCGGCGACCACGTGTTCGTAAACCGTGAGCAGTTTGCGCCTCCCACCCCGTGGGCAAAATTTGTGCTGCCATATCGCGACGTGCGACGAGGAGATATCGTGGTTTTCCTGTCGCCGGCGCAGCCAGGTCTGTACGTAGTGAAACGGGTCATTGGTGTTCCGGGCGACCGCATTCACTTGCGCGACGGAGTTGTGTACCGCAATGGCCAGAAAATGGACGAGCCATATGTCATTCGCAGCGCGGGTGACTCTAACCCCTATCGTGACAACTTTCCCGCGGTCCCGCCACCATCCGATTTCAGCAACGTCAACCCCGCGTGGCAGTTGACCATGCCGCAACACATCCAGGGCGAAGACCTGGTCGTGCCTGAGAATAGCTATTTCGGAATGGGCGACAATCGCGATGTCAGCCTTGATAGCCGGTTCTGGGGTTTCATACCGCGGGAGAACGTGATCGGCAGGCCTATGTTCATCTACTGGTCGTTCGAGACGCCGCGTGACCAATACGAGCGCACGGAGGCCAGCGAGCGGCTCAAATTCCTGGCGCATGTGGTGCTGCACTTCTTCGATCAGACCCGCTGGCGTCGGACCCTAAGGTTTGTGAATTGAGACTTCTACGTTCCAGGCGCGGGCTGGCCCTGACCGCAGGCGTGATTTTCTTAGCCTTGTGCCTGGTGCGGCCCGGCGCGCAAGGCATGCGAACCCGGATCGTCAGCCGTATCAGCTCTGCTTTGGGTCGTCCGGTCGAAGCTTCCTCGGTCAGTCTGCGATTTCTGCCGCGTCCCGGCTTCGAATTGAAGCAGTTCGTCGTCCGTAATGATGCGCGCTTCGGCGCCGAGCCTGTGCTGCAGGCCCCCGAAGTTGCGGCCGTGCTCAGGGTGGGGCCCTTACTTCGCGGGAAGTTTGAAATCGCGCGGCTCAGCTTTAGTGAGCCCAGCCTGAATCTGGTCCGGAATAAAGACGGCAGTTGGAACGTAGCCGCACTGGTCGAGAAAACCGGCCAATCCGTTCCTGCCAGCGGCAATAAACCAAGCCTGTTTCCATACATCGAGGCATCTGACGCCAGAGTAAATTTCAAAGTCGGCCAGGAAAAAAAGCCGTTCGCCCTGTTGAACGCGGATTTCGCCCTCTGGCAGGATCCGGACTCAGCCTGGGGCTTGCGTCTGAAAGCACAGCCGGTACGGGCCGACTTCAATCTGAGCGATACCGGAACAGTAAAGATTGAGGGTAGCTGGAAACCAGCCGCGACCCTGCGGCAAGCGCCCGTAAAGTTTCAAGTTTCCTGGACGAATGCACAGCTGGGACAAGGAACCAAGCTGTTGCTCGGCAGCGACAAAGGGTGGCGGGGAGAACTGCGCCTGAGTGCTGACCTTAGCGGTACGCCGGACAATCTGGCGATTCAGGCGGAAGCATTGGTCAACGATTTCCGGCGCTACGATATCGCCACGGGAACCTCTCTGCGCCTGGGGGCCAAATGCGGCGCGCACTACAGCGTCAGCACACAAACTTTTGGGAACGTTGCTTGCTTGGCGCCCGTCGGAGATGGTCAGATCGTGCTGAGCGGGAATTTCAAAGCCACAGAGCCGATTTACGATCTCACGCTTTCAGCCCAAAGCATTCCCCTGCAGTCACTGGCGAATCTAGCGAGTAAGATCAAAAGAAATCTTCCTCAGGATCTCACTGCCTCCGGCAACCTGGAAGCTGATCTCACGTTTAGCAGATCCAGCGATGGCGAAACCGGCTGGACAGGCGGTGGGCAAGCTGTAAATGTGCAACTGGCGTCGCAGACAACGCAAGGGCGCGTATATCTTGACGCTATACCATTCACAGTCACTTCGGCAGCGGCGCTCTCCACCAAGCGCCTGAAAGATCGTGTGCCGCATGCAGCACCGCATCTGGAAGTAGGCCCTGTTAACCTGGAACTCCCCAGAGCCGGACTGACCACCATAAAGGGAGTGATCGATCGCAACGGATACGATTTCCAGCTCCAGGGCCCGACCGACATACCCCATTTGCTGCGGGCTGCGAAAACTGCAGGCTTCTATGCACCGCCCATGGTTGCAGAAGGGCAAGCTGATGCTGACTTGAAGGTGGCGCGCCATTGCGATGGAGGCAGGGTTTGTCCGCTTCGCTTCGATCTGTATACCGAAGAAATTCATACCGATGCGATCTGGCGAGCATTTGATGGGACCAGCGGCGAGCCATGGTATAAAGCTTTGTATTCGCAGAAGTCCGCGCCCTCTTTTCTGGCAACCATGCACGCAGATGGAAGAATCTCCAGCAAGAAAATGAGTTTTCCGCATTTGACTCTCACCCAGGTCTCTGGCCGCTTGAAGATAGACGATCGCAGGCTCTCAATTACTCATCTGTCGGCCGAGGCGCTCGGAGGACAGCACATTGGCGAATGGTCGGCCGATTTCAACCCGCGCCCTCCGGTGTATAGCGGATCAGGAACGCTGGACCATGCCTTACTCGGGCATCTGTCAGCAGCCATGAATGACGATTGGGTGCAGGGTACGGTGAGTGGAACATACCGCGTCACTGCCGCAGGGTGGAAGCTCAGTGAGGTGTTGAAGTCGGCGGTGGGCGAGGCGGGCTGGGAGGCGCGCAATGGGCTTCTCACCCACGTTATTTTGAGCCAGAACGAACCGCTGCGGTTCGAAACCTTCAGCGGAAAATTGCTGCTGCGGGATGGCGAGTTCGAAGTGGTAGGGAGCAAACTTCAGAGAAGTGATGGCATCTATCAGGTAAGTGGAACTGCTTCCATGGGAAGGGTGCTGAATCTGAAGCTGATTCGTGAAGGTGGACATGGATTTTCTGTGACTGGTCCGCTGAATGATCCACATGTTGTTGCCGCCACCCTACCCGACACTCAGGCCGCGCTAAAACCATGAAGGCGGTTGCGGTATTTCTCTTTTTAACGTTTTGGTTTTCTCACTCCTCCTCTACTCAACCAACGGGCCGAGCTATGCAGAAGAAGCTTGACCATGTGCAGGCAAACGCGCAACTGGCGCACCCTGATGCTTCGCCCACCGAATTCAGCGAAGAGGAAGTGAACGCGTACGTCAACTCAGGCCAAGTGCGACTTCCTGCAGGAGTGAAATCGGTCAAGTTCCGGGGCGTGCATGGAGCGGTCACCGGCAATGCGCGGGTGGATTTCGACCAGTTGAAGGCTGGCCGCGGCTCAGTCAATCCCATGCTTTCCATCTTCAGTGGAGTGCATGACATTCAAGTCGACGCGCATGCTTACGGTAGAAACGGCCGCGGATTCGTTCAGGTAGATACAGTTGCGCTTGATGGTGTGGAGATTCCTCGGTTCGTGCTTCAGCTGTTCGTGCAGAAATATCTGCAGCCGAAGTACCCGGAGGTTGGCCTAGATTCGCAGTTTGCGCTTCCCGACCGCGTGGACACGGCAGTAGTTGGGCAGCACAAGCTGGCAGTGGTGCAGAAGTAATCGCGCTGCAATTTCACGTAAGGCAGCCGCCCCCGGCTGCCTTAGTCGTGCGAAGCGCGGCAGCTCAGCGTTGGTGGCCCGCACCTCGTAAAACTTTTCCCGGGAACGCCCCGGTCATCTTGCCGCTTTCAATCACCGCTGAGCCGTTGACCAGCACGTATTCCATCCCCTGGGAAAGCTGATTCGGATTCTCGAAACTGGCGACATCGCGAACGCTTGCCGGATCGAAGATCACAACATCTGCCCACATACCTGTTTTCAGTACGCCGCGATCGGTGAGGCGCATGCGTTGTGCCGCAAGAGCCGACATCTTCCGGATTGCGTCTTCCAGCGAAAGCTTGTGCTCTTCGCGAACATATTTTCTTAGTATGCGAGGGAAAGTGCCGTAAGCGCGCGGATGCGGGTGCTCTTTGCCGAGAATTCCTTCGGGAGAAGCGCCGGAAGAATCGTTATCGAATGAAACCCAGGGCTGTTGCAGCGCCAGTGCTACATCAGGCTCCGACATTCCAAATACCGCGACCCCGGTAAACGCGTTGTCGTCGATTAGAAAATCAAACAGCGCGTCCATAGGGTCTTTGCCCCATATCTTCGCTACTTCGGCGAGCGTCTTGCCCTCGAGAGGCAGCAGCTTGGGATTCTGAACCACGCCGATCAGAATCGACTCCGGCCCCTTGATCTCTTCCCATTCGTTGTCCCAGGTCTCAGAAGAAGTCTCGAGCTCTTTGCGGATGCGCGCGCGAGTGGCCGGGTCTTTCAGGCGTTCGACCAGCTTGCTGGTGCCGCCATCATGCGCCCACGGCGGAATGAAGGCAGAAAAGCTGTTGAACCAGGCAGTGTAAGCGTAGGTGTCGGCGGAGATGTCCATGCCTTGGGCGCGAGCGGCATTGATTTTGGCCACCACATCGGGCATACGTCCCCAGTTATCCTTGCCGGCAACTTTGATATGCCAAATTTCGACCGGAATTTTCGCCTCGTGCCCGATGCGCACTGCTTCATCAATCGAGGGCAGAATGGCATTGCTTTCATTGCGCATGTGAGTGGCGTAAATACCGCCAAATGGCGCCGCTTCGCTGGCCAGCGCAATCAGTTCCTCGGTCTTTGCGTAGGGCGCTGGAGGATATTCGAGCGAAGTGGACACGCCCACTGCGCCGTCGCGCATAGCCTGGCGAACCAGTTCTTTCATCTGCTCAAGTTGCTGCGATGACGGCTGCTTATCGTCATCTCCCAGCACCATACGGCGCACCTGGGTAGCGCCTACGTAGCTGGCAAGGTTGATCCCGATCTTGTGCTTTTCAAGCCGCGCAAAATATTCGCCCAGAGTTCTCCAGTCGGCTTTGATCTGAAGGTGCTCGTAAGATTCGCGGTCAGCATTGACGATGGCATCGTTCAGCGGAGCTGCGGAGCCACCCTCGCCCGTGATCTCGGTTGTGATCCCCTGGTAAATCTTGGAGGGCAGACGCGGATCTACCAGGATGGTGAGTTCCGACTGACCCAACATGTCGATGAAACCCGGGGCCACCACCATGCCATGCGCGTCTATAGTCTTAGAACGTGGAGCGCCGCTGAGATTGCCGATGCCTGCGATCTTTCCATCGCGGATGCCGACATCACCGGAATACCATGGCGAACCGGTGCCATCAATGATATGGCCGTTCACGATGACGAGATCGAAAGAAGGTCCGGCAGCGAATGAGGCAGCGGCTGCCAGAACGATTAGCACCATCACAATTTTGTAAGTCCGCATGTTGCTCCATTTCTCAGATTTCAATTGATGCCTGCGCCTTGCAGGCCAACTTCAGTGCCGCGTCGCAGCAGTGCGACACCCAGCACAATCCAGATTGATAATGCCAACCACTCATAGCTGTGGAAATTACCCGGTATACCGGGAATTACTTTCATCAGGACCATGGCGCTTGCCACGCACGCACCTATGACCGCAATGAGCCTTCCGGTCGGCCTTTGCGCAATTCGAAGATACCCGGCACAGGCTGCCAACCAGCCGATAGCGGAAGCCACAGAGCCAACTTCCGAAATTGGAACCAGAATAGCGTCCCCGAGAAACATGCAGACGGCGGTTGCGATTCCCACGCAAATCACCGCCGTGGAAGGCGTGTGATTCACCGGATGAACTTCGGAAAATTTCGCGCTCAGCATGCCCCGGCGGCTCATGGCAAAAAACAGCCGGCTGGATGCGACGAAGTTGCCATTGAAGCACTTGACCAGTGAAAGCAGGGCAGCAGCCAGGATCAAGCGAACGATCCATTGCGATCCGGTGGCGCGCTGGAAAGCTGCCGCAGTCAGAAAGTTTGTGCCAATCAATTGGCGCCACGGGGCTGCGTAAGCTACGGCCGCGATGATGGTGCAATAAAACGCAATCCCAACCACAATCGCCATCGCAATTGCGATAAAGAACCCGCCGCGCCCGAACTCAGGGTTGGCTTCCTCCGCCGCTTTTCCTACCGACTCATAGCCGGTCATGAAATATGGCACGATCTGCAGCACTAGAAAAATGGAGACGAATTTCGAATGCGTGAACAGTGGGGGAAGATTTCCGGCAGAGCCTCGGCTGGCCCCGAATGAAACGAAAATTACGAACAGTGCGAGGGTGCCGAAGGCAGTCCAGTTCTGGAAGCTGGCGGCCAGCCGGATGCCGCGATAGTTAAGCATGGTGAGCAACGCCGTAAGCGCCAGGCCCACAACCAGCCGGGGCAAAAACACCGCCCTGCCGCCAATCTGATACAGAGGAATGGAATTGAGAATCGGAAAGATATACGCGCCGATGCGGCCGATGGCGACCGCTTCCCACGGGCAAACGATGAAGTAGGCCAGCAGCATCATCCATCCCGTTGCGTAGGAGACCCCACGCGGAAACACCTGAGCAGTGTACGCAACTTCGCCAGAGGCGTCCGGCATGGCGCTAACCAGCTGCCCGTATACGTAACCGATGGGTAGCAGCAGAGCGCCGCCGATTGCGAATCCAACAACGCCACCCAGCACGCCGCCCCGCAGCAGCCAGTCGTCCATTACCACCAGCCAGCCCACGCCCACCATCGTGCCCCATCCCAGTGTGAAGTAATCGACGACGCGAAGCTGGCGGGCCAGTGTGGTCACTTGATTAGAAGAGGCAGAGCAATTCGTAAATGAGATTCGCTGCAAGTAATGATGTGATCTCGCCATTGTCATAAGGTGGCGAGACCTCCACAAGATCGCATCCGACGATGTGCAAGCCATGGAGAGCGCGCACCGCAGAAAGAATTTGCGCGCTGCTGAAACCGCCCACCTGCGGAGTTCCAGTACCGGGAGCGAAGGCAGGATCAACCACGTCGATGTCGAGGGTGACATAGACGTTCCTGTTGCGATGCTTGCGCAGGTGCCGTTTCATCAGCTCAATTCCACCTTCGTGAAATTCCTCCGATGTGATCATCGCGATCCCATGCTTGCGTGCGAACTCAAAATCATCTTCGGAGTAAACCTGGCCGCGCAGGCCGACCTGCAGCGCACAGCCGGGTTCGAGCAGGCCTTCTTCCACTGCATACTTCACGGGTGTGCCGTGAGAGTGCGGGCTGCCGAAGTAGCCTCCCCAGGTGTCGCCGTGAGCATCAAACTGAATAAACGCCACTGGGCCGAAGTGGCGATGAATAGCTCGCAGGATGGGCAGGAGAATGGAATGATCTCCGCCCACGCAAATGGTGCGCGCGTCAGCGCGCAATACCTCGCCAAGTTGCTCGGTGATTCGCCGGTAAGTATCTTCAATGGAGAGCGGATTGATCGAGAGATCGCCAAAGTCTCCGACCCGCAGCTTCTCGAATGGATCGACCTTCAGCACCGGGTTCCAGGGGCGAATCATGGCCGACTGCACGCGCACGTTACGCGGACCGAAACGCGGGCCCGGGCGGTAAGTTGTGCCGCCATCGAAGGGAATGCCGATCAGCGCCACATCCAGCTCTGAGGGATCGGTGACATGCGGCAAGCGCATGAATGTTGGTATCCCCGAAAAGCGCGGATAAACCAGCGCATCCACTGGCCTCGGATGCGGCAGCTTTCTGGAACTCGCCTTCTTCTTCAGCTTCATAAGGCAGCGAATTATAAAGCATCGCCGCAAGCGGTCGATGCGCTCGTGTGGTAATGTTTTTCGGTTGCCCACTGGGCGAGGTCATTCAATGCCGCGTTACGAATATCGGAATGTCAAGCCCACGCCGGAGGCCGAAAAGCGCTATCTCGCATGGATTGAGCGCCTGGACCGCGAGTTCGAGAATCAGGACCCCGATCGGCGCAGTGAAGTGGTTCGTGAAGAGCTGTCGCACTTGTATCTGGGCAAGCCCTACGGACTGAATGCGTCTGATTCCGCCGCTGCGCAGGTCGCAATGTGCGGATTCGATCCGCGTAATGTCTCGCTCGAGCCGGAGTACTACGGCGATGTAGATGCTGCCAGGTATGCTGAGCGCAAACCGCTGATCTGGTTCTGGATGATGTATGACCGTTCCCCCGCGGGCCTGGACCACTGGCTGGGATACCGTGTGCGTTACATGCTGGCGCGGCACATCTTCAAGCATTGCGGCCAGAACGTAAAAATCTTCCACGGCGTCGAAGTCTCCTTCGGATACAACCTGACGGTGGAAGACAATTGCGTGATTCACAAATACGTTCTGCTGGATGACCGGGGAGAAATCATCATTCACGAAGGCTCGTCCATTTCCGATTATGCAAACGTATACTCGCACGCGCACGATCTGAATGACGGCATGATCGTCGACAACCACAGAACTGAGATCGGCCCGCGGGCTCGCATTACATATCACGCGACCGTTCTTAGTGGAGTGAAAGTCGGCGAGCACGGAATGGTTGGCTCAATGGGCGTGGCTTCGAAGAATGTTGAGCCGTTTCACATTGTAGGAGGCATTCCCGCCAAGACCATCAAAATCAAGAACATCGCCCCGCAGGGGTGACATGCGTGGGGTGAACACCGTGTTAGTATCGAGATCAATCGATAATCAGCATTTCGCCCTGAATCGCGCCTGGATTAGGTTCTCGGCTGGTTATCCCATCTGATTTCAGTGACGACACGATCCAACTTGCGCAAACGTGTGCTGAGCGGAATGCGTTCTACTGGGAAGCTGCACCTGGGTAACTTTGTCGGCGCTCTCGACAACTGGGTGCGCATGCAGAACGAGTATGACTGTTTTTTCTTCGTGGCCGACTGGCACGCGCTAACCACCGATTACGCCGACACCTCGCGCATCAAAGTAAACTCGCTTGAGGTGCTGCTCGATTGGCTGGCCGCGGGTCTTGATCCCGATCACTGCACCATGTTCATTCAATCGCATGTCCCGCAACACGCGGAGCTGCACCTTCTGCTTTCGATGATCACGCCACTGGGCTGGCTGGAACGGGTCCCCACGTATAAAGAACAGCGCGACAACATTCAGGAAAAAGACCTGGGGACTTACGGATTTCTGGGCTACCCCGTGCTTCAGGCAGCCGACATTCTGATCTACAAAGGCGATTTCGTCCCGGTCGGTGAAGACCAGGTCCCGCACGTCGAATTGACCCGTGAAATCGCCCGGCGCTTCAACATGTTCTATTCCCGCAAGCGTTCGTATGTTTTTCCCGAGCCGCAGCCTTTGCTCACACCCGCAGCCAAGCTGCCCGGCACTGACGGCCGCAAAATGTCCAAGTCTTACGGCAACACCATTCTTCTCACCGATCCGGAGCCGGTGGTTCGGCAAAAGCTCAAAACCATGGTGACCGATCCGGCGCGCGTGCGGCGGAGCGATCCCGGCAATCCTGACGTGTGCCCGGTCGGAGATCTGCACAAGGTCTTCAGCGACCGCGCCACGCTCGCGAATGTGGATGAAGGCTGCCGGACGGCGGGCATCGGCTGTATCGAGTGCAAGGGCTGGGCTGCGGACGCGCTGGTGAGCATTCTGAATCCCATGCAGCAGCGCCGCAAAAAATATGAGGACAATCCGCGGCTGGCCTGGGATATTCTGGAAGCAGGCTCGGCCCGGGCACGGAAAGTGGCATCCGCGACCATGGACGAAGTACGCGATGCCATGGGTATGTCACTGGAGTATCAGGCCGGGGAGAGCGGGCGGGCGGCGAATTAAGAAATGACACACGAAGTCTTGAACCAGTCGACGGTTGCCAACTCGGATGCCCATCCGGCAGCCAATTCGCCGAAGAAGAATGAAAGCGATTTTCCTTTCGCGGTCAGTGTTGGCGAGCTTTTTGAAGGCCCACTCGATCTGCTGCTCAATCTGATTCGCAAACAGGACATCGATATTTACGATATCCCGATTGCGCGGATTACCGCACAGTACCTCGCTTATGTCGAAAAGCTTCGCGAGTTAGATGTAAACGTCGCGGCCGAATTCATCTACATGGCTGCGATGCTGATCCATATCAAGTCGAAGATGCTGTTGCCTCGAGACCCATTGGCGACAGCTGAGCAGGATGACCCTCGTGCAGAGTTGGTCAATCGGCTGGTTGAGCACGAAAAGTTCAAGTCTGCGGCGCAGATGCTCATGCAGAAACAACAGATTGAAGACGCGGTGCGGACCAATCCCGCCATTCGCGAATTCATGGAGGCGGAAGGCACCGATCCCGAGATGGCAGCGGATGTAGTCGACCTGGTGAAGACCTTTCAGCAGATTCTGGAGCGCGCTCGCTCACGGCCGCTGATTCAGATCGACGAAGAAACAGTAACCGTCGCGCAGATGATTGAATATCTCCGTCGCAGGCTTTCGCTGGAAGAACGGCCGGTGCATCTGAGGCAGATGCTGCGGGCGATCGAGTCAAGGCAGGCGTTGGTCTGTATGTTCCTGGCGCTGCTTGAACTTGTCCGATTACAGGCGATTCAACTGAAACAGGACCGTTTGTTCGGCGATATCCTTTTGCGCAAACACGATCAGTTTGAAACTGTGATGGCAGGTGTGCGAGACGACTGGCGATAACTTTTATGAGCCTGAAGGCACAACTTGAAGCGATTATCTACGCGGCCGAGAATCCTATCTCGCTCGACCACCTCGTGCAGCTCACGAAAAGTTCCGTGATGTCCGACGGTGCCGCCGATGAGAACCAGGCCCGTTCTCGTATTCGCACGGCGCTAGAGGAGCTGGTGGCGGAGTATGCAACCTCAGCGCACGGGATCGAGATTCGCCAGCTGGCCGGCGGCTACCGTATGTCTACCAAGCCTGAACACCACGATGTGGTGAAAGACTTTGCGAAAAGTTTAAAGCCGCCCATTCGCCTGTCCTTGCCGGCGCTGGAAACTCTGGCCGTAATCGCATACAAGCAGCCGGTCACGGTGCCGGAGATCAGCGAGATCAGAGGCGTAGACTCGAGTGGCGTGATTGCAACTCTGTTCGATCGCAAGTTGATCACCACCGCCGGACGAAAGGCCGTGATCGGCCGTCCTATTCTGTACAAGACCACGAAAGAATTTTTGCTGCGCTTCGGATTGAAGGATGTCAACGAGCTGCCCAGCATGGAAGAGTTCGAAAAGCTGGTTGCTGAGTCTTTCCAGCATGAGCTGACGCCGGCAGATGCTACTCCAGTCGCGGCCGGACAGTCTGAGGCGCAGGCGGAAACCGGCGTTGCAGTGTCGCACGGTTCTTCTGACGAAAGCGACTCGGCGGCCTGAATTAGTTCACCGAACGTTATGGCAAGCGAACGCCTGCAAAAAATCATCGCTGCTGCCGGTATCGCTTCCCGCCGTCATGCCGAACAACTGATCACTGGCGGCGCGGTGTCCGTGAATGGGAAGGCGGTTACCGCACTCGGGTCGAAAGCAGACCCTGAGCACGATCACATTCGCGTAAACGGAAAGCTGCTGCGCGGAGCGGAGCGCCACACCTATCTGGCGCTGAACAAACCGAAAGGCTACGTCACAACTGTGCAGGATCCGCAGGGACGCCCCACTGTCATTACTCTGCTGCGAGGAATTCGTGAGCGCGTTTATCCAGTCGGACGTCTCGATTACGCCAGCGAAGGTTTGCTCCTGTTGACCAATGACGGCGACCTCGCTGCTGCACTCATGAAAGCTTCTTCTCATGTTCCAAAGACTTACGTCGTCAAAATAGCGGGCCAACCGCAAGAAGGCGGGATCGCCAAGTTACGGACAGGAGTCTCTATCGCGATGAAAGGCGGACGCCGCGCCCGCACCCGCCCTGCCAAAATACGGCTCATTCGAGAAGGCGAAAATCCCTGGTACGAGGTCACGCTCACCGAAGGTAAGAATCGTCAGATCAGAAAAATGTTCGAAGAAATAGGCCATCACGTCGAAAAAATCAAACGCGTCCGATATGGCCCACTGGAACTGGATGTCCCACCCGGCGAGTTCCGCCGCCTGACTCCGCGCGAAGTGGCTCGCCTGAAATCTGCGATAAAGTAGCGGCGTGAAATTGAATCATCTTGATTCCAACGAGAACCCTTTTGGGCCATCGGCGCTGGCGGTTGCGGCCATGCAGAAGGTTCTGGCAGAGGGGAACCGCTACCCGGATAACGATTCGGATGATCTTCGGGACAAGCTGGCTCAAATTCACCAGCTCGAACCAGAGCAGATCATAATTTCAAACGGCCTCACTGACCTGCTCTCAGTTATCGCCAGAACCTGCCTTTCACCCGGCCAGAATGCGATTACAAGTGAGCGATCGTTCGTGGCGTATCCGACTGCCGCGGCATCAGCGCGCGCCCAGTTGATCCAGGTCCCGACGCTACAAAACGGTTACGACTTGCAGGCGATTGCAAAGACCGTAAATCGCGATACCCGCGTGATTTTTCTTGCGAATCCCAATAATCCAACTGGAACGCTGGTCACAGCTGAAGAAACCGATTGGTTGCTAAATCACATCCCCGAGTCTGTGCTGCTTGTGATTGACGAGGCGTATTACGAATTCGCGCAAGACTTCGCAAGCAAGAAGAAGGTTTCCTACTCGCACTCTTTCGAGCTGGTACGCGAAAGGCGCAACGTAATCGTGTTACGAACTTTCTCGAAAGTTCATGGTCTGGCGGGAGTTCGCGTCGGCTACGGCTATTGCAGCACCGGGCTGGTTGCCAGGCTCAATGTTCAACGATCCATCTATGCTGTATCGCGAGTGGCGCAGGCAGCGGCAGTGGGCGCCTTACAGGATGGCGGGCACATCCAGCGCACGGTCGAAAACAACAGCGCCGAAGCGCCGCGCATAGAGAAAGCCCTTTCTTCAGCCGGCTATAAAATCGTTCCCACCTGGGCGAACTTCATCTTTTGTGATCTGGAAAAAGATGCTCGCCCGATTCGCGAGAAGCTGAAAACTGAACAGATTCGGGTGCGTGCGCTTGACGCCTGGGGAATTCCGACAGCTCTGCGCTTCACCGTCGGCACGCCTGAGCAGAATACGCAGCTGCTCGATGCATTCTTAGATGCTGCGCGAACTTAGGCGGCCAGAACCTGAGCAACCCGCGCTGCCCCATACAGGCCCGCATCACTCCCCAGCAAGGCGCGAGTCACCAGCGTTTTAGTCGAACCTCCCGGTTCTACATTGGCCGACGCGCCTCGGCTCCCGGCAACCGAACTCGGAGGTGCGGTTGCGGCATACACCATAGAACGCTGCCGCAGTTCATCAAAGATGAATGGGGAGAAGGCATCCCACGCGCTCGATACGCCGCCGCCGATCACATACATCGGAAGATTGAGGGCGTTCACGAGATCGGAAAGCGCAATTCCCAACGCCCTGCCTACCTGAGCAAAGATTTTCCTGGCTTCTTCATCGCCCTGAATTGCCAGGTTGTAAACGACCTTGGCGCTGAATTCGCTATCGGAACTGGCCGCGGTTGAAAGCCCAGACGCTTTTCCGCTCGCAATCGATTCCTTTGCCATACGCACTACCGCCGTCGCTGAAGCGTACTGTTCAAGGCAACCGTAATTGCCGCATCCGCAAAGCGCGCCGTTCGGCTCGATGGTGATGTGTCCGAACTCGCCCGCCATTCCGGTCATGCCGTGCCAAATGCGACCGCCCAGAACCAGTCCGCCGCCCACCCCGGTACCAAGCGTGAGCATTGCCATGTCATTCAGTTCGCGGGCCGCTCCCAGCCATTTCTCTCCAAGAGCCGCGGAGTTAGCGTCGTTTTCCAGAAACACTCTGGTGCCCAGCCGCTGCTCAATCTTTGAATGTACCGGATAATTCGCCCAGCCCGCCAGGTTGGGCGATTCCCGGACTTCCCCTGTCTTCATGTCAATAATCCCCGGCACGCCGATGCCGATTCCCTGCAGGTGGGCGCTGCCTCGATACTTGGCGCTCAGGTGCTGGATTGCGGTGCACATTTCCCCAATAACGAAGTCGGGGCCGAGAGAGACCTGCGTACCCAGCGTCACTTTTTCCAGCAGTTGACCTTGCTGATCGATAGCTGCAATGCGGAGGTTGGTGCCGCCGAGATCGACGCCGATTGAGAAGTTCTCCATAGGATCAGGCCGTTCAGGGTAACACTGCGGATTTGCGATTTCCAAATCAGACAGCTTACTTCTGACAATGCGGACAGTAATGGCTGCTGCGGCCGGTGATCATGATGCGCTTGATCGGAGTGCGGCAAACCAGGCACGGTTCACCTTCGCGGCCATACACCCGGTGCTGAAGCTGAAAAGAACCCTGGTCGCCGTTGGCATCAACATAATCGGAAACTGAAGACCCGCCCAGCGCGATCGCTTCCTGCAGCACTTCCTTAAGTGACAGATACAGCCGGCGCAATTCTTCCCGCCTGAGTGATGACGCCCTGCGCCGCGGACGAATTGCCGCCCGGGACAAAGCTTCATCGGCGTAAATGTTTCCCACTCCACTCAGCAAAGACTGGTTCAGCAGCGCGCTTTTTATGGGAGTCTTTCGCTGACGGAAGAGCTTGACGAAAGCTTCCAGTTGTACTTCAAGCGGTTCCGCGCCCCTGGCGGCAAATTCACTGCTGACACTCAATCTTCCGAAACGGCGCGGATCCACAAAACGCAGTTCGCGCCCCGAACGCAGGCTAGCGATGGCATGAGTATGTTTAAGCTTTTCGTCCCCAGCCCGACAAACCAGAATGCGCCCGGTCATACCCAGATGCACAATCCATTGCGCCTTATCGACCGGTTTGTTTCGCGCCTTCGATTTCCCAGCGCCCGCTCGCAGCAGGTCGACCACAATGTGCTTGCCTACCCGGCGCACTCCGCCGATTTGCGCTCTTTCCAGCGTAAGCACGATCTCACGGGCAGGCGACTTCAGGGGCTCGGGCTTTGATCCCAGCCACACCGACTCAATCACGTCTCCCGCAACCAGCTGGTTGAGACCGCGCGCAACGGTTTCCACTTCTGGCAGTTCCGGCATTGCTCATCCCCGCATGGCAGGTTATCATTGCAAGTACACCCAGCCTTGATATCCCTGTAATTTTTATCGCGCAAACGCTTCAAGGCGAGGGTGTGCGACTCCGCAATTCCCTTAGTTACAGGAGTTCGCATTGAGCACAGCTAAAACCGCGGTCATTGTCGGCGCCCAGTGGGGCGATGAAGGCAAAGGCAAGATTGTCGACGTTCTCTCCCAGAATTTTTCTGTGGTCGCCCGCTACGCCGGTGGACACAATGCCGGCCACACCGTCATCATCAACGGAAAAAAGTTCGTTCTGCAGCTGATTCCCTGCGGTGTCCTGCGCAAAAACTGTTGCAGCGTAATCGGTAACGGGGTGGTTCTGGATCCGATTGCATTTCTGAAGGAAGTGAATGGCCTGCGCGAGAACGGAATCAGCGTTGACGGAACGCTTTTTGTCAGCAATCGCGCCCAGGTCATCCTGCCTTATCACCGCATGATTGAGCTGGCTTCGGAGAACGCTCCCGGCCGGGTCAAGATCGGGACCACTTCACGCGGCATCGGCCCGGCATACGAAGACAAAATGGGCCGCAGGGGCCTGCGCATCGTGGATCTGCTGGATCTGAAGCTGCTCCGTACCCACATCGAGAATGCCTGCCGCGAGAAGAACATGATCGCGCACGCCTTGTTCAACTCCGAGCCGCTCGATCCCGACAGGATGTATGAGGAATACTCAGCTGCGTCGCAGAAGATTGCTCCCTTTGTGCGCGACACCGCGGTAATGTTGAACAGGGCATTGAAGGATGGTGGGTCGATCGTGTTCGAAGGTGCGCAGGGCACCATGCTTGATATCGACCACGGAACCTATCCCTTTGTGACGTCCTCCAGCGCCACCTCAGGCGGGGCCGTCACCGGCACCGGCGTTGCCCCCACTGCGATCGGAAGCGTAATCGGCGTGACCAAAGCGTATTGCACGCGGGTAGGCGGCGGACCGTTTCCGAGCGAGATACAGGATTCGGTTGCTGACCAACTTCGAGCCCGCGGCAACGAATACGGCGCGGTTACCGGCCGTCCGCGCCGCTGTGGATGGCTTGATTTACCGCTGCTACGCTATGCGGTGATGATCAACGGCATCTCGTGGCTGGTAGTCACGAAACTCGATGTGCTTGACCAACTGGAAGCAATCCCGGTTTGCGTAAGCTACAAGATCAACGGCAAGCTGACGGATGAAGTTCCTTCGCAGGCCAGCGGCTACGACGAGATTGAGTCCGTATACCGCCGATTGCCGGGCTGGCGGACTTCCACTGAAGGCATCACCGACTTCAAAAAACTGCCTCCCGCAGCGCGCGATTATCTGAACTTTTTAGAAGCGGAGAGCGGGGCGCGCATTGGGATGGTCTCAACCGGCCCGGACCGCCAACAGACCATTATGGTTGACGATTTCGCCGTCGCGCTGAATACTTTGACGGGAAAGAAGCAGAAGGCGCAGGCCTGAACGGAGATCGCATGATTGTTTTGGCAGTAACCTGGGTGGCTAAAGCCGGACATGACGCGGATGTCGCCTCACTTTTTTCAGCTCTTACCCGTGAGGCGCGCCAGGAGCCTGGCTGCCTCATGTTCCAGGTGCATCGGCACAAGACCGAGAGGGGACGTTTCTTTATCTATGAGCAGTACAAGGATGACGCGGCTATGGAGTCGCATCGCGCGACCCCTCATTTTCTCAAATATGTAAAGAAAGAACTGCCGCGCCTAGCCGATCGTATTGATGGCCAGCTTTACGATCCTCTGGATTGACTACTGCGCCAGTTCGTATCCCGCAAAAAAGAAGCTGAGTTCGAATCGTGCCGTGTCTTCGGCGTCCGAGCCATGGATGGCATTGTATTCGATGCTGGTCGCCCACTTCTTGCGAATCGTTCCTTCCTCGGCATTAGCAGGGTTGGTCGCACCCATCAATTTGCGGAGGTCGGCGATGGCGTTTTCCTTCTCCAGCGCCAGAGCGACAACCGGCCCACTCGACATGAAATCAGTTAAAGAATTGAAAAATCCCTTATTGGCGTGCACCGCGTAAAACTGCTCTGCCTGATGTTTTGAGATTTCCAGCATCTTGAGGCAAAGAATGCGGAACCCATTTTTTTCGAACTGCTCGATGATGTCGCCGATGGCATTGCGACGAACTGCGTCAGGTTTAATGATGGTGAGTGTGCGCTCTAACGTTTTCATAATTGATCTGAGAACTAAAAATCTAAGAACTGCGGATTGTTTTGTCTCCTGCGCGCCCGCAATATTTTCTAAACTTTCGCAGTGATAGCAGAAGCCACCGTCTCCCCTATAACTGCCGGCGACCTTGCCATCTGGATTCCGGCCGCTTCCATTACGCTGATCTTCTCCTCCGCGGTGCCTTTGCCGCCGGAAATGATCGCCCCCGCATGTCCCATGCGACGGCCGGGAGGCGCGGTCTGCCCGGCGATGAATCCGATCACCGGCTTCTTCATGTGGCGGCGAACATACTCGGCGGCGGCTTCTTCGGCATTGCCGCCGATTTCGCCGATCATGATCACGGCCTCCGTTTTAGGGTCACGGTTGAACAGTTCCAGGGCATCGACAAAGCTGGTGCCAATGATCGGGTCTCCCCCGATACCAATCGCGGTCGATTGCCCGATTCCACGGGTTGTCAATTGATACACCGCTTCATAGGTCAGGGTGCCTGAACGCGAAACGATCCCGATCGGCCCTTCTTTATGAATCCGAGCCGGCATGATTCCGATTTTGCAATGTCCGGGCGATATAATCCCCGGACAGTTGGGGCCGATCAGCCGCGATCGCCTCTGCTGCAAAAACTCCCAGGCGCGGACCATGTCGAGCGTTGGAATTCCCTCGGTGATGCAGACGATCAATTCTACTTCCGCGTCCGCCGCTTCCATGATGGCGTCCGCCGCGTAGGGCGGAGGTACAAAGATTACGGTCGCGTTGGCACTCGTTTCATTCACTGCCTGCTGGACGGTATTGAACACCGGCCAGCCTTCATGCGTAGTTCCGCCTTTGCCGGGAGTTACCCCGCCCACGATCTGGGTCCCATATTCTGCGCAAGCCTTGGCGTGAAACGTACCTTCGCGCCCGGTCAGGCCCTGCACGATCACCCTTGTCGACTTATCAACCAGAATGCTCATTCTCTTACCTCGCCGCCGCTACAACCTTTTCGGCAGCATCCTTCATGGTTTCTGCCACGATGAAATTTAAACCGGATTGCTTCAGAATCTCTCTGCCTTGCTCGACGTTGGTACCTTCCAGCCTCAAAACAATAGGTAACTGGATGTGGGTGTTGCGTGCTGCCTCAACAACTCCTTTCGCCAGTGTGTCGACCCGCAGAATGCCGCCGAAAATATTGATCAATACTGCTTTCACATTTTTATCGCTCAGCAGGATTTCAAACGCATGGGTCACCTGTTCGGTGTTCGCGCCGCCCCCGACGTCGAGAAAGTTGGCCGGCATCCCGCCCGCATACTTAATAATGTCCATGGTGGCCATTGCCAGTCCCGCGCCATTGACCATGCACCCTACGTTGCCGTCCAGCTTGATGTAATTCAGGCTGTATTTCGAAGCTTCTACTTCCAGCGGATCTTCTTCCGTGATGTCCCGGAGTTCCTTCAGTTCAGGATGGCGGAACAGGGCGTTGTCATCGAAGTTCATCTTGGCATCGAGCGCGAACAGTCGGCCATCGGTGCAAGTAATGAATGGATTGATCTCCATCAATGAAGAGTCGGTCTCTTCAAATGCCCGGTACAACCCGCTCATGAATTGCACTGCCTGGTTGACTTGTTGCGGTTTCAAGCCGAGTTCGAACGCCAGCTTTCGAGCCTGAAACGCTTCCAGGCCCATTCCGGGCGCAATGTACTCCTTCAGGATCGCATTTGCATTTTCAGCGGCAACTTGCTCAATTTCCATGCCGCCCGCTACTGAGGCCATGAACACTGGCCGCGCCTCAGACCGGTCGATCACGATTCCCAGGTAAAGCTCTTTCTCTATAGGTAAAGTCTCTTCAATCAGCAAGCGTCGTACGACACGGCCTTCCGGCCCGGTCTGGTGAGTTACCAGGGTCATCCCCAGCATCTTGCCGGCAAAGTCCTTGGCCTCATCCACCGACTTCGCGATTTTTACCCCGCCGCCCTTGCCCCGCCCGCCGGCATGAATTTGTGCCTTTACCACGACTCCGGTTGCGCCTGCGCCGAACAGGCTCTTTGCCGCCATATCGGCCTGTTCGACAGTCTCCGCCGTCTCCCCGCGGGGCACGGCAACACCATATTCCTTCAAAATCGCCTTGGCCTGATACTCATGGATTTTCATATTGATTCCTAACCAATTTATCGGCAGGGCCTTACGTGAAGCTTATGTCGGCAGCGAAGCTACGATTTTATAGGTCTGCGCCTGACTTCCGCAAACTGCTCACAGGAAAGCGCCTTCCCATTAATTCCAGAGTGTGCAAACAATTGCGTAATCGCGCGCCGATGAAGGCGCAAAACCAATGACTTGCACCCACCCTCCTGGCACACAGCTTGCTTTTATAACCGGTAGGGGGTAAGCCCCCGGTTGAAACTTCGCCAGCGGCGATTCAGCATGGCGTTCCCCTCAGTTTCATCAGTTCTGGAGATGAACGTCATGAAGAAAAGTCTGTTGTTAGCTTGCGTCGTTTTATTTGCGGGCGCTGCGTTCGCACAATCGTCGGTTGGTGCTTCTTCCTTGAGCAATGAAGCTCAACCGATAGTTATGCCCAGCCACCCGTCACAGGCTTCGGAAAGAGGGATGATGTCCGGCAAAAGCCTGCTAACCGGTTCTGGTTCGATTTCGGCGAAGGGCGAACGTCCGCTGTGGGAACTTGCGCCTAACAATGTACCCGTTCCGCTAGGCGATTCGGCCCGCGTTGTGAAGAAGCAGCACGCGGAAGCAAAGAAAGCACAAGTAACCTGGGTGAACTAGCGGCTGCGTGCGGTAGCGGATCTTTTCGCATCAGTCGTCGGTGAGTGGGATCGGCGTGCGTGAGACCAGGGTGAGCGAAACCCGTTGATGACCTGGACCTTTCGCTCGATGTCATTGGGCAACATCACCGGAGAATTGGCCGCTATGGCCCGTATCCGCTGAATTCGGGTGACTGCGCGATCCACTACCCGGGCCAGTTCGGAGGCATAGTCTGCCGTTCGGCCCTCGCGCAAGCGCCGCTTGGTTTTTTGCGGGGTGAACCAGGTTCGGTTGCGATCGAACTCCTGCGGGGGCACCAGGCGCGATACCTCGCACAAGTGCGCATCGGTCTCGATCTGCTTTCCGTTCACATCAGATTCCGGCCTTCGCCGGCGCACATAACGCGCAAACGAAATCTCTTCCATCCGCCCGTGGACGCCAGCTTCTTCAAACGCTTCGAGCGCTGCCGCCTGCGCGTGCGTCAGCCCAGGTTCAACACTTCCCTTGGGAAATGTCCAGCGCCCGCCTCGCGTCTGTACCAGCAGGAATTCAATCTCGCCTTTCCGTACTCGATAACAGACTGCGGCCACCTGCTGGCACTGGCGCACCCTGCGCGCCTGCGAGAGCCTGAAAAACTTTACCGTCTGCTGAGGAGTAGCCCGGTGGTTCCGAGCCGAACGGTTTTGGACATCAGAAACTCGCATCTTTAACAGCATGCCCGAGCGCTTGTGGACTGCCCAAAGTTCGACCTCAACCCGGAACGGCCCTTGCGCGCCGCCAAGGTCAACTGCGTAGTGCACCAGGTCTTCTCCCGCATGGAAATCTGTGTCTTCCGCGGCCTCGCCGATCACGGCGATGTCTTTTTCCGCGGTCTGCTTATCGAAACCGGCAGGCAGCAATCGATTGTCTTTAAGATAGCCTACGGCAGAAATCAGACCGGTCGTGACTCGTCCAGCTTCATCTTTCAAAATGGACTCGTAGATTTCTACCTGATTGCGGTCAGTGATTACTTCGTAGTGGGGTGCAAAACGGGTTGGATACGCATCGTTCTGATTGCCTGCGATCGATCCATCAGCATTCAGCGCCCCTGATTCGAATAGAACGTGATCGTCGCGTTCTTTGACTAGTACGTGCAGCCACGCGCGCCGCGAGGGATAAGCGGTCGGAAGCTTATGCCCAGTCAGGTTCCGCACCCGAACTGAAAACTGCAACCCGCTTGGGACCGAGCGAATATTTTCAATTTTCACCCGTGCCGCCTCGTCCTGCAGGAACTGAGTGGTGCGTTCGGCGCCAGCCGTCAGCTCATTGGGGAGCGCCGCTACGCTCAAATCGTCGCGATACCGGCTGAGCATGTTCAGCATCAAAAAATTGCCGCCGACAAAGGTGTGCTGGTGCAAACCCTGGCGCGACACGCCAAGAACTGCCGTCACCGGCACAGCTTCGTTCACCACCGGCATGTGGCATTCCTGGCAGCTGCGCCTGGTCGCATAATCGCTGTGAAGCCACTCGCGATAAGGCATCTGTTCCGGAAGTTCGCCAATCACCTTGCCGCCCGCGCCTCGTGCCTCGGTGTAGAGCGTATGGCAGGTACCGCACAGGGCCGAGTCCCGGATGTGGGCCGCTTGCGTGGGCAGAAAGCCGCCGGTCGAGGTATCCATGATTCGCTGATGGCCGCGCTCGATCTCGAACGGGCCATACTCGGCGTGGCTATCCTCAGAGCCGGGCGTTTCGATCACAAATCTCCCGTTAAAGCTTTCACGCGTGCCGAGTTTCTGCGTGCTGATCTGATGGCATACCGAGCAGGAGACGCCGTCCTCGGCCTTCGCATTGTCTTTCTTGTCTGAGTCAAAGGGAAGGTGCGTAAATATTTTGCCGGCGCGTGCTTGAGACTTCGCTTCGTATCGGGTGATCGGCATGTGGCACACTGAGCATTCATCTTCAAGGGCCGCCTTCGACTCGGGATGGTCGATGGTTTCGCGTCTTACACTCGCCTGCCAGTAAGGATCGCGAGACGAATTCGCCATGACACTGGCTCGCCAGTCGAGGCCGATCGAAACGTCTTTGCCGGAAGTAGTGGTCAACCCGTTGTGACATGCCAGGCAGCGGTCCGAAGTCTGGAACTTCACTCCTGGCTTCTTGTCGCCCGCGATTATCCACCCGCTGCAGACCAGACAACAGATCACGATTCTGTACAGGAGCCGCATCACCATCCCTCGGTCAACTTTCCGTCCCCCCAGTCCCACAACAGGTAGAACATCACCTGCACCGAACGCCCTGAAGTATTGTTTACCGGCACCCGCACCCCCAGATCGCCACGTACGTGCTGCCTTTTGCTGATCGTGACCTGCATCTGCGGCAGTACATCCCAGTTCGTCCTGGCGCCGGTGAAGAGCTCTTTTTCCGCGAGAAATTCCACCATCGGTGACCACAGCCGGCCCAGGCCACGTTCCTCGCCGAAGCTCTGCCCCACAGCCGTATTCCAGAACACCGACTGCGGGGCGATATCCGTATGCCTCGGCAAATCCGCGCCGGTTTGAAACTGGATAAAGGTGTTCGTCGGGAAAAGCTGATCGAATGCGGCGAACGTTTCAAATGTCGTACTTCCGTTCCCGAAGCCGTGAGTCCGGCTGCCGCTCGGCAAAAGCAATGACCCCTGCAGGCTGAAGATCGATCCTGTGCGCAGGTTTGAAAAGATCTCCCGTTTCAGCCCCAGCGTCACGTCGCCAACACCGCCGTACCAGAGGTGGTTCTGATCCTGGAACTGAATGGGAACATCCACTTCCAACTGGTTCTTTACCCCGAACCTCTGCTCATGAATTATGTGGCTCTCAATGCCCGGAGCGCCTCTGGCATTCACCGCGCTTGAGATCACCACTTCATTTTCCGGATAAGCTTTCTCTGTCACCAGCGCGCGTGGCAGGTTTAGTTCGCCTCGGGGCCAGTGCGGATTCTTGCAGAACCCGCGCAGGTAGCGGATCACCTGGTCGATCTGCTTCTCGCTCAGCGCCTCGGAAAATGACGGCATTATTTGCGAAAAGCCACGATAGTGTCCTCCGTGCGTGATGATCGCTTTCCAGGAAGAATCCGGCTCGGCTGTGGTCTGATCGCAGCGCGTGAAGTCAGGAAAGGTATCAGGCGGCTCGAATCCGGCGATGCTCTTGGGGGTTCCGCGGCCATCTGCTCCGTGACATGCCGCACAACCGGCCTTGAAAATTCGATCGCCGGTCTCGAGGTGCAGCGTTGAACCGCTCTGTTCCTGAGCTAAAAGCGGAATTGATGTGGCTGATAGAAGAAAGCAGAGCAGAATCGTGGTTCGACAAAGGTCTCGGAATTTCTTTCCGGGCGGAAGCAATCGAGCACCACGCTGACCCAGCAGCGATGTTAGCACGCTCGAAACTACAGCCCTGGGAATCTTCCAGCACACTTGTGCGCACCATCCATCCGGCGCACAATTTAACAGAAGCCAACGTGGACGCACTTTACTGCCTGCGCTGCAACCGTGAGCTCGAGAGCGGCAACAAGTCTGTCGCGGTTTACATGTTCGCCCAGACCGTCGGAATCCGGCCGCGCCAGAAATCTTCTTCGCAACGCATCTGTTTCTGCCCACAGTGCTCGGTCTCACTGGCCATGGGGCCGCCGCCCGAAGGAGCGCTCAATATCGCTGCCTGGCAGATGATTCGTGATCTTGTGAGCTCCGATCCCGCGCTGAACCAGGCCGCCTGGGAAACCCTGCGCGGGGTGGAAGGCCTGCTGCCCGCAACCGGCACGGATGACTCCCGTGGTGCTTCAACCGGCGGCTACTTCGAGTTCTGATCGACTTCTGATCGACTGAGATCAGTTACCAGCAGGCTCGGTCATCCCCAGCGAAGCGTTCTTCTTCGCGGAGCCACGCATCTCGCGCAAACCGTCACCATCCGCGTAGTTGCGGAGATAGCCGCTGCACGCGCTACACTAATCTGCCCGATGAATTACATCTATGGCCTCAACTCCGTCACTGAAGCGCTGAAAGCCCGCGGACGCGCATTTCAATGGATCGGCGTTGCAAAAGAGCGCCACGACCTCCGACTGCAACGCATCATTGAGGAATGCCGCCGCCAGGGTATTCCCGTCCGCTTCCTGCCTCATTCGGAACTAGACAGCCTGGCCGGCAATAACGGCCACCAGGGCGTGGTCGCCGTCACCTCGGCCAAGCAATACAGCGATCTGGATGACATCATTGAAGGCAAGCGGGGCGATTATTCCCTGATAGTCGTCCTCGACGGAGTGGAAGATCCTCATAATCTGGGTGCGATCCTTCGCACGACGAGCGCGGTCCGCAAAGCTATGACGCGCTGGATTACAAAATGGACTGTGCGATTGTGCTGGGAGCCGAAGGCAAAGGCCTGCACGATCTGGTTCGCAAACGTTGCGACTTCCTGGTTTCCATCCCCATGCTCGGCAAAGTGCCTTCGCTCAATGTGTCAGTCGCGGCCGGCGTCATGCTGTACGAAGTGGTTCGGCAACGAAAAGCCGCCGCATCCAACAGGGCATGAAGTTTTTATACCTTCTTCGCGCACTCTGCGCCGGCCTTTGCTTCCTTTGCGGTTCGGAGGCCATGGCCCTTGACCGTGACGCTTTCACTTTCACGGATTACAATCTTCATCTTCGCATCGAACCTGAGCAGCAGCGCCTGGGAGTGCGCGGCACGATCACCGTTCGCAATGATTCCACCGTTCCTCAAAAAAACCTGACGCTGCAGATCTCATCCACGCTGAGCTGGCGCTCGATCACTCTTGACGGCAAACCGGCCCAATTCGTGGCTCAGCCTTATACCTCGGATATCGACCACACCGGCTCACTTTCGGAAGCCGTGGTCACGCTTGCAAAGCAAATCGCGCCTTCCACTTCGCTCACCCTGGAGATTGCCTACGAAGGAACCATTCCTCTGGACGCGACTCGCTTGACGCGCATTGGAGTTCCCGAAGATTCAGCCAGGCATACCGATTGGGACCAGATCGGAAAAGCATTTACAGCCGTGCGCGGCGTTGGATACGTGACCTGGTATCCCGTTTCGATGGAGGCCGCAAACCTGTCGGAAGGCAACAGCCTGTTTGAGGCGCTCGGAAGATGGAAGCAAAAAGAAACCGGATCTACCTTCAAGATGGAGATCCAGACGCCGCCTCTCGAGAGCGATGTCCAGGTGCCGCTGCTCTTATGCAGTGGCGAAGTCATTTCAGAAGGGACGCGCGAGAACAGCCCGAAAGCAGGCGCTCAGTGCCGGCATGCTTCCCTCAATTCTGTGACGCCCTTTTTCGCTGCGGCAAACTACGATGTGCTGTATCGGGATTCAATAACCATTTTTAATTTGGCCAATCACAGCGCCGGCGCACAGTCGTACGCTCTTGCGGCCGACCTGGCCGTCCCGTTTGTCAAAGACTGGTTCGGGCTGCCTGAGCAGAAGCCGAGAGTGGTCGAGCTGGCCGATTCCGCTGCTGCGCCCTTCGAAGACGGCGTAACGCTGTTCACCGCCCTCACTCGCGAAGACACGCGGCTCTATCAGCTTTCTGCAGTTCATCAGCTCACCCATGCCGCCTTCATTTCTTCGCGATTATGGATCTCTGAGGGCGTGGCGCACTTTGCGCAAGCCGCCTATCTGAACCAGCAGAACGGGCGGGAAGCCGCGCTGCAATTTCTGGCCTCGCACGTTGGCGCAGTGCTTGCGGCAGAGAAGGGCGCAGCAATAGATCCCGGCGATGCTGCTCGCGAATCTTTGATAAACACCAGCCGTGAAGAGTTCTACCGCAGCAAAGCTATGTATGTGTGGTGGATGCTGCGCGATATGATCGGCGACGACTCGATTAAAAAAGCGTTTTCCTCTTATCGCGCTGATCAGGACCGCGCACCTTCCTATGTACAAAAGCTGATCGCTGCTCAAACCGGCCGTGACCTGGAGTGGTTTTTCGATGACTGGATTTACCGCGATAAAGGCCTGCCCGATTTCCGGATCGAATCAGCCAATGCGCGCGCTCTTGTAGGTGGCGGTTATGTAATTGCGATTACGGTGGATGACCTGGGAGCCGCGGGCGCCGAAGTTCCCGTGCTAGTCAACTTTGATGGGGGTTCCGTAACCAAGCGGCTGGAAGTGCGCGCGAAATCGAAGGCCACAATTCGCATTGAAATTCCTGCTGCCGCGAAAGAAGTGATCGTGAACGACGGCAGCGTTCCTGAGAGCGACGCCACTAACAACAAGTTCATCCCTAGATAGAAAGTGTGGCGCGGGCGCCCTCGCCCGCGAACCGGCTGCTAACATTGACTCGCAAGGAGGCAACTTGGCCTACATTCAGTTTCTCGGCGCGGCTGGCACCGTCACCGGCTCCAAACACCTGATCAACACCAGCTCCGCGGCAGATGCCACCGGCTCAACCGGCTTTCAGGTCCTGATCGATTGCGGCATGTTTCAGGGCCAGAAAGAATGGCGCGAACGCAACTGGCAGGATGTGCCAATCTCCGCAAACAAGATCGATGCGGTCATACTCACGCACGCCCACCTCGATCACTGCGGGTGGATTCCGCGCCTGTTCAAACAAGGCTTCCGCGGCCCGGTCTATGCCACGCCATCCACGATTGATCTATGCGCGATCGTGCTTCCCGACTCCGGCCATCTGCAGGAAGAAGACGCCGATTTTTACAACCGTCATCAGAAGTCAAAACACCATCCAGCCCTGCCGCTTTACACGCTTGCCGAGGCTGAAGAATGCTTGCAGTACTTCAAGCCTGTTTCCTTTGAGCAGACCACTCAGCTCAGCCCTGAACTTTCCTTCCGTTTTGTGCACGCCGCTCACATTCTGGGATCTTCGATGGCAGAAGTTACGCTGACCAGCAACGGCCAAACCAGCCGCCTGCTGTTTACCGGCGATATCGGACGCGTGCGCAATCAGAACGTTGCCCCCGGCAAAGTCGTCCACAGCGGCCCGAATGAAGGAGAGATCGCCGATCTGGTGGTAATGGAATCCACCTACGGCAACCGCACTCATCCGACCGACGACCCTCGCCCGAAGCTGGCGGCCGCCATTCGCCAGACTGTTGAACGTGGCGGCAGTGTAATCGTGCCCGCTTTCGCCATTGAGCGCACGCAGAAATTGATTTTCATGTTGAAGGAATTGATGGAAGCCGGCCAGATCCCCAGGATCCCCATCTTCTGCGATAGCCCGATGGCGATCAAAGCCGTGCAGGTCTTCCTGAAGCACACAGAAGAGTACAGCGATGAGACCAAACGCCTCATCAGCCAATATGGATCGCCGCTGACTTGGCCCAACGTCACATTTACTTCCACTTCACAGGAATCCAGAAAGATCAACGACTCGCGCTTCCCCTGCATAATCGTTTCTTCGAGCGGCATGGTGACTGGCGGCCGCATCCTTCACCATCTCGCGCTCCGCCTGCCCGATCCCCGGAACCTCGTGCTGTTCATCGGATTCCAGGCGCCCGGCACGCGCGGTTTCCTCATCAAGAACGGCGCACCTGAGGTGAAGATTTTCGGTGAAATGGTTGCGATTCGCGCTCAGACGGCGGCCTTTGAGCAGTTCAGCGATCATGCCGACACGCCCGAATTGCTGCAGTGGCTGCATACTTTTCCGAAGAAGCCGGCTGTTACGTATCTGGTTCACGGTGAGCCTGCCGCGGCGTCACAACTGCGCGACGCTATGACCAAAGAGCTGGGCTGGGATGTTCAGGTCGCGCAATGGTTGCAGAAAGTAGAAGTGACATTCGATGGAGGCCGGGCGTCCTCGCCCGGCTCAACACAAACCAAGTAGGGGCGGGGCTGCGACCCGCTCAGTCGCGCGGAGCGCGAACACGCGTAGCTCGACCAGGCGTAGCTCGTATATTTCTTAAGCAGCTCGGATGAGACGGGTTTAAACCCGCGTAAACTTCGCCAGTGCTTCCAGCTTAGCGAATGCAGCTCCCGAATCGATTGACTTTTCCGCAAGCAGAACCGCGCCGGGCAGATGCTCCGCTTTGCCTGCTGCCACCAGCGCTGCCGCTGCGTTCATCACCACAACATCGCGCCGCGACGACTTCTCTCCTTCAAGAATTCTTCTTATAAGCTCGGCATTCTCAGCCGCACTTCCGCCCGCAAGGGTCGCGATCCCGGCGCGCTTTAAACCGAACTCGTCGGGAGTTATCTCGAAAGTGTGCACTGTGCCCTCGCGAATCTCAGCCACCCGGGTTGGACCTGTAATCGTGATTTCATCCAGACCATCGAGGCCGTGCACCACGAAACCGCGATGCAACCCCAGCATGCTGAGCGCCTCCGCAAGTTTATCGACCAGTTCGACCGAGTACACTCCAACTACTTGCGCGTTAGCGCCCGCCGGATTTGTCAGCGGTCCGAGAAGATTAAAAACCGTTCGCAGCCTCAACTCTCTCCGAACCGGGGCCACGTGCTTCATGGCTGAATGCATCGCCTGCGCGAACAAAAAAGCAATGCCAACTTCCTGCAGGCACCTGCCTACTCGCTCCGCGCTTACCTCGATGTTCACGCCCAGCGCTTCCATTACATCTGCCGAGCTGCACTTCGAAGTCGCGCTGCGATTGCCGTGCTTCGCGACGCGAACACCCGCTCCTGCAACCACGAAAGCTGTTGCGGTTGAAATGTTGAACGTTCCGCTCGCATCCCCGCCGGTGCCGCAGGTATCGACCAGAGCCTCGCGTCCCGTGCCGCTGACGTCGAGCATCGAGCCGCCCGCCATATTCAACGGCGTTGCCGCTTCGCGCATGGCCTCCGCGAAGCCGACGATTTCTTCCACCGTCTCGCCTTTCATATGCAGCGCAACCAGCAGTCCGGCGACCTGAGACTGCGAGCATTTACCGGCGAGAATGTCTGCCATGACGGCGTGTGCATCCGCGCGAGAGAGAGACTCGCGACAGCTTGCCACCCGATAAAGCGCATCCTGAATCATGCAGCGCTCATAAGATTAACACCCAGCAATGCAGGCCTGGCGTGCTCGCCGGCTCACCACGGCCCACACAGAGGCGGGTCTCTGACCGCCCAGTCGCGCGCAGCTCGGCACTGCAACGATGCTAGACTAAATTCAGAATGCCGGCCGTTTACATCCTCTCTGCCGTACGCACTCCGATCGGCAAGTTCGGCGGATCACTCGCGTCCATGACTGCCGCTGATATGGGTGTTG
>QHZY01000137.1 GCA_003224855.1 Acidobacteriota bacterium | reverse complement strand
CCAAGTTGCCCATGCGACTGGAATCGGGCGCGGGTCTGGCCGGAAACTACAATGTCCTGGAACTCACCAGCGATGCCTTTCTGCAGCTCAACTCGATGCCCGAGGGGACAGAGATCCGGTTCAACGCGCCGAGCGAAGACGTGCAGGCACATACCTGGAACGCGGTCGGCATAGTGCGTGGATCTGATCCGGCATTGAGTAAGAGCGCGATTCTTCTCTCCGCCCACCTGGACCATCTGGGCATTGGCAAGCCGGTGAATGGTGACGAGATTTACAACGGAGCAGATGATGACGCCTCGGGGACAACGGCCGTGCTCGAACTGGCGCGGGTACTGGGGTCTGGCCCGCGTCCTAGACGCTCGGTGATTTTTGCGCTTTTCGGAAGCGAAGAAGTGGGTGGCCTGGGATCCACCTACTTCCGCGAGCATCCCCCAGTGCCGTTGACCGACATTGCTGCCACCCTTGAATTCGAAATGCTTGGCCGCGCTGACCCCAAGGTAAATGCAGACACGGTCTGGTTAACGGGATGGGAGCGGTCGAACCTCGGACCAACGCTGGCCACACATGGGGCGAAGCTGGTCGCTGATCCGCATCCGGACCAGAATTTTTTTGCGCGCTCGGATAATTTCGTCCTGGCGAAAAAAGGGGTGGTGGCGCAGACCGTTTCGAGTTACGGGCTGCATGAAGACTACCATCAGCCGAGCGACGATCTCGCGCACATTGACTTCAAGCACATGGATGCAGCCATCGGATCGATGCTGGGGCCGGTGCAGTGGCTGGTAAATTCAAAATTCACACCGAAATGGAACGCCGGGGGCAAGCCGTAACCCCTCAGGCCGCTTTGGGCGCGCGCAAGGTTAGATCCATGGTTTCCGACGCGATTTTGATGTCTTTCGCAGTGCGCAATCGTTTAAAAACTTCCGTATAGATGAACGAATTGGCACTCCGGCGTTTCTTAGGATCAACTACATAACGCATGCTCAGCTGAACCCAGTTGGAAGTGATCTTGAGAAAAACGGATGGTTTCAATTCAACTTCGGAAATCAGAAAATAGCGCCGCATCTCCTCCAGTTCTTCCTGAGCGCCTTTGAGGAATTCCTTGGTGTACTCGCCGCCTACGTCCAGCAGAATGCGCGTCGCCGAGTCGAAATTACTGTCGTAAGTGATAGGCAGGTGAACTTCGTCCCAGATGTAAGAGAAGTTCTGGGTATAGTTGAAAATCGCCGTTCCGAACACCTTTGAATTGGGCATCTGAACGATGCGGCCGCTGGCCTGGTCTCCCCCGATCCAGTTACCGATCTCCATCATACGGGTATAGAAGAACCCGACGTCAATCACGTCGCCGCTAAGGGTTTCAAGCTGAATGCGATCGCCCGCGCTGTACATCTTCCCGGCAAATATCGCAATCCTTCCGGCAATACTCAGCAGTGGATCTCGCAGCGCGATGGCAACTCCTGCGCCGATCAATCCCAGGAAGGTCCCACGGCTGCGTAGAGGATGAGACCAGAGCAGGATAAGCGCAATTGCTGTTGCGATGCCGAGGAAAGTGCTGAAGCTCTTGCTGCGGCGGTAGTGCTCGCGCGGATCTTTCACCCGGCGATTTAAATATGCACGGACCGTGTAATGGAGGACTACAGCGGCCACAATCGCGCAGATACTCCCCAGGGTCGCGACGGGATAAGGGATGTGCGACACGCAGGATTAGTTGCGCTTAAAAATATACCCGTTGCCTGATCAGTGACTGCGCTTTGCTTTGGCGATGCGCTCGTCGATCGGCTTCCGGCCGGCGTAGCCTTCGTTGACGCCGTGCCAGTGGGTGATGGATTTCTCGCCCAGCTTCCAGCAGAGAAGAACCGTCCGTCCATCAACTTCGCAGGGAAAATCGAGCAGACCGATATCGAGATCCTTCACCTGCACTCCGATGGAGTCGATTTCTGCAATCGCATCTTTCACGCGCTGCAAGGCTTTTTCACGCTCGGCTTTGCGACGGGCGAGGTGAACGATATTCAAAAAAGTTCCGCCATTAAGAAACACGCGGTGGGCAATGGCCTGGAATTCTGTATCCACCGACTCGATAAGATTTTTCCCTTCAATGGCCGTGCGGATCAGCGATTCCAGTACGGAAAGAAGAGACTGCGCTTCGGCGAGAGTGAAAGTACGTTCGGCCATGGTGAATCCATTCTATTCCAAGCGGTGGCGCAAAGGTACATGAGTGCGCCGACATGCTCGCCCCCGAAAGCAATTTCGCAGTCAGCCCCCGATATGCACCATAGTTCTTGAGGCGGGCACGAAATCCGCTTCGCCAATATGGTGGCGCTCTTCTTTCCTCTGAACTACGTCGCGAATAAACTGTTCGAGCTGTTCATCGGACGCCCCGCGCCGCATCAAGCCATAGAGGTCATGGTCCCAGACGGAAAACAGGCAAGTGCGGATCTTGCCGTCTGAGGTGATGCGGATGCGGCTGCAGTGGCCGCAAAAGGGATGAGAAACAGGTGCGATGATGCCAATCTCGCCCACGCCGTCTTCAAAACGATAACGGCGCGCGGTCTCGCTCAGGGCATGTGGGATCTCGACCAACGGCATGTATTCCGCCATGCGCTGAAGGATTTCATCCAGCCTGACTACCACCTGCGGCGACCAGACACGGTCCTCCTCCAGTGGCATAAATTCTATAAACCGCACGACTACGCCTTCTTCGCGGGCGAATTTGCCGAAGGCCGCGATCTGATCCTCATTGAATCCTCGCATGAGCACGCAGTTCACTTTTACCGGCCACAGGCCAGCTTCGCGGGCAGCGCGAATGCCGGAAAGCACATTGTCGAACCCGTCGGGCACCCGGGTGATGCGCGCAAAGCGCTCCCGATCAAGGCTAACCAGCACCCGGCACATCCGCAGATACTCACTGAAAGGCAGATCACTGTAGAGCGCGCCATCGTTGCCGGTCCGGCAGTACACACACTTGTAATTGCATCGATCGGTGACGGAGATCCGCAGATCGGTAATCGGGCGGCCGAATTTGTCGGTTAAGGACATGAATTGCGGAAGGAAGGCAGACGGAGGACATCCGGCAGCGTTTCCTTTCCAATCGCTTTCTGCAAAGCGGGGAGGCGCAAGCGTTTCCACTTGCACCCTTGGGATTAGAGTTCGACAGACTCAACATCCCTCGCCACCGCGGCCGGGGTATACCCGAGGGCCGCAGCGGTCGGAAACTCAATCACATTATAGATGCGCGACAGGCTGGAAGAGTGGCGAGAATGTGTTCACCGTTTTGCGGCCAATGCCTTGGCGATTGCGGCCTCGGCCACTGGGGCCATTACTTTGTAGCCGGCGGGGTTCGGATGCAGCCCATCATCGGCCAGTTCGCGCTTCAACAGACCCTGGTTGTCCACCATCTTTTCGAAGTAGTCGAGATACACCAGGCCGTTCTCGGCACAGTAATCTTCGAGCCAGGTGTTCAAGGCAAGAATGTCGTGAGGGTGGCGCGATTCGAACATCTCCTTCGACTCTGGGGTGTAATTGTGCACCGGCAGCACCGAGGCAAAAACCACCCGAATGTTATGCACCTTCGCCAGCTCCGCCAGGCTGGCGTAATTTTTCTCAATGTCTTCCTCGCTTATAGGCCCGGTATTACCCGCGATATCGTTCGTCCCTGCCAGAATCACCACCACCCTGGGTTGCAGATCGATCACGTCCTGGCGGAAACGTACCAGCATTTGCGACGTTGTCTGGCCGCTGATGCCGCGGTTTACATACGGCTTGCCAGGAAAGGATTCATCCAGCTTCCAGGAATCGGTGATGGAGTCGCCGAAAAAGACCACTCGATTCTCGCCTTCCGACGGTGGTTTCAGCGCGGCATTCGCATCGCGGTAGCGATTGAGCTCGCCGAAATCGTTCATGTAAATGGAAATTCTTGAGGCGCGATACTGGTCAAGGCCAGGGTGTCCGGTAGAAGGCGTAATCTGGCTGGCTGCCGAGCCAAGAAGAAGCAGCGGAACAGATATCCGACGTAAACAGTTTTTCATGCGCAAAAAGAATAGCGCAAGAGGTGATGATTTCGGAGCAGGCGTTCAGAGTTTTCTTGAAACCAGAGCGTAAAGGTAAACCGCTACCCCGGCAGCGCAAAAAAATCCGCCCGCCGCCACCATGAGCACGAATGCGATTGGCCGCGCCCACAGCAGGCAAACGCCTTCAATTCCAAGGCCGATGATCAACAGCAGGCCAGAACGCTGAAGCTGCCGTTCAAGATCGCTCGAGAGATTCATTCCTTTGGCTTCCAAAACGTTAGGTCCTTGAGCCGGGAGACATCATGTACCGTGTCGTGACAACCGCTCGACAAGCACGAGACCTTGTTGGCCTTGACTGCGGGCAGAAGATCGGGGTCGGCGTTGTGCACCACGCCTTCTTCGAACGACCGCGCGCCAAGGTGGCAGTGCAGGCACTCTCGGTTGTTATACGGCTCATACAGGTGAATCTGTTGCGGAATGGTACCCAGATACTGTACGTAAACGTGCCGCAACCCGTGTAATTTGGCGCGAAATCCCCCAAACATCGCATAGTTGGTGTGACAGGTATAGCAGGCCTGATCGGCGGGGACGCGATGGTTCTGGAAATGGGCGGCCGGAAGGTGCGCAGGATCATCAATATACAAGCTGCGGCCGTAGCCTTCCATTACATGGCAGGAAAGGCAGAATTGAGTGCTTTTGGAACGTTGCATCTCCGAGGAGACCCCAACTGCCATACACAGCAGCGGTAAAGCGAAGAGCACAAGAAAGGCCAGCATTTTGCCGCCGCGAGTCGAGGTCATCTGCGGGCGCGCCACCAGCAGCGCGATCAGCATGAGGCTGAGGGCGATCAACGAGATCAAGAGCGGAGTTCGGAGAGCCATGCCGAAGTTCAGATATTGCGTGTTTACTTCTTTGCGAACGAACGCACCATCGCGACCAGTTCTTTTACCTGGTCAGGCTTCAAAGATTTCTTGTAGGACGGCATCTTGTTCTTGCCATCGTTGATGATGGCAGCCAGTTCGTCATCGCTTTGTTTCTGCACTTCGGGAGCGGCGAAATCGCGTACGCCGATCTTTTTGCCTACCGCAGTGTCAGCTTTACCATCGGCACCGTGACAGGCAGCGCATTTTGTCTTGTAAAGAGCGGCGGCGTCCTGGGCAAAGGCTGCCGTCGGAATACAGAATGTGGCGGCCAAGATAACGATCGTGAAAACTACAGTTCTAACCTTCATGTCTGGTTGTTTCACCTCAACACAATTCATTTCAAAAAGCGTAATGCACAGACAGAGTAGCCGAATTGCTCTGAAAATCTCGTGCCGGCAAAAAACCCGGGCTGGACTTTTCGTTGTAGTCGTAATAGTTCCAGGCGGTGCGCCAGCTGAAGCCGCGAGCCAGTTCAAATTCAACCAGCGCGAACGGTTTGTGAAAGTTGATTCCGAGCGGACCGAGCGTATTTGGAACCGGGCTCAATATGGTGTTGTCTCCGCTGGAACTCGTCAAGCTGTATCCCAGGCTGGTGGTGACCCGCTTTACTGGCCGGAAAGTAAAGTTCGCATACGCAAAATTAATCTTGTTGACGTACAGCGAGATGCCGGAAAGAAAGGTCGTACCAGCGCTGCACAAGTTTGACCCGGCCGGCACGGTGCCACCGATCACGTAGCAGATATTGGTGGTCGAAAAGATATCGTCGTAGTTGTAACCGAAGTCAACCCCAAACCGCTGATTGGGGTTCAGGCCGATTGCGAACCCGTAGTTGCGGTCGTGCTCGCGGTGCAGAATGTCGCTGATATTGTTGCGGCTCTCAAGTATGTTCACGGTTCCGGAAGCGGTCATCCAGGTGCGCGGCTTATAGTTGATCCGGGTTTTATAGCGCTGCAGGTTGCGCGGAGTGATGCGCGTGGGCGCGTTATTCGCGGAGAACAGCTCCAGGTCGAAATTAGCCCGCAGGGCATCATTAGGATGGGCCCAGAAGCCAAACAGACCCGAGTGCTCGTCGACTTCGATCAGATCGTTCCCGCTATCAACCTCCCCTGAAAAAGAGCAGGTGCCATCAGCATTAAGCGGAAGGCCAGTGCAGTCCCCGCGGTTTGGATTAGACGGGAAAAATGTCTCATTTGCGATGGTGCCGAAACGAACGGGGATAGTCCGCCGGCCATAGCGATAGCCAACCCTCGCCCCAAAACGGCGTGAAAAGTCGTATTCGAGTTGGAAAGTATTGTACTTGGAATCCTGCCCTAGAAATCGCGAGTAGGCCGGGCTGCTGACATCCGCGGGAGCGCTGTTTCCGTGCTGCGGGCAGGCCGCCGGATTTGCCGGGCATAGCGTTGGGTTGAAATTCACAACCGGGTTCAACATGCTCGCAGGAAGCGTGCCGTTGAAGAAACTCAACGTCGTGGGATTCCAAACTCCGGGAATGCGGAAGTTAGAAAATCGAAAGCTGTCGATTATGCGAAATTTATCGGTGACAAAATAAGTGACGCCGAAATCCGCATTGGCGGAAACGCGCTTAGCCCTTGCGGTGCCAGTTCCGTCGAAAAGGCGCTGGCCGGTGCGGGTTAATAATCCCAGGAAAAGTTCGCTGAAGTCATCTACCTTGGTATCGGCGGAGCTATAAGCACCGCGGGCTGAGATATCCAGCCTTCGAAAGTAGCGAGATTGCAGAGTCAGCTGTTCAGTCGGATATGAAGTACGGACCGGGGCAAATCGGCTATAGCCCTGATAACCATTACAGGTCCCTTTCAGCGTGGGCGGCGAAGTACGGCTGTCGAAGATGGGCGCGGGAGCATTCCCGCAGGGCTGGCCTGCGTTGGGGTTATAGATCATTCCCGCGTCTACCGGAGTTGCGTTGGCGAGCTGGAAGCCGAAGTTGCCGTCAGCCCAGCTGCTGTCCCCCTTGTAGTACTGAAGATATTGGTCGTAACTGATATTGGTGCGGGGCGCGATTCTTATGTCAACTCCAGCCTGGTAGCCGTTCAGCAAATTGCGAGTCTTCTGGAAGAGGATCGTGTCCGTTCCCTCATGGATGCTGCTGAAGGCCGGTCCCTCCATGTTATTGCGCGTGTAGCCCAGGCGAAAACGAACCGCGGATTGCGGAAACAGGATCAGGTTGTAGTCATACATCCGGCGCGTGGTCAGCATTTCATGCGGCGAGTTCGTGATGTTGATGAACGCGTTGGGAGGATTAAGCGGATTGGCCAGCAGGTTATAGTCCCAGACGTTCTGGTCACGCCGGAAGCTGCCGTTGAAGTTGTACCATTTGTTCTTGGAGATCCGCAGGCGGGTTGCGTTTTCGGGTTCCCCGCCCCAGCCGAAACTGCTCACAAAAAGATTGTCGAACAATACCCCTTCATGGTTGAGCGATCGCATGCTCAGAGTCTGTTCGAGCAAGCGCGGCCCCTGCTGCTGATTGAGGAAGGTATCGTAAACCGGTTGGCTCCCATTGCTGTTAACGAAGCGATAGCCGAACTCGAATGATCCCTGATAGTTGTAGTTACCGTTATCGACACCTTCGCCGGCGTTGGCTGACTGTGCGAAGGCAGCCTGCCGGGCGCCGATCAGGGCTGCCGTAAACAGCGCGATACGGAGGAGCTTGCTCGGGATTTCCAAAATTCGCAGATGGCGGTATTTCATCGCTCCTCCGCGCTACTTGAAGAAGAACTCGTCAAAGTTAGAGCCGTGGATCTGCACATGGCACGAAGTGCAGGCCTGATATTTCTGGCTCTGGTTGTGAAATGAGGGAAGGCCGGGCACGTTGGAGTCCTGCGTCAGCGTGTGACATTCCAGGCATAGGGTGTTCATCTGCGCCCGTTTCAATAGCCGTGGATTGGTGGAGCCATGCGGCGTATGACAAGAACTGCAGCCTTCGGTTTTAACCGGCACGTGTTCGAACACAAACGGGCCGGCTTTCTCAGTGTGGCACTTGAAACATACCTGGTCCTGCGACGCGGTGGCCCGCACCTGCCGGGTCAGAAAACCGCCATGCTGGTTGTGGCAATCACTGCACTGGATCAGCCCCTGTTCGACGCGGTGGCGGAATGGCCGGTTGAAATCCTGCTTGATGTCGGTATGGCAGCCGTAACAGAGCTCCGGCTGTTTATTGACCAGCAGGAACTGCTTCTCTTTCGCGTGATGGGGTGAGTGGCAGGAAATGCAGCTTACGTCATTGAGGTTGTGTTGCGAACGATCAAAATTGGCATGCTCTTCGCCATACTCGTGACAGCCCAGGCAGCGCTTACTCACCTGCTCCGCGGTCTTGCCCTCGAATACAAAGATCTTGCTCTTGTCTCCGCCGCCTTCCACGTGCTCTTTGCCAGGTCCGTGGCAGGCTTCACAGCCCTGCCATTGCGGTCCCTTTTTTGTGAAGGTAGTTTTCCAGTGAGGGGTAGTTTCAAATTTGTTGTAAATGTCTTCGTGGCAGGTTTTGCAGGTTTCGGATCCCACGTAGAGAGTTGAATCGTAAGTCGTGCTGCCTTTGTCGGCTGTGCTCGATCTGCTTGAGGAAGAGAAGCAGAAAACAAGCAGGCCAATTAAGAGCACGACACGAAGCCGACGGAGTGTAAGCCCGGGCATCATTTATCCCCTCCGCAATGGCCGCTAAGCCGGCGATTTGGCCGGCGGAAAAAGTTCGCACCAAGCCACTCGCGTGTCCTGTGTAACCTATCGACGATTGTTTAAGAATGGAGAGCCGCTGTTGCGCACTCAAGTACACGTTGTTCCCAACGCAGGAGAGGTCTCCAAACAGGTACTGTTGTGGTTGATTATGCCCACTGGGGAAAACCATGTCTGTGACGCCGGTCACACATGATTGCATCGGCGTTAAGCAGCCGGTGATGCTTTCCGACGAGAGCTGTTTAAATACGAGAGCTGTGAAAGACGAGAGTTGTTAAAGACGAGAGCTGTTAAAGACGAGAGCTGTTACATTAGATTTGGCAAATATTCACAACAATTTACAGTTCCGCAACCACTCCGCGACTCTCCCTCGATAAGATGCAATTGATCACTAAGCGGAGGGGTCGTGAGGCTTTCCTTGAGAATTCGCGAGTTGGAAGACATAACCGTTATCTGCTGCCGCGGACGAATTGCATATCGTGACGAAGCAGATGCCCTATCTCTAAGAGCGTTGTCATTACTCAAGCAAAAACGTGCTTTGGTGTTCGATCTGAGCGAAGTGAACGAACTGGATGGCGCCGGCCTGGGAAAGCTGGCTGGGATTCAGGCCCAGGCGACTAAAGTTGAGACGCCCGTGGCTCTCTGCGGAGCAACCGGGCTGGTGCGGGAAATGCTGGAGCTTACCCGCTTGAATTCGGTTTTCCCGCTGTACTCAGACGTGGACCAGGCAGTGCGCCACACGCGCCTTCGCCAACCTGCGCCAAGGCAATTAAGCTTCGCGCTGAAAGCGATAGCTCCCTCCACGGTGTTGTGAAATAGCTTCTGCAACTTTTAAAAAGGCGCGGGCCGCGTGGGAGAGACTGGCAGTTTTTCGGTAAACCAGGCGGAGCTTTCGGTGCAGCCGCACCTCGCGAACCGGAATTCTCACCAGTTCGCCGCGCGCGAGTTCATTCTCTACGCTGATTGCCGGCACAAATGCGACCCCGTTTCCCATGGCGACAAAACGTTTGATGGCCTGTAAGGTAGGCAACTCGATGTCCATGTGCAGCGGTGTCTTATGACGCTTGAAGGTCTGAATAACCTTCTCGCGATAGGGTGAAGAAACGATGTGAGCGACGAAGGATTCGGCCCCGAGCTGGC
>QHZY01000136.1 GCA_003224855.1 Acidobacteriota bacterium | reverse complement strand
CCTCGGGATCGTTCTCCCGGCCTTCGTGTCGACCGTGTTTAATACCGTCTTGATAGCCGTTCTGATAGCCATACTGTTGCGCCATCGAACGATCGCCTTGCTGGTAATACCCGTCATCAGAGTCCCACTGCGCGCGAGCCAAACCGCTCAACACCAGAGTGACTACCAACACTATTGCTCCAAGCTCGATTCGTTTAACCATTTTGCAATCACCTCCATTTTCCGGTTAGGAGTCTGCCTTTTTCCATAACCCGTTCTTAAAACAATAGTCGTGAAAGGGAAGAGAAAAAGCAGAACTGAATTAACCTCCGATTCAGAAAACCAGGCGAATTGCGCTAAGATGATGCGGTTCAACTCTGGTCCCGGAGCGTGCCATGAACTCTCTCGTTCGACGCGAATTCCTCCGTAGCGCCGTCGGAACTGCCGCCTTAACCTTGACCTCCCGATCTTCGGCATTCGGTCAATCCCGTAATTTGGGAGTCTCCTTCCATGCCGCAGCCCCAAATCTTCCCGACCGTCTCCCACCCGACTGGTACCGCCGCAAGATTGGGCAAGTGCAGCAGGCTATGGCCAAGCGCAGTCTCGATGCGCTGGTTTTGCTGAGCGCTCCGAACGTCATTTACACAACTGGTTATTTCCATCTCTCAACCGAACGCCCGCTTGCGGCGTTGATTCCGAAAACCGGTGATCCCGCTTTATTTATTCCCGCGCTTGAGTCCGACCAGGTGAAGCTCTGGTGGGTGAAGGATTACGAGTCCTACTTCGACTATCCCGGGCCGGTGAACCGACTCCGATGGATCTTTGAGCGCGTCGCGAATCGCGGTTTTGGCAAGGCGCGGATAGGAGTGGAAGAGCCAACTCCGAGTCGCATGCAGCAGATCAAGCTCGGAGCGCCGGGGGCTGAGATCGTACCCGCGGGCGATCTGGTGGAAGAGATGCGCTGGATGAAAGACGACGACGAAATCAACATCATGCGCCGGGGGATGTTTTTCAATGACTTTTCAATTGAGGCGGGCCGCGAGTTCGTGCAGGCAAGTGGCGCGGTAACGGAAGATCAGATATTGAAGGCCGCGGCAGATGCGCTCGCCGATAAAATGGCGGTCGAATTGAAGGACGTCGTCGGAGTTGGCATAGACCCGCCGTTCGGTGGCTTGGTGCCGTTTGGAAAGCGCTCTGCCTTTCCTCATGCGATACCGAGCAAAGACCGCCTAAAGAAGGGAGACGCGCTTATTTTAAGTTACACCTGTAAGCTCGGGGGTTACGCGGTTGAATGCGAACGCTCATTCATCGTCGGTAAACCCAATGACTACGTAAAGAGCTTGTTTGATGCCATGCTGGCGGCCCACGACACCGGAGTCGAAAACCTAAAGGAAGGAGAGGTCGCCGAAGAAGTGGATAAGAAGAGCCTTGACCAGATCCGCAAAGCGGGCTTCGAGAAATTTTTGAAACACCGCACTGGACATGGAATTGGGCTTCAGGGGCACGAGGCTCCCTGGATCGCCGAAGGTGACAAAACCGTGCTTAAACAAGGCATGACGTTCAGTTGCGAGCCCGGGGTTTATGACCCCGCTTGGGGCGGCTTGCGCCATTCAGACACGGTGGTGGTCCGCAAAGATAAAGGCGAAGTCTTGAATAAGTACCCGACCCGTCTGCAAGACATGATCATTGAGATCTAGCGCTTTGGTTTCTAGTGGGAGTCGTATGTCATGCCACTCAGCTATTGGCCTGCGGAAGCCGCTCTTTGCCCAGGGTCTTGGCCTCGAGGTTCCTGCCTCAACTGCAAAGCAAAAAAATCATCCACACGATGCCAGGCATCGCGCAATACGTGCTCGCGGCTGAAATAATGGAACTCTCCCGGATACATCATGAAGGAAGTGAAGGGGCCCTTGTTGTTTTTTAGAGCTTCGTCGATCAGTCGCACTGATTCCACAAATGGAACATTGACATCTGATGTGCCGTGAAGAATCAACAATGGGCGTGCTAACCGATCGATGTGCGATAGCGGCGAGGCACTAGCATACACCTGCGGATTCTGTTCCGGTGTACCGATCCGGCCTTCGGTCCAGTCTCCGTGATAGGGATCGTTGTAATACATGACGTAATCGACCACTCCGGCGACGTCGACGCCAGCGCGAAACAGTGTCGGCTGGTCTGTCATGGCAATTAGCGTAAAGAAACCACCGTAGCTGAGGCCCCACACACCTATTCGTTCGCTGTCCACGAATGGCAGCGTCTTAAGATAGTTCGCAGCCATCCAGGCATCTTTAGCATCCTTGCCACCTACGTCCATATACACGCCATTGCGCCACTCCCGCCCGTAGCCGATGCTGCCACGGTAGTCAGGCGCGATTACGACATATCCTTGCTGCAACAAGTACTGATGGAAGCTGTAGTAAACGGCGTAATTCCGCTGCACGTGCCAGCCATCGTAGTTCTGGTTGATGCCATCGCCATGTATCCAAATTATCGCGGGATGCTTTTTGGTGCGGTCTAGGTTCTTGGGGACAAATATCCAGGCCGGCACAGACTGACCGTCGGGCCCGGGGTAGCGGACGGCTTCCGGTTCCACGAATAATGATCGATCTATACCGGCGGGCATGGAGTCGGTGAGCCGCACTGGCTTGGCGCCCGCGCTGGCGTCGATCACGAACAGATCCGCAGAATTCCGAGTGTCGGTGTGCTGGCAGACAAGGTGTTTGTCGTCCGCGGACCAACGTGGCTCGATGTTCGTTCCCTTGCCGGCGGTGACGTAACCCACAGTGGCCTTCGCAGGATTGTTATCGATGTTCGCGATTCCAATCCTGCGATCGCCTGGCTTGCCTGGCTCGTTGGCATCGAAGGCAATGCGAGCGCTGTCATGTGACCAAACCGGACGCCAGGTTTCGAACTGGCCTTTGGTGATTTGAATCGCTTGTCCTCCACTCGTGGATACAACGTACAGATGGTCCCAACCGTCGAGATCCGTGAGAAACGCGATCCATTTTCCGTTCGGAGAAGGGTTCGGTTTGGCATTCGCCTCCCAATCTGGAAGACTCCAGAATTTCTCCTCTTTGTCTACGTGCATCGCCTTAGGCTGCGGAGCGCCACTTATATCGAAAACATAGATTGTACGAGTCTTGAACTGGTCCGACTGGCGGTCGTAAGTGAGGCGGTCGGCATCCACCCAAGCCAGCCCGTTGTATTCCCCGGGAGAATCGATCTTCGTGGCCTTACCTCCGTTCGCGGGGATACTGAAAAGCTGACCTGGAACATACTCCGGATTGACGAAAATCAACTTTTCGCCCGCGTACAAGGGAGATTCATCATGATGAATGATTTTTGAACCGGCGATGTAGGCGATGTTGGCGTCGTCGGGCGACCAGATCGGGTGCTCGATACTCAAGTCGTCATGAACAAGATTTGATTCGGCGCCATTGTCAAGTGCTCGCACGACGAGGTTCCCACCTTGCTGTGACTCAGCTTTTCCTAAATGTCGTACAAACAGGATTCGTTTTCCGTCATGCGAAAGAGCAAAGTCGGACTCGATTGCAGACGAACTCCACGCCAGCTGAGGCCGGCCGCCGGGCATGACTTGCCAGAGATGACCGTCACGCGAGTAGTAAATACTACGTCCCTCAAGGCTCCAGAAAGGATCTGTAACTCCGCGCTCAGTATAAGAAGTTAACGCGGCTGGATTATCCCGTCCATCAGAGTTCGCCAGATAAAGATTGCCTATGTTAGCGCGGTCCCAAATGAATGCGACCTGTTTGCCATCCGGAGACCAAACCGGATTGGACGGATGCTTTATCTCAATCAATTGTTCAATGCTAAGCCGGTTCGCAGGCGCGGTTTGCTGGCCAGCGGCAGCGGCAATCAACAGCAGGCCTACGGTCATCAGTGCGATGTTTGATAAGAATTCCCTTCTCTGCATTCCGCCTCCGAAACTTGAAGAAAAAGCGGGTAGGATGTCTGCATCCTGACCCGCCACAGATGGATCGATGATCCTGCCTCGAAACCAATCGCGTCAGAAATTAAACTTCAAACCAAAACGAGCCAGAAAAGGATTGATTGTATTAGTCGGAAACTTGAAATTGGGACCGAAGGTCTGCACCTGGGAAACCACGGTCTGCGCGTTCGTAACATTGAAGAAATCAACAATCGGCTGAATGTGCCAGCGCTCGTTCATCACAAATTCACGCGTGAGACGCAGGTTTAACAGATTGACGCTGGGTAGCCGCTGAATTCCAGCCGGCTGCAGGATTACCGTTTCGGGACCCTGGTTGAAACCGGTAAATACTTCAACTGGTTGGAACGGAAAACCTGTGTAGTGTTGGAAATTAACGCTGGTTCCGATTTTCCAGGGGAATTCGTACGTGCTATCCACCTTAAAAACGTATGTGGCATCTTGGTTGAGGTAGTTATTCCGACGATTGATGTCCTTATTGGGATCATTGAAATCGTCCCCAAACAGCGCATCGTCGGTCAGTCCGGTAATACCCGGACAGCAAACTGTGCCCTTCTGCCGCTGGATGGTAAAACCCGTCAGCAACTGCCACTTTTTGGACAAGCGCTTGACAGCATCGAACTCAAGGCCATGATACGAGTTGTCGTTCAGTTCCGAAATATTGGTGAGCAAGATGTTCGGGGAAGGGGCCGCAGTGGAGAGATTGAATAAGGTCAAGGGTTGGCCCGTGAGTCCGTTCGTGAAGCCTGACACAGGCACATAGGCCGCGGCCGGTTGGGCAAGATTCTTGAGTCCGACCAGATTCTTTTTGGTTCGGTAGTAATACGCAGCGCTCACACGCAGGTCGCGCCACAGCTGTTTTTCATAGGTGACGTTGAGCTCGTCTGAGTAGGGACGACTCATATTTGGATCGATGTGCGTGCTGGTGCCGCCAAATGCAAACAGGAAGTTTGCTGGCTTTTTCCATTCACTTACTTGCGGTATGCCGTCGCCGTTGGCATCATTCCATGTGTAGCCCTGCCCAGCAAAACCAACCGGGTTAACCTGCTCGACTAATTGCGTGCCTTCCATTTTGTAATAGCGTCCGTAGCCAAAGCGCAGCACGGAGGTGCCTTTCCCGGTTACGTCGAAGGCGACACCGACGCGCGGAGAAACGTTATTCCATTCCACCAGGTTCCCTGATGCGGGAAAAGTTTGCGGGGGAAATAGATCCGGGAAGGTCAGGTCGGGGCTGCTCGATTGCTTTGGATAAAAGCTGATGTAGCGGTCGTAACGGAGCCCTAAATTGAGAGTGACTCGTCGCTTTAACGTCCACGCGTCCTGAACATAGAAGCTCGAATCATGAAAGTAAGTTTTCTCCGTGAATGGCGTATCGAAAGCGACAACATCGGTGGGTACGCCATTGGTGTACTGCGCATTGATTCCTCCATTAATTTTGTAAACATACGGATTGTAGCTGTCACCCCATTCCCAGCCAAATTTGAAGTTGTGTGAGCCCGCGAGCGCGCCTTTATACCAGGAAGCTCCCGCAGTAATCTTGAATACCCAGGACGGATTGGCGAATGAAAAGGGCGCCGCACCGGTCTCGGTAGAGAGCGTCAGATCTTGACGGGTGAAGTCCGTGGGCGTGACGGTTGGCTGATAGCCCAGAGGAAATACCTCCTTGTTGTAGCCCGTCCGAACATCGAGCAGAAAATTGTTGGTTATCTGGCTGGTCCAGAGTGCTTGGAGAATGTAGGCAGGCTCGATCTGCCGCCAGCTCGCCTCAGCGGTTACAAACTGATATGCCGTGTCGCGGCGGAAGAAGCGATTTTGCGAATTATAGAGCCAGACAAAGCTGAGGCGGTTTTTCTGCCCGAGCTGCCAATCGCTCCGCAGGTCTGTATTGGTCTGGTGATTGATGTCCTGGACCGGATTGCCGGCCTGGTCACGCACTGTAAGAATGCTTAAGTCGACATCGTAGCGGCGATAGGATCCAAAAAGCCACCACTTATTCTTTATGAGCGGGCCGCCCAGGCTAGCGGTGGTGTCGCGATCCAGAAAAATAGGCGAACCAGAGTTAACCGGTGTTCCATTGAACGTTGGCAGTTTGGGGCTGGCCTGCGTGGCTGCGGTGGCGTAGTACCCGGCCGCTTGTCCATGCAAGGTATTGGATCCCGACTTCGTCACCATATTCATATAAATGCCACTAATCGAAACTGCTGAAGGAGCGTTATCGGCGACGACCTGAAATTCCTCCAACGAATCGTGATTGGTGTAGAACTGGGTATAGCCGCCGTTGGCGCCCGGCCAGTTCAGATCCAGCCCATTCCAGCTGAAGATTTGCTCACCCGGCGTGCTGCCATGCACCTGCATGGTGGATTGTTGCATGCTCTGATTGCCACCGACATCGAATGTGGTCAAAGTAACTCCCGGCATCTGGGCGACCGTAGACCACGGATCGCGCCCCCCCGGAATGTCCTGCAACAGGTTCTGATCGAATGTGGTCTCTGATTGCACGTTCTGCAAATCTACGGTGGAAGACCCAGCAGCGACGTTCAATGTTTCGTTTACTTGTCCGACTACGAGCCTGAAGTTTATTGTGGCCGTAAAGCCAGCTGTGATGATCACACCCGTTTGCTGCACCGTTCGAAATCCGGGCGCGTTCGTGGTGATCGAATATGTGCCGGGCGGGAGCAGGTCAAATAGGTAGGTTCCATCGGGCTGCGTGTGCATACTACGAGCAGCCATCAACGCCGGGCCGCTCACACTGACGGATGCATTAGGAACAGCGGCGCCGGAGGGATCGGTAATTGTCCCCGCAATTTTGCCCGTAATCGAAACTTGGGCCGCAGAGGTGATGGATAAGCAGGCGCAGAAAATGACCGTGGCTGCCATCCGCG
>QHZY01000135.1 GCA_003224855.1 Acidobacteriota bacterium | reverse complement strand
TTGACGTTCCGTGCGTGTGGGCCGAGCGACGACCCCGATGAACAAAGTTCCGTGATTGAGGGTTATAAATATCTGCTTATTAATATCAAAGCACTCTCCAATGGTCTCCTACCGACCGACATGTCTGAGCAACTTCGTGCAGTTCCAACTCAGCTGGAAAGCATCTACGACTTCTACGAATCGAAGGCGCATCTTGACGCTGTCTGTGTCGACATCCGGGAGGAGTTAGAGCACCCCACTATAATAAGTACCGTTTCGACCTCCGCGAGCGCGCCCAAAGGAAAAGACTTGGAATCGTGGCACTTAGTTCGAATGAGCGATGAAGTCTCAACGCTGAAAGACCTGAGAGCGTTGCCAATCTCAAAGCAGGCACGACTGCTTCTTCGCCGCCTCGCCACTCAATACCCGACCGGTCAATCGTTCGGGAAGATGAACCTCGATATGCCTGTATACGCCAGTGACTTAGCAAGCGGCTATTCGCAAAGTGAGGTCACCACTGTTAAGGACTTGCTGCTCGGCGCACCCTGGAAAACGCTCGAAGCAGACGGTTTTATTCGGGACAACGGGCACAACTTTTTCCACGTCACAACCGAGGGATACGAAGCGGCAAAGAGGGCTGATTCGTTCTTCGTGAACCGAGATGTGATTGAAGCACTCAAACTCCTACACCCAGAGTTTCAGGACTACGCACACTATTTTTATGAAAACAAGCTACAGGAGGCGGTCGCAGCTGGGTTCGAGCGCTACGAGAATCGTCTGAACGAAATCCGCCAATCCGCAGGAAACTCTTGAACTCCTGTTCGTAGCCAGCTACCTAATGCGGTTGCTGGATCTGTGCCATAGGTGAGTTCGAGAACTACCAACCGCTCATCAGCTCGACGCGCAACATGATGTGGAAGTTACTGAGGATATCTGCGGCTTTCCATGCCGCGTCTTCAGTTTCTTTCTTCGTCGAATTATTCGTGCTTGAAAGCACGTGTCAAGTTTCCAGCTTTGTCCTCGAGCACCATGGCCCGCACTCGCCTAGGTTTTTTTCGGTCACACAAGCGTGTGAAAAGTAATCTCGGGCGGGCAGTTGAAGCGCACCGGCGGACTGATCACTCCCAGCCCGCGATTGGTATAAAGCTGAAGCTTGCGAATCCGGTTAAGGCCTTCAGGATATTTCTTCGCCAGTTCGGGCAGGATGAGCGCGCCGATTCCCGGCAGTCGCACCTGGCCTCCGTGTGAATGGCCGGAGAGCTGCAAATCAATGTCGTAGCGCGAGGCGTGATCTGCAAAATCGGGCTCGTGCGCCAGCAGCACAGTACATTCACCGGCAGGAATTGGTTTCAGCGCACCCGGAAGGTCGACATCTTCGGCGATTGCATCGCTGGCGCCGGCAATCCAGAGACGATCGCGGCCACGTTCAATCACAGTAGCCTGGTTACGAAGAACCTGGATGCCCCGGTCCTTCAAAGTGCCGGCGACGATGCCGGCATCATTCCAGCAATCATGATTACCCAGAACCGCCAGCATGGGTGTCTTGCCAAATTGTGTGAGCGCTTCGGCGCAGGGCTCGGCGTGACGCGCGCCGCGCGGCCCGTTGTTCTCGCCCAGCGGGTGGGAAACGAAGTCGCCGGTCAAGACCACCAGATCAGGCTCAAAGGCTTTGGCCATGCGAACCGCCGACTCAACTCCGGCGCTGTGCATGTAGGGACCGAAGTGAATGTCACTGATTTGAACGATCCTGAACCGGTGGAATGCTTCCGGCAAACGGGGCAACTCGATCTGAACCCGCTCGATGGCGTAGGCATGAGGCTCGAGTAAAAAGCCGTCAATCGAGGCCATGCCAGCAAGGATCGATGCCCCAGTTGCCAAGCGGGTCACGAACTTGCGGCGCGTAAGCTCTGATCTTCCCACCTGATGAGTCTAGCATCGGGCGGCAGGATCGCATGCGGGCGTGACCTTACAATGGTCACAGATGCCGGCCTGGCTTAACCAACTGAACCGTGAAGTCATCAGCTGTACCAAATGCCCGTGGCTGGTGGAGTACCGGGAGAAGATCGCCCGGGAAAAACGGCGCGCCTATCTGACCTGTGATTACTGGGGAAAGCCCGTCCCCGGATTTGGGGACGCGGACGCCCGCGTGCTGGTGATGGGCCTGGCGCCCGGCGCGCATGGGTCCAACCGTACCGGACGTCCTTTTACAGGAGATGCTTCGGGAAACTTCATGTATCCGGTATTGTTTGAGACCGGATTCGCGAGCCAGCCAAGCGCCACCAGCCGCGAGGATGGACTGCAGCTCAGAGATTTGTACATAACAGCTGCGGTGCGCTGCGCGCCGCCTGATAATAAGCCTTTACCCCAGGAACTGATTACCTGCGCGACTTACTTGGATCGCGAAATCATTGGACTCAAAAAGGTGCGGGTAGTGGTGGCGCTCGGAAAGATTGGCTTCGATGCCTGCCTGGGACACGCGATCCGCGCCGCGGTAATCAGCAGCCGGACGCCTTACCTGTTTCAGCACGGCGCGACATATCGAATGCCAGACGGCAAGACGCTGATCGCGTCCTACCATCCCTCAAACCAGAATACCCAAACCGGCAAGCTGACCCGCGACATGTTCCTGAAGGTCTTCAAGCAAGCCAAAGCGCTTGCCGATAGCTGAAGGGGAGCCGCCGCCAGGGCCGGGACGTTTCCTTCCATGCGTAGGCTATCAGTAAAAGGGGATACATCAAGAGGGGATACGACCTGGGGCTGCGGCGCCTTAGGCTTCAGGAGTGAAACCTACAAAAACCGGCTCCGGCTGAAGCTCGACATTCCAATCCTTTAACACTTTTTCCTGAATCTGCTCTTTGAGCGCCACCACATCAGCGGCGCTGGCATTGCCCCGGTTCACGATGGCCAGGGCATGCTTCTTCGAGATTGCGGCCTCGCCAAGCGTGTAGCCTTTGGCAAATCCGGAGTGTTCCACCAGCCAGGCCGCAGAGATTTTATGTTGCTGCTCAAGCGCGGGATACCTTGGGACGTGAAGGCTCATTGCCTCTGCCCTCTGGCACAGGTCACAATATTGCGCCTCGCTCAGTATGGGATTTTTGAAGAACGAACCTGCGCTGCGGCAGTCGGGGTCATCGAGCGTGATGAGCATTCCCTTTTCCGAGCGAATGGCGCGCACTGCCGCCCGCACCTCAGACAGCGATGGCCGCTTCGGGGCGACGGAGAAGTATCTCTGCAGATCGCTGTAGCGCAGCAACGGCTCGCCCTCTGGAGTGAGTGCGTACGTAACCCGCAGGATGATGAACCGGCCGCGCTCGCTGCTGTTGAAGATGCTCGAGCGGTAGGCGAATCCGCAGGCCTGGTTGCAAAGCTCGCGCATCTGTCCGTCTTTGAGATCAAGCACCAGTACCGATGCGATGGTTTCAGATACTTCCTGTCCGTAAGCGCCGACATTCTGGACGGGCGTGCCTCCTACATTGCCGGGTATGCCGCTCAGACATTCGACGCCGAAGCAATTGCAGGCGATGGCACGGGCGACGAATGTGTCCCAGTCTTCGCCGGCTCCGGCCTCGAACATCAGCTTGTCATCTTCCCGGCGTTCTTCGATACCAGTAATGCCGACTTTCAATACCAGGCCCGGCCATCCGCTATCGGAGACCAGGAGATTGCTGCCTCCACCCAGAATGAAGAGCGGCAGATTCTTAGATTGAGCGAAACGGAGGGCTTCGGAGACTTCCGATGTGGTTCGCGCTTCGACGAAAAACCGTGCTGGGCCGCCGATCTTGAAGGTTGTGAATGGGGCGAGCGGCAAATTTTCGTGAAGCTGCATAAAGTGTCATCACTATATCGCGTGAACCTCGGCCGCTAAAGCCGTTCCAAGAGCAGCTTCTATCGCAGCCCTGAAAGCGCCGCGCCACCCAAAGCATTTCCCGGCAGAAGATTTTAGAGCCAGGGCGGCTGTTCCTATGTCGACAAAGCTGGTGCACGCTGCGCTCAGTCCTTCTGCGGCGTCTCTTGCTGCTAAGAAGAAACCTGCGCCACGTAACCGCGGTACATGGGCGAAGGTACAGTACCCAGAAGGATTACCTGTGTCTGCCTGAGTAAGCTTGTGGTACTCTCAAAAAAACCTGATATTTACTGCATTTTATACGTACCGTTGGGTGGAATTGTGTCTTCCGACAGCAAACCCGAAATCTACGTTGCCTGGAAAACGGTAACTTATCGCAGCGTGGCAATGGTCGCCTTTGCAATCTTGCTGCTGATGGGGATTGGTTTGCATTTTGCGTTTCCGCAGTTCAGCCATAAAAGCGTCGAAGCGGTTGGAGGTTTGGGAAAGCGGTTGCTCGATATATTCGCCTCGAGCCATGGAATGCCTTCCAAAGGTGGCGCGCAAAGCGCGCAGCAGGCGCACATCACCGCCCTGGATGGGACGGTAAGAGTAAAAAAGGCGGGCGGCAATACCTGGCTCACCGCCGACTACAACATTCCGCTTGAAAAAGGCGACATCGTGCAGACCGGCTCGGAGGGAATGGCGAAGATCGTTTTCACCGACGGTACCAACTACACCGTGAAGCAGGATTCGTTGATCGCGATCGAGGAGAACTCCGCCAACGAGCAGCAGCAGACCAATGTGGCGGTGGCGGTGAGCACCGGAACAGTTGATCTGCATACCGGCGGACCACCTCCGGGATCGAAGTCGCAGGTGATGGTGGCAGGCGCGACCGCCTCGCTGGGGCCGGACAGCGCAGCGCGTGTGCACAGCGATCCCAAAGGGGACCAGCATGAAATTCTGCTCGAAAAAGGAACCGGTCAGGTGGTACGCAATGGCGAAACCGTGCAACTGGCCACCTGGGACAAAGTGGCCTTCCAGTCCGCCTCGCCCCGCATGGCTAAATTGAAAGAGATTGGTCCTCCCACGCCGATTGCGCCCGCCAACATGATGCCGATTTTTATGTCCAAGGATTCGCGGCCGGTGGAGTTCTCGTGGACTACCATGGCGAATGCTGCGGGGTATCGTTTGCGTATCTCGCGCAATCCCTTCTTTTCGTCTACCGTGGTGGATCGCAAGGTAAATACCGCAGACGTGGTGGTTTCAGGTCTGGGAGAAGGGGCTTACTACTGGCTGGTGCAGTCTTTCGACGCGGCGGAAAAAGAGTCGATCGAGAGCGAAAAGAACCGCTTCACCATCATTGCCCGCAGCAAGGAAACCCGGGGGCTGAACCTGGAGCTTGATCCGCTGGTGCAGCACGGGCACGTGCTGGAACTAGTTGGCAAAACGGAATCCGGCGCGCGCGTAATGGTGAATGGCCAGGAGGTTCCGGTGATTGGTGCGGATGGCGTATTCCATTATTTCACCCCGCCGCTTCCGGTGGGCGAAAGCCTGATCACAATCACTGCCCAGAACAAGCACGGCGGAGTGAATACGCTGCAGAAGCGAGTGGTGATCCAGTGAGGCGTGAGCCGAGGTGCAACAACCTTCGATTGCATCGCGCTGCGCGGAAATCTCTTAGAATCAGTACACGTAAGCGTTACCCCACAAAAGTAACGAACACTGAAGCCCGGTTCATCGGGCAGCTTTGAAAAAAGACAGAGAGAAACGTGTATGTCAACAAATGGCTTCCACTCCAATGGTTCGCGCATGACTAATCTGCGGTCGCTGTTCAGCGTGTTTTCAAGCGACCTGGCTATCGATCTCGGCACTGCTAACACCCTGGTGTACGCGCGCGGCAAGGGCATCGTGGTCAATGAACCATCGATTGTCGCGCTCAACAAGAACACCAATGAAGTGGAAGCGGTGGGCAAGGAAGCTAAAGAGATGCTGGGGCGCACGCCGGGCAACATCGTCGCCATCAAGCCGATGAAAGACGGCGTGATCGCCGATTTCAAAGTCACCGAGAAAATGCTGAACTACTTTATCCAGAAGGCGCACAACCGCAAGATGCTGGTGCATCCACGCATCGTGATCGGCGTGCCTTCAGAGATCACCCAGGTAGAAAAACGCGCGGTCATGGACTCAGCGTATCGCGCTAAAGCCAGCGAAGTTTATCTGGTGGAACAAGCCATGGTCGCGGCCATAGGCGCCGGACTGCCGATCACCGAACCTTCCGGGAATATGGTGGTGGATATCGGCGGTGGAACCACCGACATTGCTGTCATTTCTCTGAGCGGTATCGTCTACTCGCGTTCGGTACGCATGGCGGGCAATCAAATGGATGAAGCCGTCATGAACTATCTCAAACGCAAATACAACCTGCTGATCGGGGAACGCACGGCCGAGCAGATCAAGATCGAAATCGGTTCCGCATACCCGCTCGACAAGCCGCTTACCATGGAGATCAAGGGCCGCAACCTGATCGAAGGCGTTCCGAAAACCATCACGGTGGATGATAGCGAAATCCGTGAAGCCTTGAGTGAGTGTGTTTCGACCATCATGAACGCAGTGCGAGTCGCGCTGGAGCGCACACCGCCCGAGTTGTCGGCCGACATCAGCGACCGCGGCATCGTGCTGACCGGCGGCGGCGCACTTTTAAAGAATCTCGATAAGCGCATCCGCGAGGAAACCGGGCTGCCGGTTTCGATTGCCGACGATCCGTTGTGCAGCGTAGTGCTGGGCACGGGCAAGATGCTCAGCGACTTCAAGCTGCTGCGCAAAATTTCTATCGAGTAGTCTCCTCTGCTTGGCTGAGGTGTTTCGTGGCGCCACAAATTTGGTTTGCAACTTGCATCTGAAAACTGGAAACTGATGTTGGTGCCATGGAGACCCTGATCAGCCGCTACCGCAACGTCAGCCTGCTGGTGGCGCTGGTGTTTGCTCAGCTTCTCGGCCTGGCGGTTCAAGTCAAGCGATCCAATGAAAACCAGTCCACCCGCCTGATCCGGCTTTGGACCGTCAGTGCCATCACTCCTGTCGAAAAGGCTATTGCCTGGATGCAAGGCGGCACGGGAAATATGTGGCGCAGTTATGTTTACCTGCGCGGCGTGCGCCAGGAGAACCGCGACCTTAAATATGAAATCGAGCGCCTGCGACTGGAGCAGGTCCGCCTGGAGCAGGACGCCGCCCAGGCGCACCGCCTGCAGGCCCTGCTTGACTTCAAAGAAAAGTACATTGCCAAGACGGTAGCTGCGCAGGTGATTGGCTCCAGCGGCAGCGAGCAGTCGCGATCGATCTTCATCGATAAAGGCGAAAATGCCGGCATCACGAAAGATATGGCGGTCATTACTGCGGATGGCGTGGTAGGCAAAGTTCTGCGCGCCTATCGTTCGACTTCGCAGGTTCTGCTGATCAACGACCAGTCGAGCGGCGTGGGAGCGATTCTGGAGAGTACACGGCTGCAGGGCGTTCTGCGCGGCACAACTGGCGGCGAAGTGATTCTCGAAAAAGTAATGACTGACAACCAGGTGCAGCCGGGCGAAAAAGTTCTTACCAGCGGCGGGGATCAGATTTTCCCCAAAGGCATGCCGGTAGGATTCGTCACCAAAGTTTCACCCGGTGCAGAACTGTTTTTGAACATTCGTATACGCCCGGCGGCAAATCTGAGCAGGCTGGAAGAAGTCTTGGTGATCACTCAAAAAGAAGACCGCGCGGCCGCCTCGGTCGCCTCCGAAGCAGTGCGGGCAGTGGATGTCCTGGCGCAGCGGTTGCCGTCGGTGCCCCCGAAACCTGCGGCAGATTCCGCCAAGACGGCGCCGAGCGCCATTCACGCCGGATCGGCGGCCTCGAATGCAGGTTCGACCTCCTCCGCAATCGCAATCACCAAGCCAGTTGTGAAACCTGCGAGCGCGCAGAAAG
>QHZY01000134.1 GCA_003224855.1 Acidobacteriota bacterium | reverse complement strand
CTGGCGAGATGGGATCCTCAAGCAGTGGCGGCAATCAGTTCACGGTTTCCAGCGTGGATATGATTTCTGAAAACTGCAAGATGAGCGGCAAAAGCAAGGGTATGAGCGGCAACGCCAGCAACCCTCAGTAGTATTTGGATTTGACTCGAAAGGCCTCAAGGGCAGACACCTTGAGGCCTTTTTCTTGCCCCCCAAAAAAAAGCGACTGAGATTGTCTCAGCCGCCCGTGTGAATCCAATAATTAACGAAACCAATTAAATGCTGGTTCCACCTCTTCGCATCAACCCCATGATCAAGGTAATCGCAAATATCACGAGGAAGATGTAGAAAAGCAGCTTCGCAATTCCAGCAGCGGCGGTGGCAACTCCCGCGAACCCAAAAACTGCCGCCACAATTGCTACGATCAGGAATACCAGCGCCCAGTACAGCATAGATGCCTCCTTTGAAAGCATTAGCTCGAAAGAAGCATAGGATGCCCTAACCGAGCGTGCGATCAGGCCGAGGCTGTAATTCCATATCGATGTTGCTGTAGCGCTGTTGCACGGTCTTCTGTCGTATACCAGGAAACCTGCACGCGGTACTTCTTCTCACTTGCTGGTAGCTTTCGCCGTGGTTTGTGACAGCGACGGTGGCACTGGCAGCCGCCCCGTCCGTTGCATGGTCGAGCAGTCATAGGCATACGTCACGCCGCAGATCAGGCATACCTGATAATCCTGCCCATGCGTCCCGGTGTGCGGCCAGGAGAAGTTGTGCGGACAAAACATTTCAAACAGGCGATTCAGAAAGGGGGTTGTCATAGTTTTATTGCGCTCATTCAAGGTAGTCTCAACTTACCTCAAATTGCTGTTCGAACCAGCTTGCTCTCTGGTTCATACCGCGCACGATGATGGTCAGTACTAAAGATGGCCGGTTGGAAGAGTAACGTTATTGCCCATCCGAACGCTTTCCCAAGAACCAATGGGTCAACCGGAATTAGTGCAATCTGCGTTACTGTACTGATCAAGGTCAGTTCAGCGACCACATGCGTTGTTCGCAGAAAAAGGACACTTCATGCACAGTGCAAACTTTCCGGATCCCGCTCGCCGCAGCTCCAGGGTGCAGGTCAACGTGCCTATTCTGGTGACCAGTCTGGAGCCGGGGGGAAACTACTCCGAAGTTTGCGAAACCCTGGTGGTTAACGCCCACGGCTGTGCTCTGTCCGCGCCGCGCCCGCTCGAAGTGGGCAATCTGGTCCAGTTCCAGAGAAAAGAAGGTCGCGAGATGGTTGCCCAGGTGGTTGATTGCCGGCCAATAGGTGGCCAGAACACCTGGATGCTTTCCGCCAGCCTCGATCACCCGGGAAACTTCTGGGGGTTAAAGACCTTCCCCGAAGATTGGAAACTGCTGCCCGCGGTATCCGATTCCCGAAAACGCCCACAGCCATCTTCGCTCAAGCTGGTATCCGAGAAAGTTCATCGGCAACTCAGCAACGAAGAACTTCGTGACATGGTGGCAGAGTTGGTCCAGCCCCTGCATGCTGAAATAACTGTTCTTAAAGAAAAACTCGCCCAGGGCGGCTCGCGACGCAGTCAGTTCGATATTTCGCTTTCACACATTCCGCCTGAGGTCGAAGAAAAGCTCGAAGCACGCCTGCGCGAAGATCTTGGAACCCGCGTTTTACAGCAGACCCGTCAACAATCCGAGCAGGTACTTGAATCGGCGAAAGATGCTATCGGCAAGAAAATGCGCGAGGCGCAGAACGAATTTCGCGAGCACCTCTCAAAAGAGCTGCAAACCGTCGAAGCCCGTTCGCAAAGCTTGTCGGAAGAACTGGCCCAGAGTGTAGAACAGCACTTTGGCGAAGCCGCTGAAAAGTTCCAGTCCAAAGCCTCCGCCAGCGAGAGTCTGTTTACTTCCCGAGGCGAAGAATTTTCGCGCTCGCTGGAAAAGCGCCTCAGCGACGAACACGAGGTCTATCGTCGCGAAGTCCAGCAGATCCAGGCGGGCGTTTCCGCTGAATCTTCCCGCCTGCAATCCCAGATCTCGACTCTTTCCGGCAGCATCGGCGAGCTGGAAGATCGCGCCTTCCGCCTGGAATCCGATCTCGATCGCCGCCTCGCCCAGATGGCGGCCGACTCGGTTTCGAACGCCCGCGTGCAACTTGAAACGGCGGTCGATGTAGTACTGAAAGAGCTTGGCACGCGCAATGCTAAAGAACTCAACGGGCAACTCGATGATGCCCGCGCACAATTGAAGGTCACCCAGAAGAATATTGAGGTCTCGGTCTCCGAACTGGTTAAAACTCGGGTGGCAGATAGCCTGCTCTCTTTTGGGGAAACCATGGAAGCCCTGGCCCGCGATTCGGTCACCCGTTGGCGCGTGACTCTGGCCAACAATCTCAACTCGATCAATAAGATTCTAGGTCAGCAGCTCGAACCCGACAGCGACGAGAGCTAGCCATTCCAGCGCTACGCCGGTTGGAGTACACTTGTGCGCTCTGAACGAGCTGGCGCGTGCCTGCAAAACCAAGCCTCATCGCCGAGCTGATCGCCGAATTTCTCGGCACTCTCATCCTTATGCTGTTTGGGATTGGCGTGGTCGCCATGGTGGTGCTATTTCCCACTCGCACCCCGGGCGAACTTATCCACGGCGGATACACCAACATCACCCTGGGCTGGGGACTCGGGGTGACCATGGGCATTTACATGGCCGGCAAAATTTCCGGCGCGCACCTCAATCCCGCAGTAACTCTGGCGCTTGCTGTCTTTCGCGGATTTCCCTGGAAAAAACTAGTGCCCTTCGTTCTCGTCCAGACTGCAGGGGCGTTCACCGCGGCCGCTCTGGTCTATCTGAATTATCGCCCGGCGTTCCGCGCCTTCGATCCCAGCCTGGAAAGAACCGCCGGCGTTTTCACCACGTTCCCCGCATTTCCCTCATTGCCCCAGGCCGGATTTCTCGATCAGGTAATCGGGACCGCACTCCTGGTGCTGCTGATTTTCGCCATCACCGACGAATTCAATTCTCCTCCAGGCGCCAACCTTGCTCCCCTTATGATTGGACTCGTGGTAGTCGCAATCGGCATGAGTTTCGGCGGCATGCATGGCTACCCGATCAATCCCGCACGCGATTTCGGTCCGCGCCTGTTCACCTCGCTTGCCGGATTCCGCAACAACGGGCTGACCGACGGAAGCGGCGCCTGGTGGATACCGATCGCTGCTCCATTGGTAGGAGGACTTGCCGGCGCCGCACTTTATGATTTCGGAATTCGCCGATTTCTGCCGCAGAGAGAACGCGCCTATATCACGCCTGCCTAGATTCGCAAGGATTTTGGGTGGCGTTGCGCTTCTTAGCGGCTTTACCCGCCGGGCTTACGCCGCCAGTTCTTCCGACCCAGGCACTGCGTCCGGACGGCGTCGCACCGTCCGGTTTGCCGGCAATCCAGCATCACGAATCTTGTACAACAGTGCTCGATAGCTGATATTCAAAGTCCGCGCCGCCTGTTTGCGGTTCCAGTGATGGTGCTGCAAGACTTTAAGAATGATCTTGCGTTCCAGTTCTCGCGTCGCCTGCCGGGTAATCTTCTTCAGCGAGATCGGCACCTCGAAATTGATCTCAGGATTGAAGAATTCCTGCTCGTGCGAAACCAGGTCTCCGCTGATCACGTCTTCGTTTCCCAGAATCACGTAACGCTTGATTAGATTTTCCAGCTCGCGAATGTTCCCCGGCCAACGATATTTCTGCAGCGAATTCATCAACTCCCCGGAAAGCATTCGCGCCCGGCAGTTGTATTTGCGGTTGTAGTACTCCAGGAAATATTCCACCAGATCAGGAATATCTCCGCGCCGGTCGCGCAATGGCGGCATGTGCAGGTTCACCACGTTGATTCGATAATACAAATCCTGCCGGAACGTGCCCGTCTCAATTTCCTCTTCCAGCCGCCGGTTGGTCGCGCACACCACCCGTACTTCAACTTTCTTATCTTCCTGCGCTCCGATGCGGCAGAATTGTCCGTCCTGCAACAGCTGCAGTAATTTCGACTGCAGCGCCAGGTCAAGCTCGGAGATCTCATCCAGAAACAGAGTGCCGCGGTGCGCCATCTCCACCCGGCCAGGCTTGGATCCATACGCGCCTGTGAAGGCTCCCTTTTCGTAACCGAACAGCTCGCTTTCGAGCAGCGTGCCTGGAATGGCAGGGCAGTTCACTTTTACATATGGGCCGGTCCGCCATGGAGACAACCCGTGCACCATACGCGCGATAATGTCTTTTCCTGTGCCGCTCTCGCCTTGGATCAGCACTGGCACATTGGCACTGGCCACTTTGTCCATCCGCTGCCGAAGCGCCTGCATGACTTCGGAATGGCCAAACACAATTGCGTCCGGCGGAATCTCACCAATCGAGGTTGCCAGGGAACTGACTGCACCGTTCGAATTAATCGGCATGCTTTCGGATACTCCTTGCGGGTTCTCAGAATTGCACATCGCACGCCAAACCGGGACTAGTCATGAAATACCTCAATCGTGGCGGCATAAGTAATACATTAATAAGCTTGTTAGCTGGCAATCGTGGCGCGGCGGGAATTGCGGTCGAAGACCGGATAGGAACAGTTTTACACGGTAAAAAGGTGGGAAAAGTTTTTCACACGGAAGAACTAAGTTTCCGTTTAGTGGGACGTGGAGATGAATTAATGGGATCGGTCACCGGATGCAGGAACTTCAACCCGACCAGCGTGTAACCCTCGGCATGCGTTACCCGCACCGCGCGCGCCCGCAAAGTCCGGGAAGCCTTTGGAAGTGCGCTACTTGCCATCAGCGGCGCACTCGGAATTTCCAGCAGAACCTGCGAGGACAGCGGCAATGCGCGGCGCACCGCCACCAGCGCACCACCCCCTGAAATATTTAAAGAGGTGGCAAACTCGAGGAATTCCTTGCCTTTATCGTCGCGGCTGCGAACGAATACAGGTATTGCCAGCGGCAGACGTGGCCAGTTCCGCTGTTCATTTTCCGGTTTTCCTCGCTTCAAGCGCAGGACCTCGGGTATGTGATTAAGACAGTATTCTTCGCATCTTAGGGGCCAAACTTCGGGTATGACACATACTAAAGCCGGCAATAAACGCCTAATACTCGCCGCTGCGCCTAACTACCGAGTTGCACATGCCAAGAAAAACCTGTGTTTTCTCCATCTGTTCGCCTATAACCCCGGCCTTCACCCGTACAGGTTCAGTGAACTCGGAATGAAAAACTTTGCCCTTTCGTGACTATCGATTTGCGTTTGCCGTTGACACTGGGAAACCCGTGTCTTACGATTTGCTCACAACGCACTCTTAACATCTCGTAACCCTCCCCTTCGTCTGCCAAACCACGAGTTTTCCTGACTATGGGAACCATGCCCGAACATAAGTGTCTCTCGCCGGAGGCCGCACCTGGCGGCCAGTCTAACGCGGACGCGTCGCCCGTAAAGCCTTCCGATCAGCCTGCTTACGATGATTTGCTCAAGGAAGTCACAGAGCTTCGGGAACGAACTCTGCGCACTACTAACGCCTTGGCCTCAGCCGCGCACGATCTTAAAACTCCCTTAGCCATTTTGAACGGTTACGTCGAACTGCTGCAAAGTGAAAAGCTGGGGTCCCTGAATGAGCGTCAGCGCCAGATCCTGGCCGACATGCGCTCCAGCGGCCAGCGCCTGCAGCAATTCATCCAGGACTTCCTGAGCTACAGCTCGCTTGAAACCGGCGAGATTAAAATGCGTTACGAGCAAGGCAATCTCAACGAATGCCTGTCGGAAGTTTGCCGGCTCTGGTCAGTGCGCTTCCAGCAGAAGGGACTCGCGCTTTATTTTTTGGCCAACGATAAGCTTCCGGTATTTGCCTTCGACAGCCCTAAGATCCAGCGCATTATCTCTAATTTGCTTGAGAACTCCTCGAAGTTCACGCCCACCGGCGGCACGGTCTGGCTGCATGCTGAACCTTACATGTGGGAGCGCAGAACTGCGGCTGCTTCCGGCGTAGCCAGCGAACGCCGCCGTCGCGATGACCGGATTCCCAACTCGGTGAAGGTCAGCGTCTCCGACACCGGGCCCGGAATTCCTGCCGAATATCACATTGAAGTGTTCGACGATTTCTTTCGGCTTCCGCAGACCGAAGACAAAGAAGGCATGGGACTTGGTCTGGCGATCGCACGCCGCCTGATTGGGGGCATGGGCGGAAAAATCTGGGTGGAAAGCGAAGTGGGGGCAGGCTGCAAGTTTTCTTTTATCGTGCCGCTTAAACCCGCTTCCAACCCTAACAAAGGAAAAACTAAATGAGCAACACGGCCAACATCCTGCTGGTCGATGACGAACCCGGCATGCAGCGTTACATCAAAACGCTGCTCGAAGTGGATGACTACAAAGTCGAAACCGCTTCCACCGGAGAAGAAGCCCTGGAGCGCGTGCAGAAAGGCCTTCAGCCCGACCTGGTATTGCTTGACGTTCTGATGCCGGGCATTGACGGCCTGCAGACTCTGGAACAATTGCGTGAAATGCGTCCCGGCATGAAAGTCGTCATGCTCTCCTGCGTCAGTGATACCCGCAAAGTTGTCCAGGCCATCCGCCTGGGCGCTCATGATTATCTGACCAAGCCGTTTCAGAAGGCCGAACTCGACACCGTCATTGACCAATGCCTGGGAGTGAATAAGCAGAATTATCCGGGCGATGTCGAAGAACTCTATGATGATGTCTTCTTCGTTGCCGCCAGTCCCGCCATGCGCAAGATCCGTTCGCAAGCGGCGCTGGTTGCCAACGTCGATATACCGGTCCTGATGCTGGGTGAAAGCGGCACCGGCAAAGAAGTCGTGGCCCGACTTATTCACAAGCTGTCGCCGCGCGCGCACCGTACATTTCTGAAAGTAAATTGCGCTGCCGTTCCGGCTGACCTGCTCGAAAGCGAACTGTTCGGATACGAAGCCGGCGCCTTCACCGGGGCAACTCATCCCAAGCCTGGAAAATTTGAGCTTTGCAACAAAGGCACGATTCTGCTGGATGA
>QHZY01000133.1 GCA_003224855.1 Acidobacteriota bacterium | reverse complement strand
TTTCCGCTCGGTTCCGGTCTCGTCTCTCTCTGACCTGGGACCGACACTGCAGGTAGTACATGAACCGATCACTTCCCTGCGGCGCTGGCGCAGACGGCTTTGGAACGTATCCCAGCGCGCGCCAATGCCTGCCGCACTGTTGCTGATGGTTACGTCGTCGCTTCCGGGGTTCGTGATATCGGCAGATTCCGAACTCAGCCGCTCCGAACCGATGCTTGTCCGGCTACTCGCATCTGCCGATGAACGCCCGCGGGAACTATAGCCTGCTGCTTCCGGAGTACCTGTCATAGGGCCGGTCGCGCCCGAACCCTGCGTCATCTGCTGCGTGGTGGGCGTGATGTTGCGGTCCGTTTCTGCCCGGTGCATCACTGGCTTGGCTTCCCATTTGGAACGGTAACGGTTCTCGTAATCGGTCCATTTGTCTTCTGCTTCCACGTCCTTTTCGTTGTAGGCCGGAAAGCTCTCGATCTGTTCTTTGCTCAGATCAATCGCAAAGTCGTCCTCGTGCTCTGCCGAAGGCCGGATCTGGTCCGCCGGGACAATGAATTTATTCGATGAAAGCCACCCCCCCGTATCCACCACGACGTAACGAATATCGCCACTCGAGTGATCGAAGATCACGTCGTCAATCTTGCCCAGTTTTTCGTCATTCAAGCCATACACGTGCGAGCCGCGAACATCCTCCAGATCCTCCCCGGACTGAATGAATTGAAAATCGCGCAGTGTGCCGTAGTGTGCCATCTGACCTCCTCAATGGTTCAAAATTAAGTCTGTGCCTTGGATGCCTGCCCTACGGGTGGGGTTTTTAACTTAGATCCCTGCCGCAAAACCCCGTGGCGATTGGGGTTCGCCTAGATATTCACAAGGTCAGGCAGGCTGCAGCCCTGTTCTATAATCGTGAGAAGGACACCCCTACAAAATGCATTTGTACTTATTGCTGACATTCGTTGGCGGCGAGATATTGGACCTTGTTGGCGAGACCGGGGCGGTCGCCAAAGTGGTTCTGCTGGTACTGCTCGCCTTCAGCCTGATCTCCTGGGCCATCATTCTTTCCAAGTGGAGCGGCATCCGGCGAGCCCGGGTCCAGAGCGGGCGCTTTATCCGTGCTTTCCGCAAGGCGCAAAGGCTGCAGGATGTTGGTGCCGTGGCGGAACAGTTCCGGCCCAGTCCCCTGGTGGGGGTGTTTGAAAACGGCTTTGAGGAATACCGCCGACAGGGAGGTGTTTCGACCGGAGCAATTCGCAGCCCGCTTGCTATTCAACGTGCCATGCAGATCGCTTCATCGGAGGAAATGACTCGTCTCGAGCGTAATCTTTCGTGGCTTGCCATTACCGGGGCGGTCACGCCTTTTGTGGGCCTGTTCGGGACGGTGTGGGGCATTATCGATGCCTTCCACGGCCTGGGGACGGCCGGTGCCGCGACGCTGCGAGCGGTTGCTCCAGGTATCTCTGAAGCGCTGATCACTACCGCCGCCGGCCTGGTAGCTGCTATTCCGGCTGTAATCGCTTTCAACCTGATCGGCAGTTCCATCCGCGAGTTCGCGTCCCGCTGTGACGACTTTTCACTCGAGATGTTGAACGCTGTCGAACGCCAGCAGCCGCAACCTTCATATCGCTCTCCAGAAACGGCGGAGGTGCGGCGGTAATGGCCTTTACGGCTTCCAACGGACGCACTCAAACTTCCCTCTCCGATATAAACATCACGCCGCTAGTTGACGTCGTTCTGGTCCTGCTCATTATCTTCATGGTGACCGCGCCGGTCCTGCAGTCGGGGATTGAGGTGAATGTTCCTAAAACGCGCACCGTGAAAGAGATCACCGAAGAGCGCATGGTGATCAGCATCGACAAGCAGCAGCGGGTCTTTATGGGCAACGATGCGGTAAATATCAACGAGATCGCCGGCAAGTTGAAGCAGAAGATCCGCGACCCACAGCACCAGTCGATTTTTATTCGCTCTGATGAAGACGTTCCGTTCGGCGCATTCGCCACCGTAATGGACGCGGTCAAGCAATCCGGAATTACCAACGTCAGCATCGTTACGCAGCCTCTTGATACGCATGGAAAGTCACGCTGAAATCTTTTTCGAGCATGAGCGCTGGGGCCGCAACCTGGCGTGGTCGGTCGGCCTGCACGTGCTGGTGGCGGGTTGCATTGTGGGCTACGCGATTGTCGCCCCTGCGAGCCGAGGATCTGATTGGGGCGCGGGCGGAGGAGGGGACGCCATGGGCGTAACCCTGGTCAGCAATGTGCCTCTGCCTGCCAATGCGACGCAGACGCAGAACGTGCTCGCCAACGAATCCAAGGGAGTGTCGCAATCGCAACCGCAACCTGAAGTCAAGCAACCGGAACCGGAAGCGATTCCAATTCCTGATAAAAACGCTAAGAAGAAAACAAAGCTTGAGACCAGCGCCACCAAACGAAAGCCTGAACCGCAGCCGGTGGAAGAAGCAAACAACATCGTTCCGTTTGGCCAGGGTGGCCCGGTCAGCGGGCCATACGGCACATTCAGCGTGGGCGGCGCCAAGGGAGGATTCGGCTTTACCGGTGGCGGCGGAGACTTTGGGAACAAGTACTCCTGGTACGTAAAGGTCATTCAGCAGAAAGTTTCCGAAAACTGGTTGAAGTATGAAATCGATCCTCGCATCAGCGCGGCTAATCGGGTGTATGTCACTTTCGATGTGGCGCGCGACGGCAGTCCTCGCAACGTGCAAGTGGAGCAATCGAGCGGCGTGCCTTCGCTCGACCAGTCGGCGGTACGAGCTCTGCAGCGCATTGACACTTTTGGTCCCTTGCCGTCGGATTACTCGGGAAATAAGGTTTCGGTTGAGTTTTGGTTCGATTACAACAGGAAATAATCGAGTTTTCTGGTTTTCATGAACGATCACTCTAGTCAACTGAGGACATGGGTTTTGATCAGGCCAATCATCTTCGCTGTCATACTTGCTTCTCTTTTCTCGTCTGCTTTCGCGCAGGACTGGATTCGCACGGGCACCGGCCTTGGAGTCGAAAAGGTTCGCATCGCTGTACCTGATTTCAAAGCCGCCACTCAGGATCCTAAAAACACCGACTTGCTGCGGGTCTTCAATGACACGCTATTCAGCGATCTCGAAAATGCCGGGATCTTTGATGTGGTCTCGAAAAGTTTCTACCCGCTCGGGCCAATCGGCACTCCCGCAGACGTGAAGTTCGAAGGCTGGAGTGGCCCTCCGGCCAACGCTGCCATGCTTGCCTTCGGCAATCTGGGCGTGACCGGCAGCAACATGACGGTGCAAGGCTGGCTGTATGACGTGAAAAATGTGGCCTCGCCTCAAGTGCTCGGCAAGCAATACGGAGACGCCCCGACCGCGGACGCGGCGCGCCTCACGGCACATAAATTTGCCGACGAGATCATTTTTCGTCTCGGGGGCGGCATTCAAGGGATTGCCGAAAGCAAGATCGTGTTCGTGAGCAGCCGTACCGGGAAAAAAGAAATCTGGGAAATGGATTATGACGGCAACAATCAACATCAGGTCACGCATCTGGGGTCGATCTCGCTGTCACCGCGCTTTTCGCCGGATGGTTCGCGAATCGCGTTCAGCTCTTTGACCAAATCGGGATGGGACATCCTGATGTATTCGCTCGAACTCGACCGTATGGTTGCATTCCCCAGGTTTGGGGGCACCAACGTGTCGCCGGCTTGGGCGCCCGATGGCACTAAGATTGCTTTCTCTTCCTCACGGTCCGGGGATCCCGAAATTTACGTCGCTGAGGCTGCTGGCACCAATCTGAAGCGCATTACTTCGTTCAAAGGTCCGGACGTTTCGCCGACCTGGAACCGCAAGACCGGCGCCCAGATCGCGTGGGTCAGCGGACGCTCCGGCCTGCCGCAAATCTATATGTCAGAAGCCGACGGCACCAACGCACAGCGCTTCACTGAAGAAGGCTATGCGGTATCGCCGTCGTGGTCACCGAACGGCCAGTTCCTGACGTTTTCGTGGATTCGTCACTATGGGCCGGGCGCTCCTGGCGCTCAGGATATCTATCTGATGGACATCGCGAGCAAGCAATGGGTGCAGCTGACCCATGATGGCGGCCGCAACGATTCTCCGTGCTGGTCGCCGGACGGACGTCACATCGTGTTCCAGTCGAACCGCTCAGGCACGGAGCAGATCTGGACCATGCTGGCCGATGGTACTGCGCAGAAACCGGTGACTGCATCGGGACGTAATTCGCAGCCTAACTGGAGCTGGAAATGAGATTCCTTCAGCGGCGTTTGCCGTTTCGGGCGGCCGCTGATGAGAGAAGACTAAACGTGCGCCACTCGTCTGGGCACGCATCCGCATGGAGGAGAAGTGAAGCTAAAACTGAAATGGATTAGTTTGATTCTGGCGCTGAGCGCAGTGATCATGCTGAGCGCGTGCAAGAAGAAGGTAGCTCCGCCGCCACCCCCACCACCGCCGCCACCGGCCGCGCCCACCGCGTCGCTCACGGCGAATCCCAACGCCATTGACAAGGGTCAATCCAGCACCCTTAACTGGGAAACCAGCAATGCCACTGACGTCAGTATTGACGGTGTGGGAGCAGTACGGCCGACCGGCTCGCAGTCGGTTACGCCGCCCGAGTCCACCACCTACACCCTGACCGCGAAAGGCCCGGGTGGAACACAGCAGGCCACGGCGCGGGTCACGGTCAATGCTCCGCCGCCGCCTCCGACGGCATCGTCAGCTACCGAGGAAGAACTCTTTTCGCAAAATGTCAAAGACATTTACTTCGACTACGACAAGAGCGACGTTCGCGGCGACCAGCAATCGTCGTTGCAAAGCGACGTCGCGTTCCTTCGCCAACATCCCAACATCGGTGTCACGGTGGAAGGACATTGCGACGAGCGCGGCTCAACCGAATACAACCTGGCCCTGGGCGACAGCCGCGCCAGCGCGGTTCGCAACGCCCTGGTGCAAGGCGGGGTCGCAGGCGATCACGTAAAGACCATCAGCTACGGCAAGGAAAGGCCGTTCTGCACTGAGTCGAACGAGCAGTGCTGGCAGCAGAACCGCCGTGGACACTTCGTTTACCAGAAATAAAGCGGTGACGAGAGCGCCGGAGTTGGCCGGCTCCGGCGCCTTTTCTCCCGCTTGGAACGGCCCTCGTCAAAGCCTCGTTCAGCTCTGTTTTGGCATCTATAGGACTATTCACATGAACATTAAACAAAAACTCGGCATCGCCCTACTGTGTGTGTCAATACTGGCTGCCACGCCTTTATTCGCGGCCAATCGCGACATGGTTCAGCTGCAGACCCAGGTGCAGGACCTTCAGGACCGTATGACGCGCATGCAGCAGTCGTTTGACGAGCGCATGGGCATCATGAAAAACCTGATGGACCAGAATACCGACACCGTCAACAAAGTCGGCGCTGCGATTACCAATCTTCAAAGCAGTATGCAGAAGCAGCAGGGCGACAGCAGCGCGCACGTGGAAGCGTTATCTGGCCAGCTTCAGTCCTTGAATGACACGCTTGACGAACTGAAAGCGCGGCTGGCAAAGGTCAGCAAGCAACTTGAGGACATGCAGTCATCGCAGCAGAACCTGGCTTCCCAGCAGCAACAGCAGCAGCAACAGCAGGCGCAAGCCCCTCCGCCCGATGTCCTGTACGCGAATGCTCTACGCGATTATCAGGCGGGCAAGGGGGATCTTGCCACGCAGGAATTCTCCGACTACGTCAAGTTCTATCCCAACACTGATCTCGCCGGAAACGCCTATTTCTATCTCGCCGAGATGCAATATCGAGGCGGCAACTATACACAGGCGGTGAAGAACTACGACGAAGTTCTGCAGACTTTTCCGGATGGGAACAAAGCCGCCGCCGCCGAACTGAAAAAGGGCCTGGCTCTGATCGAACTCGGGCGCCAGGATGACGGCGTGGCTGCGCTGCGGCACGTGGTGCAGCGCTATCCCAAAACCACCGAGGCACAGCAGGCTCGCGAACGCCTGCGCCGGCTCGGAGTGCCTGCCTCCGGTACTACCGCCCACCGATAAGTTAGTTTTGTCCGGAAAAAATGGGGAGCACGTTTCCGCTCCCCCCTGTTTACCCGATTCACTATCTACTTAGAGCGAGTTGAGGAACGTCAACAGCTGCCTATGTTGCGAGGGCGACAGCCTGGAGTAGTTCTTGATTACTCCGCTTGCCTCTCCCCCATGCCGCTGAATCGCACCGGCTACCGTTACTGAAGCGCCGTCATGCATCAGCCGGTCGCGCGTGCGCATTCCCCACAGCGGAACAGTTCGCAGCTTGTTGGCAGTGTCAGCGGGTCCGTTCTGCACAATGCCATCTCCCGTGCCCACGTTGTGCAGCAGGAAATCGCTGTAAGGATGGATGGTTTTGTTGCCCAGCGCATCAGGAACTACAAACGCTCCTCCCGCGAACGAAGTTCCGGCTGGAGCAGTGGTGATGGAAGGCACATGGCACATGGCACAGCCGATCTGGGTGAAGATCTGCTGCCCGGCTCGGGCCGATGGCGTGTTGATGAGCGCGGAATCGACCGGCGGCGCCTTCGTGCCTCGCATAAACATTGCGAAGCGGTCGATGTCGCCTTCTGCGTCCTCCGGGTCTTCTGTGGTCTTACACAGGGTAGTGGTGTCAGTCAGGTTGAGACGGTTGGTTATGCCTTGTTCGTTCAGATAGGCGTCTGAGGCAAAAGAAAGCAGGCTGGCCTGCTGGTCCTTCCATCCGAAACGCCCGATGCGGGTTTGCCCCGTCGCTTCGAAAAGCGGCACCTGAATGGCTTCCCCAGCGATTAGCCCGCCTGATTGCACGCGCTGCTGCCTGGCAATGTCCTGCAAGGTCGCATCATCGATTGCCTCGACGAAGCCATCCCCCAGAATATTCAACGACATTCTGAATGTACGAATGCCCTCGGAGGGCGGCGCGTGTTCCTGAGCCCGTTGTCCACTCCGTCCGCTTCTTCAAATGCTGCCTGGTCCGCGGTGAAACTCGCGTCGTCCTCGATCCCGTCGCTAGCGGACTGTGAACCTGGGTTTTCACTCAAAGTGGGCGTGCTGAATCCGGTCGGCGCTTCCCGCGCAGTGGACTGGCTTCGCACCTTCAACATCAGGCCCGATGCCATTACCACCAGGGTCAGAAAGCCTGCTACCAGCAACTTTCTCCTTGGCATAGACACACCTCCAGCATGCGGAATGCGGACACACTCCAGCTGTGCAAGTCAGGCAATTAATGTGCAGGAGTAACTGTGGCGGACTACTCCCCTTGTCGGCGGACGACTGCTGATAAGCGCTAAACTGAAAACCGGCGTGGGGAACGCGAGTCTCAGGCGAGCGGATTACCCGCCGTGCAATGCAATGAAGGGCGCTGCTGTTGAATTAGAAAAAACTCAGACGAGAGTACCGCAATTTTTAAATCCGTCAAGATGCCCGGAAGTACATTCAGTTGTGGAAATTCTCGCTCGCGCTCAGGGCCACTATTTCTCTTGACTGAATACGACTTTTCCTGCCACCCAGGTCTGCAACACTTTCGCATCGCGAATCTTTTCCGGCGGCAACGAAAACAAATCGTCTGATACCAGCACCATGTCTGCCAGCTTGCCTGGGCTGATGGTCCCCTTTTCCTGGTCCTGAAATTCCGCATACGCGGAACCCATGGTGTATGCCTCAAGCGCCTCTGGCAATGTGAGCTTCTGCTCAGGAAACCAGCCTCCAGGATTTTTGCCGTCGAGTGTGGCACGCGTCACCGCCGCATAAAGGCTGAGCATCGGGTTCAGTGGCGCCACACTCCAGTCCGTGCCAAATGCGAGCCGCACGCCATGATCTTTGAAGGTGCGAAAGGCATATGTCCGGCTGGCGCGATCGTGCCCGATGCGCTTTTCCGCCCAGCGCCCATCATCAATGGCGTGATACGGCTGCACCGAAGCGATCACATGCAAGCTCGCAAACCGGTCGAAGTCTTTCGCGGCCATGTGCTGCGCGTGCTCGATTCTCAACCGCCGGTCAGCCTCACCATGGCTGTTGATCAGTTCGTCATAAATATCCAGGATCATCGAAATCGCCTGGTCCCCAATAGCATGCGTGCAAATCTGCAGCCCCGCAGCGTCCGCCTTCATCATGCGATCGCGCATCAGCGAAACCGGGTGCATTTCGTCCGACAGGATTCCATGTTTTTGCGGCGCGTCCAGAAATGGATCGTAAAAATAAGCGGTCGCCGAACCCAGCGAACCATCCGCAAATGCCTTCAGCGCTCCGATACGCAACTCCGGTGGCCCAAACGCATGACGGATTCCCAGTTTACTTTGATCTTCAACATGAGTGATCAATGGCGCGGCGTAGATTCTTGCCGTGAGCTCTCCTCGCTGCATGAGTTCGGAATAGACCGCAATGCTTTCATAACTCGCATCCATTTCCTGCACGCTGGTCACGCCCAGGCTGGCAGCGTGCGCAAGCGCCCGCTGGATGGCGTGCATCCGCTTCGCATGCGAAAGCGGAGGGATTGCCTTAGTCAGCAGATCCTGCGCCGCATCTTTCAGCGCACCCGTAGGATTGCCCGCGCTATCGCGCACAATTTCCCCGCCCGGCACATCTGGCGTGCCGGCATCGATCTTTGCCAGGCGCAATGCCAAAGAGTTTGCCAGCCCCATGTGCCCGTCATAACGGGTCACCCACACCGGCGTGTTGGGCGCCACCGCATCAATCATCTGCCTGTCAGGTAATTGCGGCGGGCTCCACTTGGTCTCATCCCAGTCACCGCCGAGTATCCATTCACCTTGTGGCGTGGTTTTGGCTCTTTCTGCGATTCGCCGGGTAAATTCCTGTGCGCTAGGCGCGTCATTGAGCTGAATGCTGTCCAGCTGCATGCCCCCCTCAAGAAAATGAACGTGTGCATCATTGAATCCAGGCAGCAACAGATGAGACTGCGCGTCTACGATCTGTGTTTTTGGCCCTCTCCACACTTCCAGCTCGGAATTGTTTCCGACCGCCACGATTTTTCCCGAGAGCACGGCCACCGCCTCTGCCCAGGGGTGACTCTGATCGCCCGTCCAGACCTTCGCGTTGCGAATCATCAGATCGGCAGCAGGCCTGCGATCCGAGGAGCTGATCAGCGTCGCACATAACATCACTGTGCTGACTGTCAGCGTCAGCTTGGCCTTAATTGATCTCATAATTGATCTAGTCCCTCTCCGTCCCGAGCCGCCCGGAACCCGTCCTAACGCACGTGACTTGAGCAGGCTGTGCAAATGCCTAATACTTTCCTCTTAGCCGTGGGTTCCGAATTAAGTTCTAAATCTTACCCCGCCTACATGATTTTCAGTATGCGCTGTACAGAGTACCCTGCATTGTCCCCTGAGCGAATCCCGCCTAGGCTGTGTCCATGCCGACTGCTCCCAAAAGACAGTCCTGGAAGCGCGCTTCCCGGTCCGTGTCCGTTTCAGGGAGTGCTCGTTCTCCGAAAATCATGCGGCAGAGGCCTTGCCGGCCTCCGGCTTCGAAAACCCTGTTGTGGATCGACGACTACGAGCCAGGACTGGCTTTGTATAAGGCTGTTTTTGAAGGCTTTGGCTTTAACGTGCTGACTGCTTCAGGGGGACGAAAGGGGCTGGATTTAGCGGCGTCGCATGATTTCGACGCCGTGGTGGTGGATTACGAGATGCCGGAAATGGATGGTGGAGAGGTCGCTGCGGAACTCAAGAGCAGTTGTCCTGACCTTCCCATCGTTATGTTCACGGGAAGCGATGCAATTTCTCACCGCGCCAGAAACCTGGTAGACGCTGTATGCGACAAAGCGGGGTCGCGGAATGAGCTCCTGGCCACCATCCGCGAAATAATCGGCGATTCTGCCGAAACCACTTTCTTGCCTCCGGCCATCAAAGCTGAGCGCATGGCAGCGCTCAAGGCGGCATAGCCGGCCCCACGGGATCAAAAAACTCAATAGTTCAGGAGAGTGAAGCATGAAACGTGCATTGTTATCGATTGCAATTAGCATGGCATTTTGCGCCGCAGCCGCGGTCGCTCAATCCACGCCGCAAACCGACACTCAGGGTACTCAGAGTTCCTCGCCCTCTATGAGCCAGGGCAGTTCTTCTTCCTCCTCGAGCGGCATGTCCCAGGGAAGCCAGGGCATGGGGCACGAGAGCAAAGGCGAGAAGAAGCTGAAGGGCTACATCCAGTCCGAAGGCGGACAGACAGTGCTTAAAGAAAAAAGCGGCAAGACCGTACAGCTTACCGGTCAGGATCTTTCCGCCCATGTCGGGCATGAAGTAGCAGTGAAGGGCAGCT
>QHZY01000269.1 GCA_003224855.1 Acidobacteriota bacterium | reverse complement strand
GATCAAATCCGTTTTGATGGCGGAGCCGTTTTCTAAAACCAAATTGCACTTGCGGGCTTCCGCTGCTACAGTAGTTTTTTAGCCGGGTCGTCTGCTGGACTCTCCAAACAACGGAAGTAACGCCTGACCCCCATCATGGCCGTGAGCGCCAATAGCGCCCTGTCCTGGTTGCAGCATTGGAGCGTGAGGTACATTGGCGCTCTTCTCGCGGCCTCCGTCGCCCTAATAATCTGGTGGTCATGGCCCGTCATGCACCAGGATCCATTCGCCATCTTCATTGCGGCAGTGATTATCAGTGCCCGCCTGTTTGGCTTCGGACCGGCCCTGCTTTGCACGTTCGCTTCCGCAGCCGCGCTTGATTACTTCGCTTTTGACCTGAGAAATCGCGGGTTTGAGCTCTCAATAAGCGACTGGGAACGCGTGCTGATTTTCGTTCTGGTCTCACTGGTTACGGCGGGCCTGGCCAGGAAGCGAACCCAAGCGGAGCGCAGGCAAGAGATTACCGCCAACCTTACTCGTCTCAACCATGGGGAAAGCGTTGGAAGTTACCAGACTGAGCGTATCCGCAGTGACGGACGGCGAGTGCAGGTGCTGATGTCGATCTCTCCCATGCGGGGGCCGGGCGGAGCGATTGTAGGAAATTCGGCAATCGTCAGAGACATAACCGCACAAAAGCGCGCGGAGGATGCCCTTCGCCGGAATGAGAAGCTGGCCACCGCGGGACGCCTGGCGGCCACGATCGCCCATGAGATCAATAATCCGCTGGAGGCGGTTGGCAATCTACTTTACCTGGCGCGGCATGATGCCACGCAAAGCAACGAATACCTGATTCGTGCCGAGCGGGAGCTGCAGCGCGTGGCTTCGCTGGCTCAGCAGACCCTGGGATTCGTACGCGATACGACTTCAGTGTCGCCCCTGAACGTATCGGAGACGCTTGATCAGGTGGTCAGGCTATACGCTCCGAAGCTGCACTCCAGGCGGATCGAGACTGAGGTGCGTTTTGACGATCAGGCCCGTATCGAAGGATTCCAGGGAGAGCTGCGCCAGCTTTTCTCCAATCTGATCATCAATGCCATCGATGCCATGCCGGCGGGAGGAACGCTGAGCCTGCGGGTTTCGCGCACTCATGAATGGAAAGACGGAAAGCGGCCGGGGGTTCGGGTATTAGTTGCGGATACAGGAGTAGGAATCGGGCAGGATGATCTGAACCGAATCTTTGAGCCATTCTTTACCACCGGGAAGGACTCCGGAACCGGACTTGGCCTGTGGCTGGCCCACGGAATCGTCCAAAAGCATGGCGGCTCCATTCGGGTGCGCAGCCGGACTGGAGGCGGCCAGAGCGGGACCGCTTTTTCTGTGTTCTTCCCGACGGTCGCCCGTAGCCGGCAGGCAGCCTGAACTGTTCAAGCGGGCCAATTGCAAGATGGATTGTCAAGCGTACCTGGCTGTGCTAGGTTAGGGACAATTCACGCCTCCGTATCCACAACTTTATCCAGCAGCGCCGCGTTGTGGCCCACAAAAGCGTGTCGAACGGGTGGTGCCATTGAAAGACACAATTGGTCCAACATCCCCTGAGCGTCCGGCCGAGCAAGACTCATTTGCCAATCGCAGGTTAATTCGACCAGCCTTCAATCGGGCAGAACATAATCACAATCATGCTGCTTCTCCGGTGGGCGAGCGGCGCGACCGTTCGGAACGCCCGGAGCGCAGTGACCGGCCCGACCGGGCTGATCGCGGCGATCGAATGGATCGCGGTAAACGGTCTTCACCCCCGGAACAGACCAATGCGGAAAATTTCTATTATCAGAAGCAGATGCAGGCGAGAACTTCGATGGTGATTGTGTTAAGGGATGGAGAACAGATCCACGGCGTGATCGAGTGGTATGACCGAAGTTGCATCAAGGTGAACCGCAACGGCGGCGCCAACCTTCTGATCTATAAACCTGCCATAAAATACATGTTTAAAGAGGGCGAAAACATTCGCAAGTGAACCCCGCGCCCTACAGTTTCGGCAGCACAATTCCCTTCTGTGACTGGTACTTCCCCTTGCGGTCAGCGTAGCTGGTTTCGCACACTTCATCAGACTGGAAGAAAATTATCTGACACAGCCCTTCGTTCGCGTAAATCTTTGCGGGCAACGGAGTTGTGTTGGATATTTCAAGAGTTACAAAACCCTCCCACTCGGGCTCAAATGGAGTGACGTTCACGATGATTCCGCAACGTGCGTAAGTGGACTTGCCGACGCAAATGGTCAGGACGTCCCGGGGAATCTTGAAATACTCGACCGAGCGCGCGAGCGCAAACGAGCTGGGTGGAACGATGCAACATTCGGAACGGACGGTCACGAACGACCGCTCATCGAAGTTCTTGGGATCGACCACGGTACAGTTCACGTTGGTGAAGATTTTGAACTCGTCCGCGACCCGCAAGTCGTAGCCGTAGGAAGACAACCCATACGAGATCACCGATTGGCGGACTTGCTTTTCGGAAAAGGGGCTGATCATGTCGTTTTCTTGCGCCATCTGGCGGATCCACCGGTCGCTCTTAAGCATGCATCTCCTTCGACAACCGCATAGGAAAACGGGGTCGTCCTTGAAAACAGCTAAATTTTGGGCTGGAATTCGGGTACGCACATATTACGGGAGCGGGAGTACCGTTGACAATGTCTGGCCATGGCTCGTAGCATCAAGCACTTGAGGGTGAATGGCATTTCGCGACGGGGGCGGCTG
>QHZY01000268.1 GCA_003224855.1 Acidobacteriota bacterium | reverse complement strand
TGCCCATTTACTGGGGCACTTCTGTGCCACGCGACAACACCGGAGAGTCCTGGCCGCCATTTTCGCAATCGTAGGTGGCTTCCAGCCTTCGAATTCGTTGAAGAAGGCGAATTGCGCGCAGGCTACATGCTTGACCTGCTCCGCGAAGCTGCGCACACCGTCGAACTTGCCCGCGGTCGGGATAAACGCGTACTTGTCCTCCGGCATCGCTTCCGCCATGGCAAGAAAACTCGTCTCTCCATATTGGAGATTGCAGTTCACGCTTTCGCCGATCGATTTCGGGCGGCTGCTCTTCATCGTTGGCCGCGCGTTTGTCAGCCGGCTTACCCTATTGTTGGCAGCGGCGGGGTAAGTCAGTGGTGCCAGGCACAATCCGAGCAGCGCCGTGCTGCATCGCTCCTGCGAGATGCGGAACGGCTGATTTGAAGACATAGGCTCTTTACTGCAAACATTTAATCTAAATGATCTGAAAGCACAACTCATCAGAGCGCATGTACGCTGTCGAACAGAGTCACTGGAGCGACACAGTTTTTAAATCTCCGCCAGTATGGGTGATTAGCTGGATTCTCCCGTCGTCGTTCTTGAAATGTTACGGAGTGCCCGCGCTACTCTGGGGTATGCAGCCCAACATGGATGAAGTTCTGAATGCACTCAAACTCAAGCATATTTTGGACGCGAAGTGCACCTTATGCGAGGGGCGACAGTGGGCAATCGCTGATGGATTGTACTTCCATGATCGCGTCTTAAAAAATGGCGCGCACCAAAAGGCACAGGGATCAGTGGCTTTGATATGCAATACCTGTGGCGACATTCATTTTCTCGCCTGGGAGAAGCTTGGGCGTTTGCCGAAATCAACACCTTCAGGGTCAGCGAAAGAATCCGAGACATACCAAAGTGAATCCCGCAAAGGATAAATGGAATTGACGCCGCACGGCGCAATATCCGTAAAGCGCTACGTTTTCCTCAAAATCATGCCTTTGTTGCTTCGCAGGCACGAGCGTGACTTGCCTAAATCGCTCCGTGCGCCTCACTTCATCAGATTACGAGTGCTGCATAGATCAAAACAAGCGGGGCGCATCGGCGTTGCCGGGCCGCTGGCCTGGCCGGTGGGGCCATGATACAACTTTGAAAGGTTTACGAAGGTATAACTGTAAGTGGAGTCTCAAGTCGAAAGCGCAGCATCGACTTAGCTGGAAGCTGAACCTGAGCTGCTTTGGACATTGCTTGGATCCCGCTACCCGCGCCTGCCCCGATCGCGGCTCCGAGAGCGGCTCCCTTTCCGCCGCCTACAATTGCGCCGATAATAGCACCGAGCCCGGCTCCTGTACTGAGCGTTATCGCTACACGTCTGGTTTGCGAGCCTCCTTGCTTCAAATATGGGCTGCTTCGTAGTTCAAAGGTCTTTCCGTTGTAGGCTACACGAGTTATTTTGATGGCAAGTGCCGAATCTCCATAGAAATGCCCCGAGCTTCGGGCGTCGACGATCCGACCCTCAACAATGGCTTCAGCTGGGACGGCGATTTTGTTTCCCACCACAATGGGCGAGACGAGTCTCCCGTGAAAAATATCTCCCACCTGGTTGCGTTCCGAGCTGAGCGATTCAGTTAGCTGTACGGCGAGCATGGTACCTTCGGGCACAGTGACTTGTTCACGAATTCCAATGGAAGGTGCCAGCCCTAGCGGCGGAGCAGCTTTTACGGCGCTTGCCGTTCCCGCAGAGGCGGCCGAGCCCAGGGAACGACTGTTGCGGGAAGCCAAAATGGGCGCGGCATTGCGATGAGGAGCCGCGGTTATCTGGGCGTCCTCTATGGCAGCAACACGCTGCTCTCTGCTAGTGACATCACCCGAGAGAGTGATAATGCCGCCGCGCTCGCTTGCATGAATCGGGATTCTTTGCAGCCGGCGGTCAGCCCGGATCCGGCCTTCCACTTCCGAAACCATTTTTGTGGCGGTGACCACATTGGCTGCACCGGAAACGGAATGAATCATACCCTCTCGTGCCAGCCTGCCAACTGGTGAGAAGCGATGGAACGAAGCACCTATAGCGACTATCGCCACCAGCAGTACGGACCCCAACCCCGCAGTTTTCAAGAATTGCCTTTGGGAGGGTTGATC
>QHZY01000132.1 GCA_003224855.1 Acidobacteriota bacterium | reverse complement strand
TTGCGGCCCGCTACAAAGATCGCGGAGTGGTGGGCATTGGGATTGGCGGCGATGAGATGAAGGCGCCTCCGGAACTCTTCCGGCAGGCCTATGCCTGGGCTTCCGACCACGGCTTGCGTCTGACCGCGCATGCCGGTGAGAATGCCGGGCCTGATTCTATCTGGGGAGCGCTCAATCTCCGGGCCGAGCGTATTGGTCACGGCCTCAGCGCGGCGCGCGATCCGGAACTCCTGGAAGAGCTTGCGGTTCGACAGATTCCGATTGACGTCTGCCTCACCAGCAACCTGCGCACAGCTTGCTGCCGTTCGCTGGCTGATCATCCGATTCGCAGCTATTTTGATCGCGGGCTGATGATCACGCTCAACACTGACGATCCAGGAATGTTTCGTACTACCCTAAGCCGGGAATACCGCCTGGCACAGAATTCCTTTGGATTCAACGACGAGCATCTGCGCGAACTGGCCCGCAATTCCTTTGAAGCATCGTTTCTTCCCGCCGAGCAGAAACTTTTTTTTCTGAATTTGTTTGACGCTGTTGCCGCGCGCCCTTAGCCTTTCCTGCACCTCTGCGGAGCGGCTCTTGATGAAACTGTTTCTCCTGGGATTCTGCCTGTTCGGTGTACTCCTGCATTCTCAAAGCTCCAATCGGCGGCACTCTCGCCTGGTTCTTACCAATGCGAATGTGATCGACATCCGTACCGGAACAATCGCGGCAGCCATGACTGTGCTGATTGAAGACGGCAGGATAACTCACATTGCCAAGCTCGCGCTGGTTCCGCAAAGCCGCAACGTTACACTCGTAAATGCCAGCGGTAAATTTCTGCTGCCCGGCTTGTGGGACATGCACGTCCACAGCGCCTTCGCCGAGGCACCGTGGGATGAAAAAATCATCTACCCGCTTTACATCGCCAACGGCATCACCGGAATTCGCGACATGGGAGGTAATGAAGATCTGCTGAAGCAGCGCAGGGACGCTATTCGAGAAGGGCATCTCCTCGGACCGCACATGTTCATAGCCGGCCCTTTTCTGGCCATGGGCAAGGCGGATGCCCAGACCATTCCCGTTCCCAATGCCGAAGACGCTAAACGCGCGGTGGATTTTGTCAAGGCTGACGGGTTCGATTTCGTCAAAATTCTTTCCAATGTCCCGCGTGATTCCTACTTCGCAATTGCGGAGGAGGCGACCAAGCAGAAGATAACTTTCGCCGGACACGTTCCTTACTCAATCAGCGCTCAAGAGGCTGCGAACGCGGGGCAGCGAAGTATCGAGCATCTCAGCGGGATTCTGCTCGCCTGTTCTTCACGTGAGCAGGAGATAAGGAAATCTGAACTGGAAGCGCTTGCGGCCCGCAATTACGCTGCCTTCAGCAAGTTGGGAGGCGGGATACTTGCTTCGTACGAACCGGAAAAAGCCAATAAACTGTTCTTTGCGTTTACCCAGCACAGCACCTGGCAGGTTCCCACGCTGGTTTGGACAATGGCAAATTCCCATCTCGATAATCCTGAGTTATTGAACGATCCGCGATTGAAATACGTTCCGGCGTCGATCCGAAAAGCCTGGGACCCTGCAAAGCTGAAGACTTCTCCCGAGGAAACTGCGCTGGCCAGGGCAGAGGCCGAACGCGATCTTCAGCTGGTAAATGACATGCGCCGGCACGGTGTTCAGTTCCTTGCCGGAAGTGACGGGCCCGATCCCTTTGTGTTTCCCGGCTTCAGCCTGCACGATGAACTAGAACTGCTGGTGCGCAGCGGGTTCACTCCGTTGCAGGCATTGCAGGCTGCGACCTTCAATCCTGCGCTCTTCATCCAGAAACTTGATCAATATGGCACGATAGAAAAGGACCACGTGGCTGACCTTGTCCTGCTCGATGAAAACCCGTTACTCGACATCCGCAACACGCGCAAGATTTCAGCGGTGGTTCTGGGCGGCCACTACTATCCACGCACTGAACTCGACAAAATGCTGCACGATGCCGAAGATAGGGCAGCAAAAGAATAGGCACTCGCTTGGCCCAACACATTGGAATCGTAGCCTGCAGCGCTGAAGGCGCCGCGCTCTGCTACCGCACCATCGCGATTGAAGGCGCAGCCCTTGTAGGCCGCCATGATCACCCCGAGGTCTCACTGCACAATCACTCGCTGGCCCAGTACATGCACTTCATCGAAAAGAACGACTGGGTTGGAGTATCAGAACTTATGCTCTCTTCAGCGGAAAAACTGGCCAGGGCGGGAGCTGATTTCTTGATCTGTCCTGACAACACAATTCATCAGGCTTTCGACCTGATTGAGTATCGCAGCCCGCGTCCCTGGTTGCACATCGCCGGCGAGGTTGCGCGCGAAGCTCAATCTCGCGGATACAGGCAACTCGGCATCATGGGAACGCGCTATCTGATGGAAGGGCCGGTGTATCCAGAGAAGCTGGAGCGCGCGAGTCTCAAGTATGTGGTTCCTGATCCGCAACAACGAGCAGACATCAACCGCATTATTATGGATGAACTGGTAAATGCGCAGTTCACTCCGGAATCGGAGGCCCGCTTTAGGGAAATCATACGATCGCTCGCGGCCAAAGGCTGTGACGCGGTTGTATTAGGCTGCACGGAAATACCGCTTCTCATCACGCCGCAGCTGTCACCCCTGCCAACCCTCGACTCGACCCGGCTGCTTGCGCGGGCGGCTGTGCTCAAAGCTGTCAGCTAAGATCTTTGTGAACACTCGAGGCACGCTACGCTTCCGTCAGCTACCCGGTTTGTTCGCAGTTTGCAAACTTCCCGCGAGTGCGCCGGTCCCGGATTGCGGCGGCCCCTTTTTGTCTGTCACCAGAACTCAAGATGAAGTGTCGCTCGTCTGCGCGCAGGACTTCGCACCTGAAATTGCTGAAGTCGAAAAAGGCTGGATTTGTTTTCAGCTGCAAGGTCCATTCCCGTTCACCATGACCGGCGTCTTGTCATCGTTGCTGACGCCGCTGGCTGAAGCATCAATACCCATTTTTGCGCTCTCAACCTACGACACCGACTATGTGCTGATTAAGCAAGAACAGCGCGAGAAAGCCGTCTCCGCTCTGATTGCTGCCGGCCATGAGCTGCTCTTATAGCGCCGTTTAACCGCTAAATTGCCCCGCACAATGACACAGAATGGGCGGGTTGGCCTGATCTATGTTCAACTTGTATCCTAAGATCAATGCCAGATTTTCGTCAGCGAGTCCGGCGTGCCTGGAAGTCACTGCAACGTGAACTGCATGGCGCGCACATGGTTACACGGGCATTCGTGTCTACCGATCACCCGCTCCTCGCTCACATCATTCCGATGCGGCGCTGCAATCTGGCTTGTACCTATTGCAACGAGTTCGACGATTTCTCAAAGCCGGTTCCTTCATCCACGATGTTTGAACGGGTAGATAAACTAGCGCATCTAGGCACCTCTGTCATCACCATTAGTGGCGGAGAGCCACTGCTTCATCCCGAACTCGACCAGATCATTGGCCGCATCCGACAAACTGGCATGGTGGCTGGCCTGATCACGAACGGGTATCTGCTTACGGCCGACCGCATTCAAAAACTTGATCGTGCCGGGCTCGAATGGCTGCAAATTTCCATTGACAACGTTCAGCCGGATGACGTTTCCAAGAAGAGCCTGAAAGTGCTGGACAAAAAGCTGCAACTTCTTGCCGAGCACGCCGATTTTCACGTCAATATCAATTCCGTGGTTGGCGGCGGCATTAGCGATCCGCAGGACGCATTGACCATAGGGCGTCGGGCATTGGAGCTAGGCTTCAGTTCGACCGTCGGAATCATTCACGACGGGCAAGGTCAGCTGCAGCCGCTCGGCGACGAGGAGCGGCGCGTCTACCATGAGATGAAAGCGCTCGAAAAGCGCAGCTTCACCCGCATCAACGCTTTTCAGGACAACATCGCACTAGGACGCCCGAACAACTGGCGTTGTCGTGCGGGCGCCAGGTATCTCTATATCTGCGAAGACGGCTTGGTGCATTATTGCTCCCAGCAGCGCGGGTATCCGGCGGTGCCGCTGGAGAAATACACCCGTGATGATATTCGCCGCGAATACCTCACGGAAAAATCGTGCGCGCCGCATTGCACCGTTTCGTGCGTGCACCAGGTCTCGATATTTGACTCGTGGCGAGCGCCACAGGAGCCAGCGAACCAAGCTTCGTTTGTTCAGATTTCCGGCGGAGATTAGTTTCCGTATTTGGCCGCCAGATAACGCGCTACTTCCTGCTCCAGATCGCCGTATCCTGCATGAATGGTTTGGCGCAGCGCCGCCTCGAGAGAACTGCCGCTCCCCACCCGTTCCAGAATTCTTTGCACGTCGCCGCTGCCGTAGGTTTCACTGATGTAATTGACCGCTGCCAGACTCTCGTCATAGGCGAGCATTGCCTGTGCTGGCGAAAGATTTAGAAATCCGGACTCCAGTACGTTGTAAGGAATCTGCTGCTGGCTCTGGAAAGTTGCGACCAGGCGCCTGCCGTGCGATGCCAGTGATCTCGGTTCTACATACTGCGCTACCCCTTCATTCAACCACTGCGGGCAACGGCCACCCGTGATCTGGGTAACAAAAGCGTGCGCCAGTTCGTGCTTCAGTACCCGCGCCAATTCTGGTGTCACCGTCTGTACCCCGCTGATGGGAATGCGTAATTTCCCGTCGTACATGGCGCTGGCCCATGAGGGGGACTGTGTAACGTCGAAAAATGCCTGCTCGGTGTAGAGCACCACCGCTATGCTGTTGCGTGGGGCGATGCCGATCTCGCGGACCAGGTCGTCATACTGCGTTTCCAGCGTCGTCAGGATCTGCTGCCGCAGCTCTTCTTTTGTCTGCTTTCCTTCGAACCGCATGGTGAAATGGCTGCTCTCCTTTTGGGAAAATTCAGTTTCTACCCTGGATTCGCGCTCCGCCTTGTCCAGCAGCTTCTTCAGGTTCGCGTCCGGTCGAATCTCAAGCGACTTTTTCCAGCTTCGGACAGCGTCCTGGTTGTGCTCAGTGGCCAGTTGCGCATACCCAAGCACCGCAAGCGTGTCCGGCGAATCGGGGGTCATGCGCGCGGCGCGCTCTGCAAAAGTAAGCGCTTCCTGATTGCTGCCGGTCCGCAATGCTGACGCTGCCAGGTAGTTCAACGCGCTTACATTTTGCGAATCGAATCGAAGGCAGGATTCGAAGTACGAGCGCGCCTTCCGCAAGTCACCGTGTTCGAACTCGTGACGGCCGGCCAGGAAATAGCCGGTTGCCGCTGCCATGGAATCCTGTTTTTCCAGGCCCGCCAGGATTTCCGGGTCTACGCGTCCATCGTGTATCAGTTTGGCTGTCAGTTCCACTTCGTTCGCTAATTGCAGAACCGGCTTGAACGCAATATCGTCCGTGGGCGTCGTACTCCCGCCCCCATTACTATGACTCGCGGCAAAGCCTCCTGACTCGATATGATCAACGCTGCCCATGGAAATGGCGTAGGAGTCATCTCCAACGTCATATTGCAGGCGAGTCCCGTTTTCGCGGACGTGGTCGGCGTAAATAGCCCGGCCGTTTTTGAGATGAATGACTTCAGCACTCGTCGAAACAGTTAAGGCAAGCGCAAGCAGCAACGTGATTGATATGCAGCCGCGATTCATCAGGCCGAATTTTAGCAACGACCGCTGCGCCCGCTTTATGACCAAGGTAATCAGGTGTTCGGTATCACTCGCCTGCCTGGCGCTTGGTTTGTGCGGTTTAGCCAAGCCTGAAGTCGTGAATGACGGACCCGATGCTTTCCCGCGTGCGGTTGAGGACGTATATGCTCAATTGCAGCAGGTCGGACTGGATGAACAACGGGTTTATAAGGTCCGCAATCTCTCGTTCGATCGGGCGGCCTTTCACATCAGCCTCGATGACGGTACTCTGGCCTTCACGCGCGATATTCTCGGCAAAGTTACAGGCGCGTTTTTTCAGGGCGACGGTGAGGTGCTTCTGCTGCCTCCCAACCAGGTAGAACGTGCATCGATGTCGCTCTTCACCGGAGCGGCAATTCTCGAAGAGCATTTTTCGACCGCCTACTTTCGATTCAACGACGATAGCTATGCGGAATTACGCGCTGCTTTAACTCCTGCCGACGATGCCCCCGAGTTTGTGAGCGAATTCGACCAACCCGCAAAGAACCTTGCGAGCACAGACGCGCTTCGGTGGTTACTTAGTCTCAGCCGCGAACTACCCGGCGAAACCCAAAAGCCTGGCCGGGCTGGCGAGAATTCCGACAGAATGTTGCACGCTCGTATTCAGGGAAACAAACTGGGGAACTTCGATATCTACTACGATTCCACCATCAACGAGCAAGTCTGGGCCGGACAACTGAAGACCGTCGATTCCGGGAGCTACTACAACGTCTGGACTTCTTTTTCGGTAACCAAGCGTTCCGCCCGAACGTTTTCTGAGAGTGAAGAGTGTCAAGTGCGACGGCAGATCGGTGGCGTTTATACACAACCCGGCTCTGGAAGGCAGTCAACTCTCGCGTCGCGGTAACGATCTGGTGCTGGTGGTCTTTCCCGCTCCGTTGAAGATGGGGGAACGGCTCGCTTTACAGTTCTCCTATGAGGGTGACGTGCTCTCAGAGGCTGGAGGAGGACTTTTGTATGTCGGAGTCCGCGGCACCTGGTATCCCAATCGCGGATCCGAAACCGCGCATTTCGATCTTGAGTTCCGCTACCCACCGGGATGGACTCTGGTTGCCACAGGTAAGCAGGTAGCGCCGGCGGCTATGGCGTCGGACGATCCTTCTATGCAAGTCAGCCGGTGGATTTCCGATCGCCCCATCTCGCTCGCCGGATTCAATTTAGGCAAGTATTTCCGAAGCGAGGCTCACGCCGGCAAGACCCTGATTGCAACCTACGCCGCGGCCGGCGTCGAACGTACTTTTCCAAAGGGCACGGAACAGTCGTCGCTTGCTCCGCCGCCACTCAGGCCTTCGTTCGGACGTTCTCCGGAAACCTCGGTTACGGTCGTTTCACCGCCTCCTTCGCCAGCCCGGAATGCGCAAACCGTGGCGGATGAAGGCGCCCGAGCCGTGGAATTCTTCTCGAAGCTCTATGGGCCTTATCCCTATTCCCAACTCTCGCTTACTCAAATGCCAGGCGACCTGAGCCAGGGATGGCCATCCCTGGTTTTTCTTTCCAGCTTTTCTTTTCTGACCCCGGAAGACAAATCGCATCTCCATCTCAGCGATCTCGATACGAGTTTGAGCAGTGCAGTCGTGGCTCATGAGATTGCTCATCAATGGTGGGGTGACCTGGTCTCCTGGAGGTCCTACCGCGATCAATGGCTGGTAGAAGCGCTGGCTAATTACAGCTCTTTGTTGCTGCTGGAGAGCCACGATCCGGCACGTTTCACTGCCATCATGCAGCGCTTTCGCGACAATCTTGTGGCCAGGAACAAACAGGAGCGCGAAATTGTCCAAGCTGGCCCCGTGAGCCTGGGCGTGCGCCTTACCAATTCTGAATTTCCTGACGGCTACGAGATGATCAGCTATGGCAGGGGCACATGGCTGTTGCATATGCTGCGCACCATGATGCGCGATACGGAACCTGCCGCCGCTCGCTCCCAGCCTATCTCACAGGAACCGTTCTTTCGCGCCCTGCTGAATCTGCGCAAACAATTTGAGGGCCGGGCCATGACTACGCGAGATTTGCTGAAAGCCCTCGAAGTGGAACTGCCGCATTCCGCATGGCACAACGGCCAAAGGTCTCTCGACTGGTTCTACGAAGGCTGGATAAACGGCGTCTCGGTTCCGAAGTTCGAGCTGGAGAAAGTCAAGTATACCCAGCAGTCTGGCCGGGTGCTGGTGACGGGAGTCATCGTGCAGAAAGAGGCTGACAGATATCTGATTACATCCGTCCCCATTTACACCAATGCCAAAGAAAAGCCAGTTTTACTGGGGCGCATCTTTGCGGATGGAGCCGAAACCACGTTTCAGCTCACCGCACCAGCGGGGACTCGCGGGGTGGTCATGGATCCTTACCAGACAGTGCTAAGCCGGCGACGATAACAGGCTGCTCCCACGTTCTCAGCACTTTCGATACACGTCCTGAAATGAACCTTTCTTCCCAAAATCAAACCGATATCGTCATCACCGGCCGAGGCGATATCGCCTTCTCTATCATGTAGTAAGAACCGCCTACCGGCGTGACCTCGGCTTTTTGCAGATCAACAATCTTGAGTTTTCCGGCCAGCGCGCCTGCCACCGAGAGAGTGCCATCGGCGCTGATGCTGACCTCGCCCGCCGGGCAGCGCGATCGGCCCCTGTTCCCCCAGCACCGCATCGCCCTGCGCCGCAACCAGCTTCCCGTTGCTGGATTGTTGAAAGCTGCCGTTTCGGGTGTAGCGAATTCCCGCGCGGCTCAGCACCGCGAAAAATCCGCTGCCCTCAAGCGCCAGGTCGAGCGCATTCCCGGTGGTCTGCAGGTTGCCGTTTGAAAAATCCAGACGAGTCCCACCCAGCACGTTGAAATTGTTTACCGCTCGATTCAGCGGATCCAGCAGGCCGGAATGGCTGGCCGCCAGGATCGATTGGAACTGCGTCTGCTGCGCGCGGTAACCTGCCGATCCCAGATTCGCCAGATTGTTTGCAATCACGTCGAGCGCCTGCGTCTGTGTTCTCAGTCCGGTGCATGCTGCGTAGTACCCGCTGTCCATAGCAACCTCTCGCCGGTAAACCCTGCACGACCCCGGCCAAAGTCAGAGTCATCTAAGGAATTTGGCGGCTGCAATGAACTGAGACGGTTAGCAGAAATGCAGAGCCGCGGGAAAGAAAAGGTCGGCAATGTATGCCGATCAGAAACTGCCTCCTGGGCAACTGATGCCTACTAAGACGCGGGCGCTTTGTGAACCGTTAAAGCGATAAGAATCAAGTCCCCTTGCATGCGGAAATACTGTTTCAGCGTGCCCGAGCCGGCCAGAGTGTGCTGCGTGTAATTCGAACCCGTGATCACGGTGGGAACTGACAGGACGCAGCTGCCCGCGATTCTGGGCGGGCCGTTCTTGAATCGGCCTGCCATAACATTGCAAACTTCTCCAAGCACGTCCCAGATCTGCGCTTCCGACGTGTGATCGGTCTGCAGCATCCTTTTGGTTATGCCGGCTGCCACTGCTTTGCTGCAGGAGACGCTTAATACGCCGTGCAAGTCGCCCGCCAGACCCACCATGGCGGTGAATTCGAGCGGCATCATCTGGAACGCCCGGTTCCAGGCGAATCCCGAGCAGTGCATCGAAAACCTCCACTGCCGCGCGCTCCAGGGCGTCCCTCCAGATCGCCCGTTCATCAGGCTTCAATAATGCAGCAGAAACAGCCATTCGCATGGATCATCGGCTGGGCCGTGCCAAAACATTAAGCCAAATTCAACAACCACCAGCTGTTGACGTTCGTGGTGACGTTGCCCCACAAACCCTGGCAGGATTTCTGGCATCGTAAGCGCCATTGAGTAAACTTCCTGTATCTCTGGCCCATTTCACTGGAGGGTGCACGACATGAGTTTTGATTTCAGGCAGTCAGGCCGGGTTGGGATCGCTTTGATCCTGGCCGGGTTGTTCGCGGTCCCCGGCAACCTTCTTGCCGAGGCCAGCCTGCACGTTGCGAGTCCATCGGAGCTGCAGGCTGCCACCATTCAGGCAAGCCGGGTTCGCCAGCAGAATCTTGAAACGGTTCGCAACTTCATTTCTTCCAACCAGGCCCGGCAGGCGCTGCGCTCTGCCCACCTCAACCCTCAGCAGGTCAAGGAAGCAGTCTCTTCGCTGAACGACTCCGAGCTGTCCCAGTTGGCTGCGCGCTCTCAGAAAGCCCAGGCCGACTTTGCTGCTGGAACGCTTAGCGATCGAGACCTGATCATCATCCTGGTTGCGGTCGCGGTATTGATCCTGATCATCGTTGCCGTACGCTGATTGCATGTTGTACCGCGCATTGAGCGTCGCTGTTCTCTGGATAGGAGTCTGCGGCCTGCTGTCGGCCGGGGCTCCATCCGCAATTTGGCTTGATGTCCCCTTCGTAAAGCAGCCAAAGGATGGCTGTGGCGCAGCCACCGTCTCTATGATCATGCAGTACTGGGAAAAACAGCAGGGGCAGGCTTTCCAGCCGAGCGCTGACGCGGCTGCCATTCAGCGCGCTCTCTACTCGCCCGAAGCCCATGGCATTTATGCCTCTGCCATCGAAAGGTACTTTCGCGATAATGGTTTCCAGGCCTTTGCCGTGCAGGGAACCTGGCCCGACCTTCGTCAGCACCTCGAAAAAGGCCGGCCTCTTCTGGTGGCCCTCAAGCCTGGTGGCCGCGCCCCCTTGCATTACGTGGTAATTGCCGGCCTGGAACAGGATGACAGTATCGTGCTGCAGAACGATCCTGCCCAGCGCAAGCTGCTCAAACAGAATCGCGCTGATTTCGAACGCGACTGGAAACGGGCCGACCGCTGGATGCTATTGGCTTTACCCGCAAGTACCAAGCCGAGCTCCGCTCACTAAGCCTTGTGCTGCGCCTACCCTCGTGAAAGAACTTCTGTGTCAAGCCGCAAGAACGGCAAGGCCTCCACTCAATATTCTGTTCTGGGCCGCGCTGGCCTTTGCCACCCCCGTAAACTCCTGGGCACAAACTGCTTCCACCTTCGAACAACAGGTAGAAGGCCTTTACCAGCAGAAGCGCTGGCCCGAGTTGATTCAACTTGTTCAGTCAACCAATGGCGGCTCATCCGGCGTCAATTTCTACTATGGGAGCGCTCTGGCCCAGCTACAGCGCTGGCCGGAAGCCGAGGCCGCATTCCGCGCCGGGTCACGCCAGCAGCCGCATGACAAACGCTTCCCCGTCGAACTCGCAGGAGTAGCCTTCAAACAGAAGCGTTACGGCGAGTCGGCCAGGTGGTTGCGCCGGGCTCTTGCTCTCGATCCTGGGGATACCTACGCCAACGATTTCCTGGGCACGGTCTATTTCCTCCAGGGCAATCTGGATGGAGCCCTGAAGTATTGGAATCGGGCCGGTAAACCGCTGCTCGCGAATGTGCTCAACCAGCCCGCTCCGCAAATCGATTCCTCCCTGCTGGACCATGCCTTGGCATTCTCGCCCGCATCGCTGCTGACCGCTCCCCAGCTTCGTACCACTGACTTACGCATAAAAGGACTGGGCATATTCCGCGATTATCGTTTTGACCTGCAGGCCCGCGACGATGGCAAGTTTGATCTGCTGTTTCAGAACCAGGAGCGCAATGGGCTGGGAAAGAACTGGAAGGAGGCGCTGTTTCTTACCTTTCGTTCCATTCCTTTCGAAACACTGCACTTTGACTACTTCAACATTGGGCGGGAAGCGCGCAGTATCGTCTCTACTTATCGCTTTGACGCCGAAAAACGCCGGCTTCTGATCCAGTACTCGTCGCCCTTCGAACACAATCCCAAATACCGCTACCAGTGGATCGGGGATCTGCGCAGCGAGAACTGGAATGTCCAGACCTCGTTCCAGGGACCCACTACCCTGCTTGGCTCTTTCAACTTGCGGCGCGAAGCCATAGGCTTCAACTTCGCCTCATTCGAAAGCGGGCGCTGGCAATGGATGGCCGGAGCAGAACTCTCACATCGAGACTTTCGCAGCGTGGTTCCCGGCCCGGCCCTTACTCCCGAACTGCTGGCAAAAGGCTACCAGCTTAAACAGCTGTCTCAACTTGATGTCGCCCTCCTGCATGTTCCGGAACACCGCCTCACCTCCGATGGCGCCGTGTCCTCCCAGGCCGCGCGCATCTGGTCTTCGCCCGCGCGATCATTTGAGAAGCTACAGGCTGCATTGCGCACCCATTGGTTTCCCCAGGCGAGCGGCCATGACTGGGAGATGCATCACCAGTTGCGTGCGGGCAAAACTTTCGGCGACCCGCCATTCGACGAGCTCTTCATCCTCGGTATGCACCGGGACGAGGAACTCTGGATGCGTGGACATGTGGCAACCCGCGACGGCCGAAAGGGTGCCGCCCCGATGGGAAGGAATTACTTCCTATCCAACTGGGAGCTGGACAAGAACGTTTATCACCGCCACCTGGTCGATTTAAAACTCGGCCCGTTCGTCGACACCGGCAAGACCACTGATCCGGTACCTGGACTCGGGTCCCGCAAATGGCTGTGGGACGCAGGCGCGCAGGCCAAAGTCCGGGTATTCGGGATCGGCGTCGTCTTCTCCTACGGCAAAGATCTCCGTACCGGCAACAACGCTTTTTACGTCTCTATGCTGCGCGAACCGTGAAATATCACAGTTTGAACAACTTATTCACAGTTTTGAAGCACCGAAATACAGTGAATTCCCGATAGCTCCCGAAAATCAGATTGACAGCAGCCTGTGAAAAAACGTGCGATATCGCTGGAACGCTATCCGCAGGTCTTCGGTTGAAACATTGTCTCCGCGGTCCCATTGCTTCTCCAGGTTTCCACGCTCGTCGGCGAACACCTCGGCCAGCCGCTTCATGGCCGAAGCCACCAGTCCGTCCGCCTGTTCCACTGCCCGCCGCGGTTCATCCACAAACGCCGTCTGAATGTCACTCCAGCGCTGCCGTAGCTCTCCCATCTCATTTTCCGGAAACAGCGGAGTAGCATTGGCCTCCGCATTCGCGTTCCGCTGCTCGGTGTTCAGAACCTTTCTGTCACCCACGAATTTTTCTGAACTCACCGGCTTCGGCCCAGCCGTTTCTTCCACCCGTTCTTCGGCTCGTGCGCCTTTGGCCAGATCGGCCGTAGTCAGGTTCTCTCCTTCGATCCGTTCTTTCTTCAGTGGCAAAGCCATTTAAGCCTCCCTGCGTCTTGGTTGGACTGCTTCCCCGGTTTCCCCCAGCAGGTCTTCGAACAGCGCGCGATAGTGGACCATGGCCTTCCTTAGGTCTTCCGTGCTCGCCTGTCCGCGCCCATGCCGAAGAGCAATTTCATGTGCCGCGCGATAATTTTCGACCACCACCGGATGGTCGACCGATAGATCTGCCGCCTGTTGCTCAAAATCAGTAATGGGATAGCCGCGCGCCTGCATCGCATCAATCACCAGGCCGTCGGCCAGTGTTACCGCACCTTTTGGATCGTCAACGAATTGCGCTTGTGCATCCCGCCACTGCCCTGCGAAACTTTCGCGGTCATCCGGGCTGAGAGGCCGGATATGAAGTTTTTCTCTGTGCTTCTGCCGGAAATCCAGCACCCGTTCGCCTTTCTGAACGTCGCCTTCCTTTTTCACCACGCGATCGTACTCAGGCCCGAATCTTTCCCGTAACATCCGGCTACGCCGCTTGCGTTTCGCCAGCAGCCCCACCGCCACTATCACGCTCACCGCGACCACCACAAGCAGGACCAGCATCTGAGTCGAACTCATCAGCTCTCCTCCTCAACCAAAAACGTGCGCCTATGGGATTCACTGCTGGCTGGCTGTGTTGTCCGGTGGAAATCGGGTACCGAAATTACCGGCGCCCTAGCCGTGCTGTGTAGATCGAGTGCTGCTGAATTTTGTAATCGTTGTTCGCACCGGCAGGGAGCGCGACGCTCTGCATGAACATCTCCAGAGATTGGAGCTGCGAGCTAAGGAAGAGCTCGATCGCCGGGGTTATTCGCGAAAGCCACAAAAGCGGGATGAAACGCGTTCCTGGGAAGCTGAGGCGGCATGGCCGCCCGAATAGCCCGGGGCGACGTTCGGCTCTATCAGTTCGCGCCGCCAGATAAGAGAAGGCCGGTACTCGTTCTCACTCGTGCCAGTGCCATCCCTTATTTGTCAACGGTCACAGTCGCACCCATTACATCTACTATCCGTGGCGTGCCCTCCGAACTAGCTTTGAGTGAGGAAGACGGGATGAAATCGCCTTGCGCCGTGAACCTGCACAATGCGGTCACGGTGGCGCAGGACCGGCTTGGGAGACGAGTTGCCCAGTTGAGTTCTGTGCGAATGAGCGAAATCTGCGCGGCGCTGAGGTTTTCGCTGGGCTGCGATCTGGCTTGATGACTGAAGATTAATCGAGACCTGGCTTCTTCTGCATAATTAAATTCTTAATTCTCTCCCCAAACTCTTCCGTACCCATGTCCTCGGTCTTCTCTTTTCCCCTCGTCCGCACATTCACCTTGCCCGCTTCGGCTTCCTTATCTCCTACCACCAGCATGAACGGAACCTTCTGCATCGCATGCTCGCGGATCTTGGCGTTCATCTTCTCATTGCGCGCATCGACTTCCACTCGAACCCCAACCCCGGGGTGCCCCACTTCTCCCCGGTTTCGGGAGAAGTGGGATGTTTCTCCGCGCAGGAACGAAGCAACTTTGTTCGCATACTCCACATGCCGTTCCGCAATCGGAATCACCATCACCTGAACCGGGGAGAGCCAGACCGGAAACGCTCCCGCATAATGCTCGATCAGCACTCCGAAGAATCGCTCGATCGATCCATACAACGCCCGGTGCACCATCACCGGCTGTTTGCGCGTGCCGTCTTCGGCGACATACTCCAGCCCGAACCGTGCCGGCAGGTTGAAATCAAACTGCACCGTCGAAAGCTGCCACAAGCGCCCGATCGCGTCCACCAGCTTGATGTCAATCTTCGGTCCATAAAATGCCGCTTCGCCCGGAATGGTCGTGTACTCGATATTCAGCTGCTTCAGCACCTTCTCAAGGGCCGCAGTCGCTGAATTCCACTGCTCTTCCGATCCCACGAAATTTTTCTTGTCATCAGGGTTCCAGGTCGAAAGCTCAGTCGCAAACTTATCGAAACCATAATCCCGCAGCACATCGCGCGCAAACTCGACGCAATCGGCGATCTCGTTCTCGATTTGTTCCGGCGTGCAGAAAATGTGCGCATCATCCTGCGTGAACCCGCGCACCCGCAGCAATCCGTGCATCACCCCCGAGCGCTCGTACCGGTAAACCGTGCCCAGCTCGCCCAGCCGCACCGGCAAGTCACGATACGACTTCAACGAGTCTCTATATATAAGGATGTGTCCCGGACAATTCATGGGCTTCAGCCGGTACTCGGCGTCGTCGAGCTCCATGGTGTCGAACATGTTTTGCGAGTAGTAGCCCTCGTGCCCCGAGGTCTGCCACAGCTGCTTGCGCATCACGTGCGGCGTATACACCAGCGAATATCCGCGCTTCAGGTACTGCTCGCGCATCCAGTCTTCCATCTCTTTGCGGATGATCCCGCCCTTGGGATGCCAGAAAATCAGCCCCGGCCCGGCCAGCTCCTGAATGGAAAACAGGTCGAGCTGCTTGCCGAGCACTCGGTGGTCGCGCTTCTTGGCCTCTTCGATCTGGTGCAAATACTGGTCGAGATCTTTTTTCGAAAAGAATGACGTTCCGTAAATGCGCTGCAGTTGCGGGTTCTTCTCGTCCCCCAGCCAGTACGCGCCCGCAATGTTCAGCAGCTTGAACGCCTTGATCTTGCCGGTCGAAGGGATGTGCGGCCCGCGGCAGAAATCCAGAAACTTGCCGGTCTTATAAATCGAAATCTTTTCATCCGGACGCGTGAACTGCTCGATGAAGTGGCACTTCATGAAGTCGCCTTCACTCTTGAAGCGCTGCAAGCCTTCATCGCGCGGCAAAAATTCGCGCGCATACGGCAGGTTCTGCTGCACCAGTTCCTGCATTTTCTTTTCGATTTTCTCCAGGTCCTCGGGCGTGAACGGGGTCGTACGGTAAAAGTCGTAAAAGAATCCGCTCTCGGTCGCCGGCCCGTGGCCGAGCTTGGTCTCCGGAAACAGCTCGAGCACCGCCGCCGCCAGCAGATGCGCCGACGAATGCCGGTAAACTCCCAGCGCCTCCGGATCCTTTTCCGTAAGGATGCGCAGGCCGGTGTCTTGTTCCAACGGCCGGGTGAGGTCGATCAGATCCTGCGTAGTTCGATCGCCCTCACTGGGTGCCCCGGCTCTCGCCGGTTTTGCAAGACCTGCGCTCTGTTCCGACCCGTTGCCGGATAACGGCCCCACTTTCGCCGCAATCGCCGCATCCGCCAGTCGCGGACTGATCGACCTCGCAACCTCTAGCGCCGTCGTGCCCTTGGGCACTTCCTTCTCGCTCCCATCCGGGAGCCTGATGTGAATATTATCTGCCATGGAAAGTTCAGTTTATGGGAGCGGGGAAAGGAGGGTCAAACCATCCCTGGGATAGCAGATAGCGGGCGCGAAAGTTGCACCCCTTGCTGTTCGCGTTCAGCCAAGCGGGAGGGTCGAGTCCGTGCAAGTAGTTGGCGTAATCGCCTGAGTTCGTCAACCATCGGGTTGCGGTAAGCTCATACCGTGTCCAAGCACTTGCAGAGTATTGAAGAAAACGGATTTGCAATTGTTTCCAATGCCTCGCCGAACAGATGGTGGAGCAACTTTGCCTACACGGGTTTACCCCTGCCATAAAGACCATCATCACGAGCGGCGTTAGCCGCTGAAGTGCACGCCCCTCCCCTCCCGCCATCTCCCGCTGTTACACTACCGCCCGTGAGCCTCTCCGCTCTCGTCCTGCTCCTGTCTTCCCTCGCCGCCGCTTCCGCCTACAACGCCCGCCCGCGCCTTATTGTCGTCATCGTCATCGACCAGTTCCGTGGCGACTACCTCGACCGCTACCGTGATGAGTTGCCGCCCGGCGGCTTCCGCACCTTCCTCGATCGCGGCGCTAACTTTTCCGACTGCAACTACAACTATGCCAACACCCGCACCGCACCCGGACACGCCACCCTGTTCACCGGCGCTTACTCCAACGGCCACGGCATTATCGACAACGAATGGTGGGACCCGCTCAAAAAGCGCATGGTCGTCTCCGTCGAAGATGAATCCACTCAGATTGTCGGCCTCGCAGCCAGCGCCAAAGGCTCCTCGCCCCATTATCTTCTCGCCGACACTCTCGGCGATGAGCTCAAACTCGCGACTCAAGGCAAATCGAAAGTCTTCTCCATCGCACTGAAAGACCGCGCCTCAGTCTTTTCCGGCGGCTACTCCGCCGACGCCGCCTACTGGATCGACCAGGACTCCGGCGCTTGGATCACATCTTCTTATTACCGCGCTTCTCTTCCCAGGTGGGCGGAAGATTTCAATCACAGCAAGCGAGCCGAAAAATATCTGCATCAGGACTGGAAAGATTCTGACGGCCATGTTCTGCGCTCCGCCACCCCGGTCGCGGGAAAGCCTTCGAGTTTCTATCTGCTCGTCGGCTCCACTCCCTTCGCCAACGATTACCAATTTGAATTCGCGCGCGAGCTCATCACCAGCGAAAAACTCGGCCAGGGCCCAGCCACCGATCTCCTCACCATCAGTCTTTCCGCCAATGACATTCTTGGCCACCAGGTCGGTCCCGATTCCCCCGAGCTGCGCGCCATGATTCTGGCCACCGACCGCCAGCTGGCCGAATTTTTCGAATTCCTCGGCCGCAACTTCGGGCTCGCCAACGTCTGGCTCGCCCTCTCTGCTGACCACGGCATCCCACCTCTTCCCAAAATCGCCGCCGCGCTCCGCATCCCTGCGCTCGCGCTTTCAGCGAAAACGCTCCGCGACCAGGTTAACTTCGCTCTTTCCGCCAGACTCTCTCCCCAGCATCCCGCCGCATATGTCAAAGAAATCAGTTACCCGCTCGCCTGGCTCGACGCCGACGCCTTTGCCGCCGCAAAGATTGCCGAAGAAGATGCCGAACGCGCTACCGGGGAAGCCATGAAGCAAGCCGGATTTCGCGCATACTACACTCGCACTCAGCTCGCTAAATCTGCTGTCCCCTTCACCGAAGAAGGAACTAAATATCTGCACAGCTATTCGCCCGTCGGTGGCTGGTACGTTATGGGAGTACCCGCTCCTTTTTCGGTCGCAGGCATGAGCGGCACGGATCACGTTTCGCCGTACACTTATGACACTCACGTGCCCCTCTCCTTTTTTGGTTTGCCATTTCAGCCCGGGACCTATCGCACCCACGCCGAACCGGTCGATCTCGCCCCTACCCTCGCTTCGCTTCTCGGCATCAACGCCCCGACCCACTCCATTGGCCGAGTGCTCACCGAAGCCCTCAACCCGGCTCAGCGTCCCGCCTCCGGGCAGAAGTCATCCCCATCCACCAAAGCAGAACGCATCGAGCCCGCCGTGCTCAGCCTCTCAGGAGCGTCCCACTGATGGCGCAAACCCACCAGCACTTCAAGCCCGATCTCAGCGTTTCCCTGTGCGGCATTCAGCTCAAAAATCCCGTCATCGCCGCCAGCGGCACTTTCGGTTATGGCTTGGAATTCGAGGACGTCGTCCATCTCAATCGTCTCGGCGGCTTCGTGGTCAAGGGCCTCTCTTACGAACCCATGCCCGGTAATCCACCGCAGCGCTTGTATGAGACCGCTGCCGGAATGCTTAACGCCATCGGCCTGCAGAACATCGGCGCACGCGCCTTTGTCGAGGAAAAGCTGCCGAAGCTTAAAGCTATTCAGGATATCGTGGTCTTTGCTAATGTGTTCGGCTATACCCGCGAAGACTACGAACGCACCATCCACATCCTGAACCAGGGCGAAGGCATCGCCGCTTACGAATTGAATGTCTCCTGTCCCAACACCACCCACGGAGGCGTGCAGTTCGGCAGCGATCCCCGCCTGCTCGATGAAGTCGTCAACAAAGCTCGCCGCGTCTCCGCTCGGCCGCTGATCGTCAAACTTTCTCCCAACGTCACCAGCATCGCGCAGATGGCCTACGTCGCCCAGGAAGCCGGCGCCGACGCCGTCTCGCTCGTCAACACCTTCCTTGCCATGGCCATCGACCCCGAAACCCGCAAGCCGCGCATCGCCAACGTCACTGCTGGCTTGTCCGGCCCCGCCATCAAGCCAATTGCGCTCAGAATGGTCTATGAAGCTTCAAAAGCTGTGAAAATTCCCGTCATCGGCATGGGAGGGATCTCGAAAGCCTCCGATATCGCCGAGTTCATGCTGGCCGGAGCCACCGCCGTGCAGGTCGGCACCGCCAGCTATTGGGACCCCGTCGCCACCGAAAAGATCGTCACCGAGCTCGAAAACTGGTGCGACCTGCACCACGTCCACCGCGTCTCCGAACTCACCGCCGCCCTCATCACCGACTGACTCCTGCCGGGTGCCCCAGGTTTCGCCGGGTGCCCCACGTTTCGCTTCTTTTGTCGACCACGGCGCCGCGCGACTACCCCCTGTGATGATCCCGCCCTCGACTACAATTCACCAGCGTGGACCCCTCCCGCATCGCCCATCTTCTCGCGCCCTTCCTCAATGACGCAAAGCTGGGCAATACTCAACTCGCCACTATATCGATTTACATCGAT
>QHZY01000270.1 GCA_003224855.1 Acidobacteriota bacterium | reverse complement strand
GAATTTAACGCTGACATCATGAAGCACGCCTACGCCCGCGGCATAAAGTCGGGTTGCGCCGTACCTTTGATATGTCACGACAAGATCGTCGGCAGCATGGCGTTGGCCAGCTTGCGCGAATCGGCCTTCACTGAAGAGGATGCGGAGCTGCTCACTCAAATCGGAACGCAGGTAGCAATCGCCGTCGACAATGCGCAAAATTTTGAGAAGACACGGCTGGCCCAATGTCAGATGGAGCAGGAACGGGATCGTTCCAAATTGTTGCTTGAGGTGAACAATGCTGTCGTGTCGCACCTGAATCTGAACGAACTGCTGAAGTCTATCTCAGCGCGGCTGCAAGAGGTGATGTTCAACGATTCCTCCTTTATCGCCCTTTGCGGTCCAGAGAACACCCTCGAGACACTCGCACTCGATTTGGGCAAATTGGAAAATGTTGTCTTTAAAGAGGGCCTGCGCACGCCGATGGAGGGCACTCCTGAGGAACAAGCCATCAAGACCGGCCGGCCAGTTCTGGTAAGGTCGGTCGCCGAGCTTGCGAGATTTCCTTCGTCCTGGATGGGCTATGCGATCGATCATGGTGTGAAGTCGGGCTGCTTCAATCCTCTGATTGTCCATGGACGAACGCTAGGGGCATTGGGCGTGGTCAGTTTGCGCGAGGACGCGTTCACGCCGGATAGTGCCAGATTGCTGGAAGAGATCTCTGGACAGATTGCGATCGCAGTTGAGAATGCCTTGAATTTTCAGAAAGCCCAGCAGGCCGAGCAGGTGGCAAAGCACGAGCGCGACCGCTCGAAGCTGTTGCTCGACATCAACAATGCTCTGGTGTCTCACCTGAATCTGAGCGAACTGGTCCGCGCAGTTTCCACTAGTCTGCACTCCGTCGTTCCCAATGAATGTGTGGCCCTGGCGATCTACGATTCCGAAACCGGCAAGTTGTTCGCTCAAGCGGTCAGCTCTGTGATCAATCCTATGCCCGAGGGTATTTACTATGATCCGGAAGGCACGACGAGTGGCCTCGTGTTTAAGAGCGGCAAGCCACTGTATCTTCCGCGGCCCGATTACGAAAACTTTCCATCATCGGTAACGCACGGCTTTTTCAAGAGCGGCCTGAAGTCTCTGTATTCGATGCCCATTTCAATACACGGACGCAAGATTGGCGCGATGTCGATTTCGAGTGTGCGTGAAGACGCCTTTACCGAAGACGATCAGGAAATCTTCCAACAAATTGCAAACCAGGTTGCCATCGCAGCGGCGAACGCACTTGCCGTTCGTGACCTGGAAGCCCTCAAGAACAAGCTGGCGCAGGAAAAGCTCTACCTCGAAGATGAAATCCGCAACGAACTTAATTTCGACGAAATTGTCGGTCAAAGTCCCGCTCTCAAGCAGGTTTTGAAACTGGTGGAAACTGTTGCGGCAAGCGACTCGACTGTGTTGCTGTTGGGAGAAACGGGAACGGGAAAAGAACTGATTGCACGTGCCGTGCATGAGCACAGCCGGCGAAAGCCCCGCACGTTTGTGAAACTGAACTGCGCGGCGATTCCCACTGGCCTGCTCGAAAGTGAGCTGTTTGGTCACGAGAAGGGGGCTTTTACCGGGGCGATTGCACAAAAAATCGGACGCCTTGAATTGGCTGATCAGGGAACGTTGTTCCTGGACGAAGTCGGTGACATTCCCGTGGAGATTCAGCCTAAGTTGTTGCGCGCCTTGCAGGAGCGTGAATTCGAGCGCCTGGGAAGCACCCACACGAAGAAGGTTAATGTGCGCCTGGTTGCCGCCACGAATCGCGATCTGGAAAAGATGATTGAGGAACGTCAGTTTCGTGGAGACCTTTATTACCGGCTCAATGTGTTCCCGATCCAGATTCCTCCATTGCGCGAACGACAGGAGGACATTCCGCTACTGGTTCGCTATTTCGCTGAGAAATTTGCTCGCCAGATGCAGAAGCCCATCAATTCCATCCAGGATGGCGATCGAGAGCAGATTATCAAGATTCTTCGGGAAACTGGAGGAATGCTTGGCGGTCCTAAGGGTGCGGCAGCACGGCTCGGGATAAAACGTACCACGCTGCAATACAAGATCAAGAAGCTCGGCATCACCCGGAATCACTGGTGGCCCCCTAGCATGCAGGCGTAGGAAAGCAAGCGTCCGATAAACCTATGGCGGCACCAAAGCCAATAGCCCTGATCTCCACACACAGTAAACGAAGCAAGTTTTCCTACCTCTTCGCCACCTTAATTTCGTTGATCGTGCTCTTCCCTTATCTTGCAAAACCCGGCTTGTCGACAGTCATCTTTCGTCTCTTGTCGGCTCTCACATTTGTGGCGGCGGTGTACGCGGTCAGCGATAAGCGGACGCAGTGGATCACAGGAGTTCTTCTTGCGATGCCAACTGCCGCCCTAAATACATGGTTGGCCTTTCACCCCAGTTCATCGTCACTCGCGGTACCGAGTCTGGTCTCCACTCTCATATTTCTGGGCTTCACATTGGTCACGTTGCTGCGGGCTGTTCTGAGTACGGAAACGGTCACGCGGGACACAATTTACGGCGCTTTGAGCGTCTACCTTCTCATGGCGTTTGTATGGGGAATCGCTTACCTACTGCTGGAGACGCTCCAGCCTGGCGGTCTCTCGATAAGATCCTCAGCACAGCCAGTCGCAAAAAAGTGCTCTGCCTGTTTTCGGCTCAGTGCCCAATTTCGTGCCAAATTCGGCACGGTGCCGAATCGTTGGGCGCGAGAACCTTCGGCACGCCTGCCACCGCGTGATTGCGCTCATTTTTACAAACTCCAAGAAATCAATTACTTCCCATGCATTGACTTCGCAAACGGAGTTTGGCAAGGCAGGTGCCTTATACCAGGACATGATGCCGCAATTGATAGAGACATTCGAACAAGCTCCTAGAGCGCGCTGCTCGCGCGAGCAAGCCCGCGCACTGCTGGAAGGGCTTCGCGCCGCATATCAGTCGCTTTCTCTCGCCGATCGTAGCTCGGCAAAGAGCGTGATCGGACGAGCGCAGCGCGAGCAAAGTATGCAAGAGATCCGCGAGGAGAAGGAATGCTTCGAATCAGTGTCATGAACGAGCCGGGAATCACACGAATGAAGTTGGAAGGCAAACTGGCACATGAATGGGTGGATGAAGCGAGAAATGCGTGGGCGGGGTTGTCTGAAGTGAATGGCGAAACGGAGATTGTCGTGGACCTGCTGAATGTTTCATTCGTCGACGATGCAGGCCATCAACTCCTGGCTGAGATTCGCCATGCCGGCGTGGAACTGATGGGGTCAGGACCACTGATGTCGGCATTGATCGAAGAAATCGAAGAAGCCGAGGCGGCAGCAGCACAAGACACCTCGGACGCGAACTAACCGGGCAAGATCAGTCAGAAATGAGGAACTCAAATATGGGCGCGATGCTCCAACAGGATAGGTGTACCCAAAACGATTACGTCCGATTATTTGCAGATTCGGCAGAACCGCTTCGCTGGCTCTGCTACACCCTGACCGGTAATGAAGAACTGAGCGAGAAGGTTCTCAGGGCTGCGTTTGAGCAATCACTTAAAGGCGCCGATTGCGTATTTCGTGATTGGATGGCGAGTTGGGCGCGACGCCTCATTATCCAGGCATGCATCGCGCTAATGCGTCCCACGGGCTGCGGCCCGGAAGAATGTGCCTGTCTGCATTCCAGAGAAGATGGCAGTGGAATTTCAGACCGGCTGGAGCTTGCGCTCAGTCAATCGCCTGATGCGCTCCAGCAGAGGCTCCTGCATCTTGATCCGCTGCCTCGATTCGCTTTCGTGCTGCGGGCACTCGAAGGATATTCGCGCCGCGAGACTGCGCTTTTGCTTGAGATCGGCGACCGAGCATGCGAGTCCATCTTTACCAGGGCGCTGGAGGCTGTTCAGCCCAGGTTGTACGTTTTCAGTTCCGCCGCGATGGGTGCGGAGCTGGTGGCGATATAGGAATTGGACCCGATGAATAACGATCACTTTAGAGGAGGAATGATGAAAGCAGTTCGCAATTATCCCATGAGCGTGTTAGCGCCAATTCTCATGCTCGGCTTGTGTGTAGGCCAAGACGCCAACTCGCAAGCTCCGAGGGCACACGAGTCTGCACGGTCGCAGGGCGATCGGGACAAAGTCATCTACGTGAGCGACTTTGATCTGGATGCCGCCAACTTCAAGCAGGACAAAGGCGGCATTACCGGCAAAGGATATCTGCTACCGGCTCCACCAAAGAGTCCATTGAGGAGAAAGCGCCAGGATCCTGCTACCGCCGCGAGCAATCTGGTTCGCTTGATGTCCGAAAGCCTGGTAGCCGATTTGCAAAAGGCCGGCTTCAAGGCTCAGCGCCTGGGCTCCACGGAATCCAAGCCGACCGAGGGTCTGCTGGTGAGCGGCGTGTTCACCGAGTTGAGTGAAGGAAACCAGATGCGACGCGCTCTGCTCGGCTTTGGCTCCGGGAAGTCAAGGATGGAGCTCTACATCATGGTGGCGGACGCTTC
>QHZY01000131.1 GCA_003224855.1 Acidobacteriota bacterium | reverse complement strand
AGAACTGAGAACTGATTTTTAACCCGTACGCCATCGCAACAGAAATTCAAAAGCCCCGGCAGTAATCCGGGGCCACTTATCCATCAGATTGAACTTGTTACATCCCGCCTAATTCGACATCGCCGCCTTGCGCAGCGATGGCTGCAGCCCGTTTGAATCAAAGGTCAGCGTGCGGACTTCGCCGTAATCGCCCTGCGCCGGCAGCTTTTTTCCGCCGAACGAAAAATCCAGTGCACCCACATTACCGGTACGGATAATTACTTGTGATCGCGCTTCAATCGATTTTTCAGTTTGCGCGGTAAGAACATCCTGCATGATCTGCTGGCCGTCCGCGGTAACTGAAATCCAGGCGTCCTCGCGGGCTTTCACTTTCACTTCAAACCGGCCGCTGGCCGTTGCAGCAGCCGCCGCCTGTTCTGCCGGTCCAGAAGCTGTCATTGTGACTTCCGGGCTGGGCGAGCTTACCGGAGTGGCAACCACTGACACGCCAGGTTGGGCGGAAGTCGGTGTTGCACCCGCCCGCACCGGCTCGTTCGCGTGCGGCCTCGGCAGGGTTTGCACGTTTTCACGATTGCGCGATCCCCATATCGCAAGCGCGATCGCCGCCACCACCAGCGCGATCGATATAAATCCCCAGGGAAGCTGGCTGAATCCCGCGCCCGCCTTCCAGTGCGGAACTTGGCGCTCACGCTGCCGCGCCGCCGCCAGTTCTTCCAGCTTCGGCTCCGGTGCGGTCTCACCGCCGCTTGCCTTCAGATACCCGGCAACCGCCTCTTGTTCGTTTAGCCCCAGCTCTCGCGCATAGGTGCGCGTGAAGCTTTTATTGAAAACTCCGCCCGGCAGTTTCTGGAAATCTTCGTCTTCCAGGGCTTTAAGAAAACGAACGCCGATCTTGGTAGCCAGTGCGACGTCTTCAAGAGAGAGCTTGCGCGCCTCCCGGGTCTGCTTCAGAGTTGCGCCGAATCGGTCCATCCAAATCTCTGCTCTATCGTAATCACGTTTCACGCCATCGTTAAGGTATTTCGTGCATTGTGAAACCCGACGGTAACCAGCCTTCCAATCAGCCGGCGACCCGGCGCCCAGATATCCACGCCTACGTCCTTACGACAGTAGCTTCGAGGGTTCTATTACCAAGGTTCATTGCCGATCTTTTCCAGCCCCGCCTATAATTTTCTAACTCTCGCCCATTCGGGGATTTGCCGTTCATGACCAAGGCCACCGGTGCGGATCGCAAGCTGCAGGAAGTGAACATCTACCATGACGTGGCCAAGGCCCTCACGTCCTCGCTTGACCTCGATTCCATCCTGCAGACCATCATGGAAAAAATGGCGGAGTATTTCCGGCCTGACACCTGGTCTCTGCTGATGGTCGACGAGCAGCGCGACGAACTCTATTTCGCGATCGCCGTCGGCACCGCGGCCGAAGCGCTTAAAAACGTCCGCCTGAAGGTGGGCGAAGGCATCGCCGGATGGGTGGCCAAACACGGCGAGCGCCTGGTTGTCCCCGATGTTTACACCGATCCGCGCTTTGCTAAGCGCATCGATGAAATGACTAAATGGGAAACCCGCTCCATCATCTGCGTGCCCGTCCGGTCAAGGTTGCGAGTTTTGGGCGTGATTCAGCTTGTGAACGTCCGCATGGACCACTTCACCGAGCAGGAGTCATTCTTCCTGCAGTCGCTTTGTGATTACGCGGCCATCGCCATCGAAAACGCCCGCGCCTTCGAGCGTATCCAGGAACTCACCATCACCGATGACGTCACCGGGCTTTACAACGCCCGGCATCTGCATAAGACGCTCGAGACCGAAGTCTATCGTTCCGCCCGCTACAACTATGAATTTACGGTGGTGTTCATCGACCTCGACCACTTCAAGCAGGTCAATGACACGCACGGACACCTGATTGGAAGCAAACTGCTGGCTGAAATCGGCTACCAAATCAAAGCCCAGCTCAGGTTGATCGATTACGCCTTCCGTTATGGCGGCGACGAGTTTGTGGTCCTGCTGCCTCAGACTGGCAAAGACGCCGCCCTCGTAGTCGCCCGTCGTCTGCGCGACACTCTTCGCACCAGCACGTTCTGCCAGGAAGAAGGCCTCAACCTGAATATCCGCGCCTCCATGGGCGTTGCCAGCTATCCCCATGACGCTAAGACTCCTTACGACATCATCCGCCAGGCTGACGAGATGATGTACTTCGTCAAAAACACCTCCCGCGACAACATCGGTATCGCCCAGCGCGGCATTCTCAAGTAGCCTCACTGGTCCTTTAATTCTGTCATTCCGTTTATCGCTGTGATCCCGCTTGCAACGGAGCTTTCCCTCTATTTTTCTCCGCGCCCTTTCTCTGCGGCTTTTCTGCGGTTTCTCGGCGAACTCTGCGATTTCAGATTTTTTTCCAAAACTTCTTGACACTGCTGTACTGTGTGTCATACAGTGTGCGTCGTACACCATGCCTCACATAGTAGACAACCCGCTCACCGCAAACCAAGAGGTGCTTGAGAACCTCCGGCTCGAATTGCGTCGAGGCTGTCTGATCCTTGCCGTCCTCGCCGAGCTTCGCATCGAGCGCTATGGATACACCCTGCGAAAAGCACTGGCGGACCGGGGCGTGGAGATAGATGAAGGCACGCTGTACCCCCTGCTGCGCCGTTTGGAAAGCCAGGGTCTGCTGATGAGCGAATGGCGCGAGGAAGACAAGCGCAACAAACGTTTCTATCACCTGTCCAAAGAAGGAAAGTCGGTGCTGAAGCAGTTGACCTCGGAGTGGAATGCCATCAGCCAATCATTGGACAAGCTTCTGAACGGCGTCGCGTAGAAAGTGACATGGAGACGAATATGGAACTGGTCGAACGATATTTACAGGCCGTGAAGGCGGCGCTACCCGGCAAGCAGAGCGATGACATCGTTCAGGAGCTGCGCGACAGCATTCTTTCGCAGGTTGAGGAACGGGAGAGCACGCTCGGCCGGCCACTCAACAGCAGCGAGATCGCCGAGATCCTCAAAAAGATGGGCAATCCCATGACCCTGGCAAGCCGCTATGGCGGCCGTCGGCAGATCATCGGGGGATCACTGTTCACCATCTATTGGAAAGTCCTGACCTGGGCATTGACGATTGCGCTGGTAGCGCACGCCGCCACGAGTATTGCGATTGCCGCATCCGGAAAACCGTTTGGTGAGAGCCTCGCGGTCTTCTTCCACTTCCCTGGCGTCGCTTTGAAAGTGTTTGCGATTGTCACCCTGGTCTTTGCTGCGCTCGATCTGCTGGGGGCAAGGCTTCGCCCCTGCGATCACTGGGATCCGTTCAAGCTGCCGGCGCTGGTCAAAAAACCAGCCCGAAAATCAAAGTTCGATCTCGTCGTGCAGCTCGTCCTGCAGGCAGTTTTTAGCGCATGGTGGTTGACTGGATTGCACTACCAATACCTTGTGCTGGGCCCGGGAGCAAATTTCATTCGGTTCGGCCCCATCTGGCTGAAGATTTATCCGCTGTTCGTCGTGACCGCGTCGATTGATATTGGCCTTACGGCTCTAGCCCTGATGCGTCCCGATTGGGGGCAGCCCGCCCGGGCCGTCCGATTGTTGAAGCATGCGCTCGGACTGCTGTTGCTTTTTCTGCTCGCGAATGCCTCCACCCTGTTCGTCCCCGCTGATGTCAATCGAGTCGAATGGCAACCTGTGGTCAGAAGCATAAACTTCGGACTGCACATTGGTCTGGTGGCAGCCATCGTTGCCACTCTGGTTAATTTCGTGCGGGATGGCGTCCGCTTTGTTCGTCAGTTGTTTGCTCACGAACAGCAGGCAGCCATGGGATTGTAGATCTTGACCTTGCAACAGATCGCATCAGGCGGGGTTTGGCTCAGCTTCATTCAATGTACTGATGAATTGGAAGAACTGGGCTACTTGCGCCAGTTTCAAAACTTCGTGGACGCGGTCGGTTGTTCCTAGCAGACAGATGGCACGGCCATCACGCTGGTGCCTCACATAGAGCATTACCAGTGCGCCAATGCCGGCCGAATCCATATACGGCACCCCCGCCATATCCAGCACCAGGTTGTGCGAACGCGCGGACAGCACCTTGGCGCGGAACTCAGGCAGGGTGTCCAGAACCACCGGGCCCTTGAGCCGCAGAAAGTTGGGCTGGCCGGCTTGCTGCGGCAACTCGTCTACCACCAGTCGCTTATCTTGCACGCGGCATGGTACACCCCTGCCCAGGAACGTCAAGTTGAATGTTTACAAAAAACTGCCACCCAGCTAACTCCCTTGTTTCTCGAAACTTGCTTCCAGAATGACCTTGCGAACGCCGCCTGGCCTGCGCGCCAAGCCGGACGCGCACTCCCAAGAATGCCTTTTCATGGCAGGTCAATTACCTCGTGGCTTTCTGACTTGCCATTCGCAGGTTTCTCCGCGCTTTCCGCCAGCAGAGGCGCAATCATACGCAACGCTTCTACTTCTCTTCTCACTCGCTGCAGTTCCTGCTCCTTGATGCGAAGCACTTCAAACGGATTTTTCATCAGCAATATGGACTCCAGAATAAATGTTCAGAAAATTTAAATGTTTAAAGACGGAAGTGGAATATCACGAAGGTACAGACCAAGCTACTCTGCTTCAATGCCCAAGATGGTACGGGTGCCGCTTGATGATGGTGAATGCCCGATAAATCTGTTCCAGCAGAACTATGCGCGCTATCTCGTGCGCGTAGGTCATCTTTCCCAGCGAGAGAAGCATGTTTGCACAACCGAGTGTCGCCTCGCTGAACCCGCTTGCCGGCCCCACCGCAAACAGCAACGGCAAGGAACTGCGAATCTGCTGTTGTTCTATAAACTCCGCAAATGCTTGCGAGTGAAATTCGCGTCCCTGTGAAGCAAGCAGTACCGCCAGCTGCGAGATCCGCTCAGACCCGCACAATTTGCGCAGCGCAGCTTCATCCTTCAGCGGAATTCCTTCCACCTGCGCGTAATGCCCGATTCTCTTCAGATATTCTTCGGTGAGCGTCTGGATCGCCGGTTCTTTCGTCTTCCCAATCCATGCCACCCTGATTTTCATGCTCGCCTTCTTGAACCATCCAATGCCCGCCAAGCAACTCCATGCTCTGCTTCAGCAACTCAGTTTGCTGAAGAACGCCGATTCTGCCTGACCCCGGAGCATGTGTTGCCGCTCGATATTACATGGTCTGAAATTTCCCTGCGGCTGGCTCTGGCGCTCGCCGCCGGAACGCTGATCGGCTTGAATCGCAGCGTCCACGGCCACGAAGCCGGTTTGCGCACCACCATTCTGGTCACCCTGGCTGCCGCCGTCACCATGATTCAGGTAAACCTGCTGCTTGGGCTCACCGGCAAAGCCCCCAATTCTTTTATCCAGCTTGACCTCATGCGCTTGCCGCTGGGCATTCTTTCCGGCATGGGATTTATCGGTGGCGGTGCGATCCTGCACAAGCAAAATATGGTGGTCGGCGTTACCACCGCGGCTACGCTCTGGTTCTCCACCGTGATCGGCTTGTGCTTCGGAGGCGGTCAGCTCAAGCTCGGACTGGCCGCGCTGGCGCTGACCACTGTCGTCTTATGGCTGTTTCGCAAACTGGAGTACTTCCTGCCTCAGGACCATGATGGAGTGCTCACGCTCCTAACCGAAAGCCTAAAAGAGGATGACCTGCGAGCTCAACTGGCCAAGGCTAACTACCAAGTGCTGTCGTCTGAACTGACTTATATGAATCACAAGCAAAGCCAGCTTCGGATGCGCATCCGCTGGAGAAAGCCAGCCAGGGATTCCTCTCCGCCCGCCTTTATCAATGAACTGGCCAGCAGCCCTCAAATACAGAATCTGCATTGGGAACCGCAATGAACTAAGGATTCACCCCAGATGCCAGCACGATCGTCGCCCCGAAGCGAATTTCATCATCATTAATGTGTTCCTGGATTGCCGCGCACACCTCGCCATCGATTCTTTCCCATTCACCTTTCGGAACACGGGCTAGTAACGGCTTGAAGGGCGCCGTCACCGCTTTGAGCTGCTCCCACACTTCTTCCGGCGCGCCGGGCCAGGTCCACGGCACTGTGCGTGTTTCTTCCTGAATTTCCTTAAAGCCCGTAGCGCGCAGTGCAGCCGTCAAGCTTCCCGGCTGTGCGAAGCGAAACGGATCGGGTCCATCCGGCGCCAGTAGCGGCCCGCCCACATTCGCTAGCACCACGCCTATCGTGCTCAACCAATAGGGCTGCTCGAATGGTCCCCAGGCCGCGAAGCAGGCGCGGGCGCCAGGTTTCAGGACCCGGCGAAGTTCTGAAAACGCTCTTTCAACATTCGCAAAGAACATCACGCCGAAGCGGCTGGTTGCCAGATCGAAAGTCTTGTCTGGAAACGGCAGCTGGTGCGCATCCGCCTGCTGAGCTGAGAAATTCATAAGCTTGCGCTGCCGCGCTCGTTCTTCAGCAATGGCTAAAAGCTCAGTGCTCAGATCGGTTGCAACCACCTCCCCGGCCGCTTTGAGCCGGGATGCAATCGTGATTGCCGGCTCGCCGGTGCCGGAGGCAACATCAAGAACACGCATGCCCGGCTTCGGGTCGGCATACTCCACCAGCGCCTGCGTGACGTCCCGCCCCATGGCAGCCGATTTCTGTTTCCATTTTTCGGAAGCCACCAGGCGATAAGAATCGCCCCAGTTTGAGGCACTCATAAAAGAAATGTTTAGGCGGGCTTCTTGCGCGCTGTCCGCGTGCTGGCGCGCCGCCGTGCTGTCAGTTCAGCCGGCTCCAGCTTTCGCGCCGACTTCCACAGCCGTTCAAGATCGTAATATCGTCGCGCGTGTTCAGAGAATACGTGCACTACGAAATCCACATAATCGAGCAGCACCCACTCCGCCTGCTTGTAACCTTCAATGTGAGTGGCGCGCATTCCCTTTTTGTCCAGTCGCTCCGCCACTTCATCGCTGATCGCCTGCACCTGCCGCGGATTGCTTCCGCTGCAAACCACAAAATAATCCGTGAATGCTCCCGAATCTTTCTCGAGCTCAAGAATAGTACATCCGTCAGGCGAAAATCTGCGCCTTTAAACAGTAGTGCTTCCCCGCTGGATTTTGCCAGCGCATAGGAGAAGCAGTCGCCAAAATTCAGCTTGGCGGGATGGCCACTGATTTTCCCAAAGTCGCGATAGGCTTGGCGCGCTATGCGAGCTTGCGCTTCCGTTACTGGCTCAATGGCGATTTGTGCTTCCTGAAGTAATTCGTCGAAACGGCGGCTGGCGACCGGATCCTTGCTGCCGTCAATAACTGCTCCAGCCTCCACATAACTCACTGCTGAAATACGAGGCCGTGCGGCATGCTCAATGATCCTGGCGAACTCGGGCGCTTCCGCTTCAAAGCGCAGAACCGCAATCAGGGCCGAGGTATCCAGAATCATTTCGGCAGGCCTTTCTCGTCATAAAGCAGATCGCCATGCTCCGCGGAGCGAAAAGGTTCCTTGAGGTGCATCGCGCAGTCTCGCCCGATTTCGAGCAGACGATCGGAAAGTCTTGCGGCACGTTTTTTTTGCACTCTTTCAAGCCGTTCACGGACAGCTTCAGTCACAGCTTCGGTCAGGCTCTCTCCGGTAAGCCGGGCCAGTTTCCGTGCCAGCTTGTGCGCGTCCTCGTTCTTGATATTAAGGCTCATTACGATGGCAGACTTCTACCACATCTATCTACCATTCTACCACAGCGGGATCACGCCAGAAAGACCCGATCAGAATAGAAGAGCGGGACTACCATGTTATTCCGGCGCCCGCCCGCAGAGGAATTCTCAACCCGCCACTACGCTTCCGGAACGTGCGAACCGTGCTGAAAGTGATATTGCAGAATTTTTGCTGCCAGCGCCGGACTTACCCAGGGCTGCTCCGGTGCCATCGCGCGCACCACTTCTCCTCGGCAAATTACTTCCGCCGAAGCCAGGCCCGCGATCTCCGCCGGCAGCACCAGGCTGATCTCCAGTTGCACATTCGGCTGCACCATTTCTTCCGCGCGGAACAGAACACCTGAGCGGCTGATGTTCTCCGTAGTTCCCTCATGCCAGTCGGGATCGCCCAGCGCTCGATAACGCAGCGGAAGCTGCAGAGTGAAACGCTCTGCCCGGAACGGAGTAGATATTTTCTCGCGAGCGGTACGTAATTGTGTGTGACGCGCCATTTCGAGCTCCTGGGGATGAGGTGTATCCAGCACCTCGCGCACTTTGGCTTTCATCGCCGCGAGGGTAAAAGGTTTTTGCAGAAGATTGATTCCTTCGTCCAGCATGCCGTTGTGCCCGATCGCGTTTTCGGTATATCCCGACATATAGAGCACTCGCATTTCCGGCCGCCGCGGTGCGAGTTGCCCCGCAAGCTCCCGCCCATTCATCCCCGGCATGATCACGTCTGTCAGCAGAAGATGAATCGGTCCGCGATGCGCCTGCGCCTGTTGCATGGCCTCGATGCCGTCTCCGGCTTCGATCACGGTGTATCCTTGTCCTTCCAGTGACTGCCGGGCCAGGCCGCGCAACTTGGCCTCGTCTTCTACCAGCAGCACCGTTTCATGGCCATACTCGGCTTTGGGTGGAGCGGCCGCGGGCTGCACTGAGACCGGTTCGCCAATGTAATCCACCCGCGGAAGATAAACTTTGAACGTCGTTCCTTTACCCGGCTCGCTCGTCCAGCGAAATGTTCGCCGTCTCGATCGTCAGCTTCCCGCCTTGCGGCATCGCATCACGCGCATTCACCGCCAGGTTCATGATCACCTGTTCCACCTGCCCTGGATCCGCCTTCACTGATCCCAGTTCCTCTCCCGGAACCATCACCAGGTCTATGTCCTCGCCGATCACCCGCTCCAGCATGCGCAGGTTTTCCGTCACTACCGTATTCAGATCGATTACCTTGGGCGCCAGCATCTGTTTGCGGCTGAATGCCAGCAGCTGCCGCGTCAGGCCGGTCGCGCGTTGTGATGCATTCGCGATCTCCTGCGCTGGTCCCCGCAACGCCGGATTCGTCCCCACTCGTTCCAGAAGAAATTCACAATAGCCGGAGATCACCATCAGCAGGTTGTTGAAGTCGTGCGCAATTCCGCCCGCCAGCCTGCCCACCGCTTCCATCTTTTGTGAGTGGCGCAGTTGCTGCTCCAGCGCCCGTCTTTCCGTGACATCCTCCGCAAACAGCTCGAAAAAAATGCTGTTGCGCTCGTCCCGGAAAGCCCGCCCCGAAAGCCGTACACTGATCGCCGCCCCGCTTTTGTTTTCCCACTCCGCCATCAGCCCTTTGAATTTCTGCAATGACCGGAACCGGTCCGCCAGCTCAAACCACTGTTGCGAGTCGGCATAAAGGTTGGCAAGATTTCCCCCCACCAGCTCCGCCGCCGATTCGTGCCCCAGCATCGCCACCAGCGCCGGATTCACATCCAGCATGATGCCCGCCGCATCACAGCGGCACACCCCGTACGGCGCGTTGACGACCAGCGAGCGAAAATTTATCTCCGAGCGCCGCAGTCCCTCCTGCGCCGACCGTAGTGCAGCATTGAAAGAGCAGATCAGCACGGCCAGGAATACAAACAGCGTGAGATGGATGATTGCCTTCCGGTAATCCGCCGGTGAACGCGCCGCTATCAGAGAAAAATAAGCGCTGACCGTTAAAGCAAAAGATGTGGCTACCAGTCCCGGTTTCCATCCGCCGTACCAGGCGCTGACCATAATCGCGACCGCAAACACCACTAGCCGGCTTTCGACCACGTCGGAGAGCAACAGGGCAGGAATCAGGGCAAGAGTTATGCTCAGAACTGCGACGCCGTACCTTAGGATCGGGGCCCGGGCCGGAGGAACATACCGCTTGCGAAGAAGGGGGAGCTTCACTCGCATTAACTCAATCTAATTTCCCGTAACAGAACCGCGCGAGTTACTTTAGTGCTGGGTCAGTGTGGACCATGGTAACGATTAACGAATTACTGCCCTCAGAGGCGGCATGAACATCGGAATTTTTGGCGGTACGTTCGATCCCATACATCTCGGACACCTCGCCCTTGCCCGGGCGGCCCGCGAAGCCTGTGATCTGAGCAGAATTCTATTCGTGCCGGCCTGCACCCCGCCCCACAAAACTAAACCGCTCGCCTCTTATTACCATCGCTATGCGATGGTCACGCTGGCGACCGCTGGCGAGAAGGCCTTTGTGCCTTCTTTGCTGGAAGCGCCCGCTCTCGAAACATCAAACAAAAAGCTGTCGCCGAATTACAGCATCGACACCATTCTGAAAGTCAAAGCATCATTGAAGAAAAGTGACACGCTGTTTTTTTTGATTGGCATCGATGCCTTCGAGCAGATTTCCCAATGGCACAGATCCGAAGAGTTGTTCAGGGAATGTAGATTTATTGTAGCCAGCCGTCCGGGATTCTCGCTGGCCGATGTTGCCCAATCTTTACCGGAGAGTTTGCGCCCGCCCGAAAATGTCACTAAACCATTTGCTAAACAGCCGGCGAGAGGAGATCTCGCGCTGCACGGGGTGACCATTCATCTCCTGGACAATGTTCACTCCGCTATTTCGGCCACCCATGTCCGTGAGGCGATCGCAGCAAAAAAGCCTTTGAAAAAATTCCTGTCGCCCCAGATGGAAGAGTACGTCAAGAAAATGGGTTTGTACGGCCCTCGTACGGGCTCATAGCCATTCGGCTGCGCCCGCTACAGCCCGCGTAATGACGGGTCGTCGACCCGTCCATCCCACTCAGGCAACCACAAACCACAGAATTTTTAAATTTCCGTGTCTCCGCTTGCAATCCGGATCACAACGCCCCTTAGATGCGTGCCCTGCTTCCCACCGGTAACACTCTTGGCACCCCATCAGCGAACCAACCTCATTTCCCACTTTCACCCGCAGAACCATGCGATCTTCCCACCTGTTTACTTCCTTGGTCCCGTCAACATTTCCATCACCCGGTCGAAATCCTCGAGCGTCGCGTACTCCAGCACAATCTTTCCTTTACCTTTCTTGTCCCGAATTCTGACCCTCACTCCCAGAATCCTCTCCAGTTCTCGCGCTGCCGCCCTCACGTTCGGATCTACCCATCGCGCCCGTCCCGGTACTGTCTCCGGCAGATGTTCATACTGGTGCCGCGTCTCTGCCTCGACCGCGTCCATGATGCCCGCCAGGTTCCAGTTCTTCTGAAACGCCTCTTCCGCGATCCGCTCAATGGTCTTGTCATTATCCAGCTTCAGCAACTCGCGGGCCTCGCTGAACCCCAGCACTCCTTCCTTTAAATATTCGATCACCGAAATCGGCAGTTTCAGCAGGCGCATGTAGTTTGAAACCGACTCGCGCGACAGCCCCACCCGCTCTCCTATCTGCTGCTGGGTGAGCCCGAACTGTTGGCTCAGCTTGCCGAATGCAGCGGCTTGCTCCAGGCAGTTCAGGTCCTGGCGCTGTAGATTCTCGATCACCGTCATCTCGGCGGCCTGCTGGTCAGACACGCGCCGGATAATTGCCGGAATTGTCTCCCTTCCTGCCAGCTTCGAAGCCCGGCAGCGCCGTTCGCCGATAATCAGGACATAACGGCCATTCTCCGCCGGACGCACCACGATCGGCTGTACCACTCCCTGTGTCTGGATCGAATGCGCCAGCTCCTGCAGCATCTCCGGATCAAACAGGTTGCGCGTCTGATAAGGGTTTTCATCCACCTGATCGAGCCGCACCTCGAGCACCTCGTCCCCTCGCGCAGCTGAACTCTCTTGTGCGGGCCGGGCGCCTGTGGAACTTCGTTCTGCCGCGGCCGGAACAACCCTCGACCCTGGAAGCAATGACTCCAGTCCCCTTCCCAGCGCTTTCCTTTTATCCGGAACAGCCGGAGTCTTGGTCTCCGTCCCGCCACTTCCCACCGGGCTCGCCGTCACCCTTCACCTCCCAATCGTCATCCCTTTGCGGTTTACGCACTTGCTAACATCGACATACATCAATCTAAATATATCGACCGTAATCAATCTATGCGCTCTTGCTATGCGCTCTTGACCATTTCTGCCGGAACACTCGGCCAGTGCCGTGAAATAATCTCCTTCGCCAGCTTGATGTACGCCTCCGCTCCCTTAGATCGTGGATCGTACTGCAGCGCCGGCTTGCCGTGGCTCGGCGCCTCGGCCAGCCGGATGTTCCTTGGCACCGTCGTCGCGCACAGCTTCTCTCCAAAGTGGCGCTTCAGTTCCGCCGTCACCTGTTGCGCCAGGTTGGTGCGCTCATCAAACATGGTCAGCACCACGCCCTCAATTTCGAGTGACGCATTCAGCGCCACTCGAATCCTCTCTATGGTGTCGAGCAGCTCACTGATTCCCTCCAGAGCAAAGTACTCCGCCTGCATCGGAATCAGCACCGAATCGGCTGCCACCAGCGCGTTCAATGTAAGCAGATCCAAAGCCGGTGGACAGTCGATCACAATAAACTGGAAACGTTCCCGCAGGAACATAACCGCATCTCGCAACCGGAACTCCCTGCGCTCAGCTTCGACCAGTTCGATGTTCGCGCCGATCAGATTCTTGTGCGCAGGAATTATCCATAGCTGATCGAGTCCGGTGGGCTGCACCGACTCATCCGGCGAGGCGACCCCCATCAACAGGTGATAGGTGTTGGTTCGTTCAGGATCTTTGACCAGGCCGAGTCCGCTGGTGGCATTCGACTGCGGATCGCAATCGATCAGAAGTGTGTTCACTTCTGCTGCAGCGAATGACGAGGCCAGGTTGATGGCAGTCGTAGTCTTGCCGACGCCACCCTTCTGGTTGGCAACCGCGATCACGCGTCCCATTTTTTGTCCGGGAGAACGGAGAGCGATTTCAGAATAGTGCGGATCAACTTGTGATTGCAATGACTTATTTAAGTGCAGTTGCTATCCCGGTCTATGCTGTTCACGGTTATGCATTTGGCTGAGATTCCAAGAGCTTTTCCACTAATGTTCCTGGCGGAACAGAACAGCGAAGTGTTCCTGCAGGAACACAAACGCGTTTTGCAAATTGACGTGTTGATTTGCACGAGTGTTCCGTGCGGAACATCTGTGGAAAACTTCGCGCCAAATTGAGAATTCGGCGACCGTATTCCACTTAGCGCCTGGCCGTGAGGGCAGTCAGTAATGAAAACCGGTGGAGCGAGGCAGCAGGAGCCAGGGACCACTCCACTTGGCGAGGGTGTTTAGTAATTAGAGTCGTTCCACTGATGGTTAGTGTACGTCCGCAGGCAAGCAATGCCGCGCGACCTGAAGATTTCCCACTTGGCCTCACTCAGATCAAGATCCTAGGTCGCGCGGACTAGTTCAGCAAGCCGCAAGGCTAGAGCCGTACCACTTGTTACGAGTCTGGTTCCACAGCGGTGCCTACAATAAGGACTCGGGAACTGGAGAGGGGAATTGGGATCGGGTCAGACCAGGCGAGGTCGGCGAGCAACTGGCGAGCACGACCGGCTTGCGGGGTTCCGATAAGGAGAGCCAGCCGGCCGAGCGGAGCAATGAGCCGACGAGCAACCGCGAGCGCGGAGTCGAAGCGTTCGACAGCGCGCATGGTGACGGTGCCGGCGGCGGCACCGGTATAAGCTTCGGCACGGCCAGCCATTACATTGACGTCAGTCAATGTAGT
>QHZY01000130.1 GCA_003224855.1 Acidobacteriota bacterium | reverse complement strand
CTTTGGATGCAACGAAAGCCAGCAGCATGGTAATTTCTATCCCGCTTCCTACCGAAACATTTGCGCAAACTCGGAATGGGCGCGCCGGCTCGGCAAGGTCCACAGCGCATCGCGCCGCGCACGGCCCCGAGCAACTTGGCGATGGAGGGAACTAGATTGCGCGAACAGCTCCGACGCGTTGCTCATGAATATTTTTTGCTGCCGGAGCACGCTCACAAACCCGGCCCTGAGTTCTATGCTGGGTGTCCCTTCCGGTCTCGTGCCGCAGTTTGGATTCAGGCCGCAAATTCCGCTTCGGAGCGGGAAGGCGGACCGCACCGAGATCGACATGAAACTCGGCGACCTGATGGTCGAGGCCAAGCTCACGGAGACGGGTTTTCAGACGGCGCCTGCAAGAATGATTGAGCGGTACCGGGACCTGGAGGAAGTTCTCGATTTGGCAGAACTGATGGTGTCCGGCAATGTCATCCGCGGCTATCAATTATTCGCGGAGTGCTCGCGGCCTGTGTGATTTATGCGATGCAAGGCGGCCGGATTGATCGAGAGCTGGTATTTGGTAATGCGGGCGGTCAGAACCTGTGTTCTGCGTTGCCGGTTGCAGTTGCTGACCTGGCAGGAATTGACTCCCGCGCTGTCCAAGTCCCTGCGGAATTTTCTGGTGGCGAAATACGGTATCACAGCGTGAAGCGCCTCAGGCTGGTTTCAGTGCTTCCGTCCCTCGCCCCTAATCATCTTTTTGTATGTATATGGACGCGAATGGGCGCCGCCGACGTGCGTGCCGGCTTGGCACTTTTCCCGCCTGCTTAGTGACTGCTGTCTGCACATTTGCCCTTGGTGGAGATGCCTGACGCCGCTTTCTTCTGCCGCGTGAAGTACGTGACAGAAGTACCCGCATGGTTATCCGCGTAGGCAATGTTGATGAGGTGCGTCGTCGGGTCGATTCCGATCTGGAAAAAGTCGGCAAGGCTGCGGTCGGAGCTGCCTAGTAGGCCGCCGGTTGAGATCTGCCCGATGTGGTTGACGTGGTCGGTGGCTTGGCTCAGCGTGAACCCCGGCTTCGTCCCAAAGAATTTCGCTTCTCCTGTTCTGCTGCAGGTCTTGGAGAGGCGAACGCGTTCCCGTTACGTGGAAAATATCAACGCATTGCGCACGCTTCGCTCGATTGCTGCGTAGCTGCATCTTGCGTGCGAACATGTGTCAAAATATTATTTATTCCGTGGTTCGGTGTTCCGAAGCTTGCCGAGCACCCGCTCAATGGCAGCGATCACTTGATCTGGGGCATCATTCTGAATGTAATGTCTCGAAGTCGGAATCAAGATGTGTTCCATGCTTGGTTTCCTGGCTGCTGCGAGTTGATTGTGCATTTCGAGTTTCAGATCCTGCTCAACTGGGTTACCTGGGAATCGTGGGTTCTTCTTGGTTCCGCTGAGCAAAATGATCGGAACCGATGGTAAGGGAAACGCACGAGCAGCCTGGTCGCCACTTGCCTCCAGTGCCTCATACTCCCTCCTCACCGCTTCGGGCAACTTGGGCATTTCCTCGGTGAGGGCTTTTTGTCGGGCAGACCAGATTTCAGGCGGCAGTTTTGAGCGCAGAAGCTTGTCGAGGCGGCCATCGCCAGGGTCGACCAGCACGAGGCCCGCAACCTCACCGGGATATTCATGAGCGAATACCTGCACGATAGCCCCGCCCAAAGAATGTCCCACCAAAATGTAGGGCCCAGACATCTGAGCGGCATGTAGCAGGGTGCGTAATTCTGATGCCAGCTGCCTTGCATCTCTGGCATGAGTCGAAGGGGAAACATCGGACCTTCCTAATCCAGCGCGATCGTACGACAACGTACTTGTCCATGTTGCAATGCGTGGTTGGACATCTTTCCAGGTGCTCAAGTCTTCTCCCATTCCGTTTTCAAACACGACGGAAGGGTGGCCGTTGCCGGTTTCAAGCACGTGCAAGCTGTACCCGCCGGCATCTATCATGTGGTCTTTCACATTCTGGGCCACACTGAGCGAAGCAAGCGTGCAGAGTTGCATTACGAAAATCAACGCTGAATTGAGGACCGGTGCTCTGCGGCTCATATCAATAGGGTACGAAGGATCCTCCCAAATAGTTCGCTTTCGAAGAAAGATAATGAAAACAATCTTCCGGGACGATCGGTGCGGATCCTTGAATCTGTCAGTCCAAGCCTCTCATAGCAGTGCCGTTAATAGAGTATGTTCTGTATCGAACCGTAGTCTCGCAGTATGAGACTCTTGCAATCGTGTGACCGTGCGTTCTCCTTCAATGTCGGACACTGAAAACAAAGTCCGTGATCTCTGCACGCAACTCATGGCCGCTTCAGACCAATACCGCTGCTAGAGCGACAACTGTCGGTGACCGACTCACGCCCGCAGTGCAGTGAACATAGACCGTCTCACCTGATTCGACCAGATCGTTGAGCGCTGTGACACTTGCCGGAAGTTTAAGCTTCAGGTCGGCACGATCAAAATCAGAGATGGATACTTTATGTACTTTCAGGCCAGCATCAATCACAGCTCCCAGGATGGCGGTAGAGTGGCCCTTCACGTCTTCTTCACTCTGCAAGCTGAGAATTGCAGTCACACCCAAGGACCGGAGCAGTTCGATATCTTGTTCGAGCCTCGGATCGGGGCCTACAAAAACGGTCGGAAGCACGCGGTCGCATTTCAATCCTGCAATCATACCGAAGCTGAGGCGAAGCCGGACTCACATTGTTGGTGCAATGGCGATATTTCGCCACCTACGTGTCCCGCTCAACCTAAAAGGGGAGGTCCCAATACTTTCATGCCGTGTCTTTCAAAGCGTTGCGGATCCGCAATCTTCGCGTCCGGCTTGCTGGTTTCTTCGAAAAAGCTTTCAATTCTGGCTGCTGGCGTGAATGCAAACAACATGCGTCCGGGCTGTGGTCCCAGGTAAGCCCAGACGTGCGGCACGTCACGTGGGGCGAGGATCGAGTCTCCGGGTTTTAACCGAAGCTTCTGCTCCCCGATTTCCATAATCACTTCGCTGCCTTCCAGAAAGTAAAACCATTCCTCCTGCTCATAGTGAACATGTCGCGGAGGTCCGCCGCGCACCATGTCCCTGTTTTCCATGAGGAAGACTCGCCCCGCGGTCTCCTGAGTGATCACTTTGAAATCCAGGTGACTATTCGCACGTGCGGCCTTGTGAGGTCGTCCTGTACGGTCCTGGCGTGATGCAACAACACTTATTGGCGTGCTGGATTGTCCATTTGCCTTGGCGGAAATGAAAGGAAGTGTCGTAATGAGCGTAAGCAAAGCACGACGATCGAACTGGTGCATAGCAACCTCCTCCGAATTGACCCAGTGAAATGCCAATCGAATTCGAAAGGGTAGCAAATGAGTATGAACGTGAAAACAGATTGGATGAGAAGGCCGTTCTCCGGACGGGATGCGGTGTACGCTCCCAAGTTATCTATGTCTCAAGGGACAAGAGATAAAGGAGACCGGCAATGAAGAAGGTTAGCACCGGGGTGAACCAAGACCCGCTAGACTCCGACCGGCCTTCTCATGGAAGGGATTACACTCACGACCCCGTTGTTAGTGAAATCGCGATATTTCGCCAACTATTGGCTGAACTCCCTTCTGACCACTAAAACGGGCAACCGGTTTTTCGATTGATACGTATCCTGATAGCCCTCGCGGTCGCACTTTGCGTGATCCTACTCGTTCCGATTTTGCTCCTAAGTCTCTGGAGTCGATATTCATTGGGTTGGATGGAAATGATCTGGTTTCCGTGATTGTAAGTGGAGAGGTGATGCCAGGCACGCCACCCCGGCTTAATGAATCAACGCACCAGCAAGTTCGCGCCACTCCCGCAGCGGTAATACCTTAGTATCCGCGGACAACGCCTGAATGCAGACATGATCCGCGCCCGCATCCTGATGGGCTCGCACCCGGCTTTGGATAGCCTTCGCATCGCCCCAGGCAACAATCGCATCGATCAGATGGTCGCTTCCGCCGTCCTTGATATCTTCCTTCGTAAAACCAAGCCGCAGGAAATTGTTGGTGTAATTCGGCAGGCCAAGATAAAGCTTAAGAAATTCCCGCGCAATCTGGCGCGCCTTACTTGCATCGGTTTCCAGCACCACCGCTTGCTCAACGCACAACAATGGCCCTTTGCCCATCAACTCTCGAGCCTGGGCAGTGTGTTCGGGCGGGACGTTATAAGTATGCGCTCCATCGCTGCGTTTCGCAGCCAACTCCAACATTCTGGGACCTAGCGCCGCCAAGACGCGGGAGGTTGCCGCAGGCGGCACACTGGCATATGGAGCCGCGTCCATGGCGTCGAGGTAGGCGCGCATGGTTTCGATGGCCTTCGCATATTTGTGCCCACGCAACTGCTCCACGAGGGGCACGTGACTAATCCCAAGACCCAACAGGTAACGATTGGGATAAGCTTCGCTTAATGTCTTTTGCCCCGAAGCCATAGTAAAGGGATCGCGTCCGTAGATGTTGGCGATTCCACTGGCCACCACGATTCTGGTACTCCCAGCCAGCAACAAGGCCGACTGTGTGAATGTCTCGCGACCGAACGCCTCGCTGAACCACACTGCGCCGTAGCCGAGTTCTTCGAGCTCCATGACAGTCTCTTGGATCTTGCGGGCAGGTTGTGCTTCGAAGGCGCCCGTCCAGATTCCGATTCGCTTCAGCGGATGCGATGGTTTCATAGCTGCTCGATTATAAGACGGCGTCGAAGTTCCCACGTCCATAGTCCCAAGGAAATTGCGGCTGCCGGAGTCGATTCGCGATCTCTGCTCAGGTCAGTGAGTGCTGTGGCGATGTTTCAACAATTACCTCGCGCTACGCAATCCATCTGACGAGTTCGTCTTTGACTACCCAATTGCCGGATGAACCTTTTTTCCATCAAAACCCGCAACGCTTGGGGCTTCCCGGACATGCCGTAAATCCAACAGGTCGATGACCTCGCGTCAAGGGCCAGGTGTTTACACTCAGAAGGCCGGTTCCGGCCTGTAGTTGGTAAAACGGCGATTTTGCAACCAAGAGTGGCTAGTTTTGATCTGGAAGTGCTTTCATGGAGGCTCGGATCGGAATGCCAGTGAGCATTTGATCCTCGTGAATAGTACTCACTCCGAGAAACTAGGAGCACGTGGGCACGTGCTCCTAATGCAAAAGACTAGTTTATTTTCCGGGCACATAACTGAGATCCGCGCGATATGCTGCTGCTTCCGTAAACTGGTGGGCGGTGCAGTCCTGAACAGTCTTTTGGATCTGATCGGCCGTTTGCTTCCCATATGCATCATTGAGCACATCTGCCAGGGTTTTGGGTAATGGCGCAAAATCCGCCCAATTCTTTCGGGCACTGAGCAGAACAAATGTGGGTCCCTCGCCGCCGTTGACCAGTTGCAGCCAGCCACTCGCTTTCGGCCAGTCCGTTTGCTTGGCCAATGCATCGTTCACCTTCTTTATCGCGGCTATGAAGTCAGGACCTGCTCCGGGGTGAAGAACGAAGACCGTGACCGCGGTCATGGGCGCTGGAGGTTGGTTCGCTGGGGCGAGGCTCATGTCCGAGCGATATACATAAAAACCATTGCGGCCACCCTGGACGTATGGACTCAGATTCGTGGCTCCATCGGCAGTATCGGCCTTCCCCATGCGTGCCTCCCATTCGTCAAAATCTTTCCAGGCGTGACCGCAGGAGGAGGTAACGTACATACCAGCGTTGTCGCCAGTCTCGACAGCAAAGGTGTTCCATGTCCATGTGTCTTTCTGGTCGCGATGGAACTGCATATGTTTTTTTCTTCCCACTTCATACTGTTGGCCCATACCGGGCTTAGGCGTGGAGAAGTAAACGCGACATACATTGTTGGCGTTCTGGGCATTGATTTCTTGCGTGCTTGCTCCTGCACTGGAACCGGTTTGGGCCAGCATCGAAGCTACGTAAAGACAGCTCACAACCAAACCTGCTACTGGGATTCGCATGGCAAGCTCCTGTAGGGAGATTCTTTATCGTCGAAAACTCTATGCTCGGCTATCCACAATGTCAAAAGGGCGAGATGTCGGCATGCGGGCCGGGACGCTCTCTACAGCGGTTCTCTTTCTCATCAGTGATCACCCCAATTCCAACTCACAGAACGCCATAAGAAATTGTGGGTGCCATTTTCTCGGATTGCGGTCGATTGACGGCCAATCCGGAAATCAATTGCTGAAATCAGGCGATTACGCTCACGAGCACCAAGGAGAATCTTGCCTGCTGGGTCAAAGAGTGGTGAAGTGAATGACCTGCCAAAAATGGAATGGTGGAAATTACACTTAGCGCGAGAACAATTCCCAAAGCGAATCTTCGGCGCTTCCATCGTTTAACGAATAGCCTGGGGCATACCGCAGATGGTTCATCACCCGAAATTGTAGCGCCGTTCGAGCGCAGAGAATATGTTCTCGAAGCCTCACGCTTTCTAGTCAATAGGTCTGGTGAATGGCGTAACCAGGCGTTTTCACCAACACCCTGCCCGCAGTTGGTGAATCGTCATACCTCGCCTACTTCATGGCCGCTGCAGAGATCGCTACGCCGGCTTGCGCTCGGGTTGCGAAAAGGCTTCTTTGTTTACGACGTAGGGCATTTTGCTGATGTCGCCGCCGTAGTTGCGTTCGAGCACGTCGATCAGGCCTTGCACGCAACGTCCGGCCATGCCTTTGTTGGGATCAGTTGAGAGACGGGTTTCACTAGAAATGCGGTCGGCTTCATCATCCGCAAAGTGCGTTCATTGAATAGATGGTAGGTCGGGGTATCGCTCTCGCGCTCGCGCAAAAGCGGTACATGCACGCTGACAAAGTCCGCCTCTCTCAGCGCATCGTCCAACGTGGTGTACTTGATCCACGTCTTTTCTTTCGCAATGCCACGCCTCTGAAGTAGATCCTTGATCTCTTGAATTGCCTTCACAAATGCGTGGTTCTGATAAGCGGGGTCATAGCACAAAATATTCATATCGAACCCGGCGCACTTCTTGATCATGGCCAGCCCGATGCGCCCAGTTCCGATGATCGCAATCGTTTTCCCCGTCACTTCGTCGCCCAGAAACGGCAGGTAGGGATGCCAGTATCCCCACTTGTTCTCGCGGGTAAGATGTTCCGCGGTCCACATCTTCCGAGCCAGCACGCCCAGCATAAAGAAAGCAAATTCGGCAGTTGCTTCGGTCAGCACGTCGGCCGTGTGAGTAAAGGGGATCTTGTAGCGATTGGCGTCAGCGCGATTGATGTTGTCAAAGCCGACCGCGATCTGGGCGACGACTTTCAGTTGACCCTGGCCGGCTTCGAAAATTTCGGCGTCGATAGGATCGCGGAGCGTGGTGATGAGGCCGTCGATTCCGGATTTGACTTTATCGAGGATCAGGCTCTTCGGCGGAGCCTGTGGATGGGGATAGAGTTCGACCTCATAGCCGCGCTGGCGAAGCAGGTCGAGCGAGGGACCGATATCGGCGGTGGCGAAGACGCGGAATTTATTTGGCATTTGCGATTGCATCAGCGGCTAAAGCCGCCCCTGGTTGCGTGCTGTTCGGCATCTTCCCGGCTGCTTTCGTGGCTTCGGGGCTGGGCGATTTTCGTTGACCCACGGCTTGCTCCGTAGGCTGCATTCTTGTGCTGCTGCGCGGGGCGGCTGTCCCTGCCTGGACTGTGCTGGTGCGCGCGGCAGCGACTACCGGGCGCATCAGAACTTCCATCGGGTGGCGCTCTTGGAGAAGTCTTTTTCACGCAGGCCGAAAGCCACCAACGGACGCACGGCGAAGATCGGTTCCTCCTGCATACCGGACATGTCGAATTTGTACTTCTTCTCGTAGCGCGGAAAGAACTGCTTGCGAATGGAGGCGTCAGCCAGCGGCTCGGCCGTGCCTTCGACGATGACCGCGGCCCCGGCGTCATCGCTGCCGAGCGTGCAGCGATTGTTGCCGGCCAGATTGCGCGCCTTTACGGAATGCTTGCCGGTGCTGAATAAGAATTGGTTGTTGATCCACAGGCCCCAAACGATCATGGTATGCGGAGAGCCGTCGGGGCGAACGGTCGAAATCCAATACTCTCGCGATTTTTCAAGTTGCTTCCGAGCCCACCTCCAACGCAGGTAGCCTTCTCCGAAATCGCCGAAGGCGGTGCCGGACAAGCAGGCCACGCCGGCATCCTCGAGCAGGGCGTCGGCAAGTTTCTTGGAAGTCCAGCCGGTCTGGCGGATATTCGGGAATGCGTAGAACGCGCCTTTCGGCATGCGGCAGGAAAATCCTTTGAGCTTGTTCAGTCCGGCAACGAACGCGTCGCGACGCTTCTGAAACTCGTGCTTCATGTTTTCGACCGAACCCTGATCGCCGCGCAGCGCTTCGATGCCCGCCATCTGGGTGAAGCTGGCGGTGCAGGAATTCGAGTTGGTCATAAGGCGAGTGATGTGGGCGGCGAGATCGGTGCGCATGACGCCATAACCCATGCGCCATCCGGTCATGGCATAGGTCTTCGAGAATCCGTCGAGCAGGATGGTGCGCTCCTGAAATCCCGCGACCGACATGATGGAGTAGTGCTCGCCATCGAAAATCAGGCGGCTGTAGATTTCGTCAGAGAGGACCATCAGGTTACGATCGCCGATGACTTCGGCAATGTCGCGGATGTCCTGCTTGCTGAGCACGCCTCCGGTGGGATTGTGCGGCGAGTTGAGAATGATCAGACGCGTCCGGTCGTTGATGAGCGAGGCGAATTCATCGACGTCAAAGCGGAAGTCGCGATCCTCGCGCAGGCGAATGGGAACGGGCTTCGCGCCGACGTAGTGAATCATTGATTCGTAGATGGGAAAGCCAGGGTTGGGATAGATAACTTCATCACCTTGTTCGGCAAGCGCAAGAACGGTGAAAAAGATGATCGGCTTGCCGCCGGGGACGACAACGACTTCGTCTGGGCTGACTTCCACTCCACGGGATGCGCTGACTTCTTTGGCGATGGCCTGGCGCAACTCGGGCAAGCCGGCGGAGGGGCCATAGTGGGTCCAGCCCTGGTGCAGGGCATTGACGCCGGCATCGATGACG
>QHZY01000025.1 GCA_003224855.1 Acidobacteriota bacterium | reverse complement strand
GGACGCCATCGTGCCGTGCATACCTACCATGCCCAGATAGTAAGAAGCCGAAGGCGGCACAGCGCCCAGCCCGTGAACAGTTGCAAAGGTTGGAATCTGCAAGTGGTCGAGCAGTCGTCGCAAATCCGCAATTGCCCCCGAAAGCTTTGCGCCTGCTCCTACCAGCGCCACCGGTTTTTTTGCTTTTTCGAGCAGCGAAACCAACTCATTCGCAAATAGCGGTTGCCCGTGACCGTTCGACGGATTCGCCTGCGGGACGAACTTCACCGGCCCACTGAACTCAATCTTCGCTTTCAGAATGTCGGTAGGGATATCGATTACCACCGGCCCCGGCCGCCCGCTGCGCGCCCAGTGAAATCCTTCCGCAATCACCGATGGAATCTCTTCAATCGTCTTCACCAGCCGGCTCCATTTGGTGAGCGAAAGCGTCAGCCCGAAAACATCCGTCTCCTGAAATGCGTCCGTGCCGATCAGCGCGCTGCGTACCTGCCCGGTGATGCACACCAGCGGCACCGAATCCATTTTCGCGTCCGCAATGCCGGTCACAAGATTGGTCGCGCCCGGTCCGCTGGTGGCCATTGCCACGCCAACTTTTCCCGTCGCGCGCGCAACTCCCTCCGCGGCAAAAACCGCGCCCTGCTCATGGCGGGTGAGAATGTGTTTGATTCCGCTCCCATCCAGCGCGTCATAAAGTGGCATGATTGCGCCGCCCGGGTACCCGAATACCAGGTCCACGCCTTCCGCACGCATGCACTGCAGCGTGATTTCCGCTCCTCTAAGCATTCACCACCTTGGCTTCCGGCTTCGGCGCGCTCGCCGTCTTTTTCGCGTCTTTCTGGAGCCACGACATCATTCCCCGCAGCTTCGCGCCCACCGCTTCCACCGGATGTTGCCTTTCCTTCTCCCGTAAGGCGGCGAATTTCTTTCCGCCCGCTTTGTTCTCTTCAATCCACTCTTTTGCGAACGCCCCGCTCTGGATGTCCGCCAGAATCTTCTTCATCGTCGCGCGTGTCTCATCCGGAACAACTCTTTCGCCGCGCGTCAGGTCGCCGTATTCGGCGGTATTTGAAATCGAATAACGCATGCGGCCCAGCCCGCCTTCGTAAATCAGGTCCACGATTAGTTTCATCTCGTGAATGCACTCGAAGTACGCAATCTCCGGCGCATACCCCGCTTCTACCAGCGTCTCAAAACCTTTCTTCATCAGTGATGTCAAGCCACCGCACAGCACCGCCTGCTCGCCGAACAGATCGCTTTCCGTCTCTTCTTTGAACGTGGTCTGCAACACGCCCGCCCGCGTCGAGCCGATTCCGTACGCGTAGCTAAGTGCATACTCGTGGGCGCGGCCGCTCGCGTCCTGATGAATCGCCAGCAGGGAAGGCACCCCGCGCCCTTCTGTGTAGACCCGCCGCAGAAGATGGCCCGGGCTCTTGGGCGCAATCATCACCACGTCCACATCTTTCGGCGGAACGATTGTTTTGAAATGAATGCTGAAGCCATGCGAAACGCCCAGAATCTTGCCTGCCTTCAACGCCGGTTGAATCGCGGCTTGGTAGAAATCAGCTTGTGTCTCGTCCGGAGTCAGAATCTGGATCCAGTCCGCACGCTTGGCCGCTTCCGCCGGGGCGAGCACGGTGAAGCCGTCCGCATTGGCTTGCTGCGCGCTCGCCCGGCTCGGGTCCAAACCGATGATTACGTTGAACCCGCTGTCGCGCAGGTTCTGCGCCTGCGCGTGCCCCTGGCTGCCGTAGCCGAAAATACCGATTGTCTTGCCTTTAAGTGCGGAAGGATCAGCGTCGTGCTCGTAGAAAACGGTGGCCACAGTTATTCTCCTTGGGGTGCCTATAAAGCAAAACCGACCGACCGGTCGGTTGCTACTATGCTAGCCAGCCGCTTACCCCTAAGTCAAGTCAATTTCCAGTTACTAAAAAAAACACCAGACCCTCTGATTTCGCAGTAAAAAGCACAGTAGATGACAGCCCTTGACCCGACTCATTACTATGGGCACCGTGACTCGCGAAACCACCCTCGATTCGCGCCAGGAAATTCTGCGCACCGCCGCACGGTTGTTTCAGGAACAGGGTTATGACGCGACCTCAATGAACGACGTGGCGGCAGCGCTCAAGCTGAGCAAGGGCGGGCTCTACCACCATTTCCAGAGCAAAGACGAAATCCTGTTTGATCTGATGAACCATGCCATGGACATCACGCAGGAACGCGTGGTCAATTCCGTGCGCGGCATCGCCGATCCGGAAGAGCGCCTGCGTACTTTGATCAGGCGGCATATCGGCGTGGTGCTGAGCGAGCGCGATCGCGAGATCACCGTTATGCTTCATGAAAACCATCCGCTCCGTCCTTCGTTGCGCAAACAGATCAATGCCCGCAAGAAAGAATACGTGCATTTTGTCGAAGCCCTGATCACGGAGGTCCAGCGCGCTCGCAGTTCAAAGAGTTCGGTGACGCCTCGAGCGGGGGCTTTCGCCTTGCTGGGAATGATCAACTGGATCTATCAGTGGTATCGCCCTGGCGGCCCCCTTCAGGAAGAAGACCTGGCCCGCCAGTACGCCGAAATTTTCTTCGCGGGAGCGGTCCAGTGACGCCGATGAGGACGGGCTTCTACGATTTATCGAGTCTGCTGAAAATCCAGAGTGCATCCGGCAAACGCTACCTGGAGTTCCTGCGCATTCCGCCGATGAGTGCAGGAATTTACGTTCTCCCGGCCGGCGGTGCCGATCCGCAAAAGCCGCACTCTCAGGACGAGCTGTACTACGTCATAAAAGGGAAGGCCCGATTTAAAGCCGGAGACGAAGATCGCGAACTTTCATCGAGCAGCTTGATTTTTGTCGCAACCAACCTCGAACACCGGTTCTACGACATCAGCGAAGATCTGGAAGTGCTGGTATTCTTTGCGCCCGCGGAGAGTGACTGAAAATCAAATTTCGCTGTCATCTCGAACCTGCTCGCTTGCGAACGGGTGAGGGACCTTACCAGCCCATGCGCCATCAGCGGCGCAGAAAGTAGAACATCTAGGTCGCCACTGCCACTTGTTTTTTGGGCACCCAGTAGATTTCTTCTTTGATCACTTCTTTCGGAAACCCACGTCGCTTCAGAATTCCCTTCACGTGCTCGATCATCTCGGGATGTCCGCACAAATATGCAATGGCATTCGTGCCGTCCAGACTCCACATATCCGCGTACTTCCGGACCAGATCGTCAACCCGCCCCACTTCACCGCTCCAGTTCGGGTCATCCCATGGACGGCTGACAGTCGGAACATACTTTAGCCACGGAGCTTGCGCGGCGTGCCGGTTGAGTTCGTCGAGATATCCGAACTCCCACGAACGGCTGGCGCCATTCAGGAGATAGATCTGATGCTCGCCACGGAATCTTTGCTCGCGCGAATCGCGCGTCAGCATGCGAATGTAACTTACGAATGGCGCAATGCCGGTCACAGTCGAAATCAGAAGATGATTGGTTCGGCCCTTCGAAGTATCGAGCGTAAACCTACCCTTGGGAACCTTGCGCATCAACATCTCGTCGCCGACCTGCAGTTTGTAGAGTTCGGGCGTGACCTCGCCCTGCGGAACCAGTTCGAAGAAAAATTCCAGCTCATCTTCGAACGGCGCGGAGACGATGGAATAAGGCCGCTCCAGAAGTTTGTGCACGCCTTGCACTCCCAGAGTCGCGTATTGTCCGGGCGCGAATTTGAATTCGCCCGACGCCTGCACGCGAATCATCCACAGCTCGGGCGAGAATTGTACCCGGCGAGTGATGCGCGCACGAAAGAACTTGTCTCCCGCAACCATCATCCTTGCACCATCAAAACGCTCAGTGTACGCCTTATTGCGGAGAGGGGCGAGGTGTAGTTTCCGGTTTTTGCTCCTGCAGCTTGGCGAGGTTCTGCTGCAGCTTCTGCCAGTCTTTCTTTTTCTTTTTCGTCGCCAGAGGCGCGTTTGGGTTGGAGTAGAACTGCAGGATATCAGCGCGCAATTCGGGCGCAATCGGATTGGCTCTCTTTTTCGCGAGATCATCCACCAGGCGTGCGTAAGTCTTGTCGGTCAGCACGTACTCGCCGGCACGAGTGTCGCGTCCGGTGTCGAAATCAATATTCTTCAGTTCGATCGAATGCTCGTGGATCTGATGCAGCAGTCCCGTGTAGTCCTGCACCGTCAGATCCACACTCTTGATGTACATGTCTTCAGTTTGCTGGGTAGGAATTTTGAAATCGACGGCTTTGAAGGGGCCGACTTTGGGAATGATCTTTAGAAAGAAGGCGAGAATGCGCGATCCAAGGCCGGGCTTGCGATAGACCGATCCCCACTGTTTTTCATATTGGGCGCGCGAGAGATAGAACAAAAACTGCTTCTTGTTGAAGTTGGGAGTATCTTTCACCAGTTGCTCGCGACGCGAGAGCAGTGCGACCCGAGTCATCTCGGGAATAATCCGGCTGACGCTTCGGCGATAGCTTCCGATAGCGAGATCGACGTCCCCAAAAACATCTTCGAGTTTCAGATCGTAGGTTTCGAGGAATGCGCGTTCGAGCAGGGGCCTGGAAACTTCAAAGCCTATGAAGTCATGATAGTGATCGGAGGTGTAACGGTTCTTCGCGACCTGCACCATATCGAACCCGAACTCAGTCTGAATGTGCGCCTTGGGATCGTTGGCGTAAGTGACGTTCGGCCCGAACTTCCTCGCCAGCTTGGGAAATTCAATCGCAGTGACGCGATTGATGGTGGGATGGCCGCTGGCGTCCGCGGCATAGTGCGAAAGCGCGCCCAGGGCGAAGGCGTACTCGTTCAAGTCGGACGAGTCGCGAATGAGTGCTTCGACAAAATCGCCGCTGCGAACGTAGTGGACAAGATCGCTGAAATATTTGCTGCCGAAAGGATAGTAGCCCATGTCCTGAAGCACGCAACCGCCATACGCAAAGCCGTGAGCTTTGCGGAGGTCTTCTTCGGTGGAGTTGGGAAAGCGCCTGAGCAGGAGCGGCTGGATGCCATCTTTCCAGAGCACGTCCACAATCTGCTCATGCGTGAGCACCGAGTAGCCCCAATGGGTGCTCACTGAAACGAGCAGCAGCAGCAGCACAGCGAGCGATCGTCGCAGCAATGACATGGAAAGCCGCATAGCTGCACTTGGATGCCTCCAGAGTCTCACAAGATGTGTGGCCGAAGAGCTAGGAAACGAGTTGCGAATCGCGCTCGGCCTGCTCAAGGACATTCTGCGCGGTCAGGCAACGCTCGCGCAATTTCTGCAGGGAAATGGCGATCGATTCGGAGTCGCAGGCAACATGGGAAGCGCTTTCGGTGACCGACCGGGAAATCTGAAGCAGGACAGTAAGAGAGTCGGCGTGCAGTTTCCATAAGGAATGAGAGTTGGCACTACGCTTGATTTCTTCCGTCTCGGTGCTGATGCGCCCGAGCACGGCAACGATACGCATCAGCGTACGGGAAACAGCGGCCGAATCGCCGCTCGGTCTCTCACAGGAGAAGGCTTCAACTTCAGCCGGCGTGAGCGTCAGGTTGAAAAAGCGCATGGGAATGACCTGGCGCATTTTTGGATCAGCGACCCGCACAAATATGCGAACAGATTCTTCCACTTGCCGCAACTTGGCCTCTTCGGTTGCAATCTGCTGCGGGGTGATCCCCGCACGCATCTGCTCAAGATTGACCACCGGCCGGGTGGGGCGCAGCTTGGGTGACGGAACCTGCGAAATAGCGGAGACCTGCAACGGCTGAGAAAAATGGCGGATGGGTGGCTCGCGTTCGAGCGTAATTTTCAATTTCGAAACGCGGCGAAATTTATCGAGCGCCTTGGCGTAATCGAGTTTCAGCAACTCGAGTTCCTGCAGCGCGTTGACGTGGTCAACCGTAATGTCCATGCCGTCAACCGTGCCCAGGATGCTGCCGCCGCGCTCCTGCACTTCACCGGCAAGCGCACGAATTTCAGCGGTCGCCTGATGGAAAAGGTCGTCGAACTTGCGGCCAAAGCGCGCGTTGTAGGAGGCGATGGTGGCCAGAACGCTGGGATGATAAAAAGACGCCTCCAGCGACTGCTTCAGTTCGCGAACCCGGGTGATAATTCCAGACTCAAGTAACGAGTGCAGATCATTGAAGCGATGGGCTTCTTCCTGCAACGAATCAAATACGCGCAACGCCTGCAGATGTTCTTCCGGCAATTCGGGCACGTCGGAGTCAGCCAGAATTTCTATCAGCGCGATTTCGAAAGGCGACAGCGGCAGAGAGCCATCCAGCCCATAACCACGGCGCTCCCACTGGCCGGGTACACGCGGATGGCGATAAAGGAATGTGGCGATCAGATCGGTCTTGTCGCGATTGGTGTCGCTGCCATCTTTGTTGCGCGTGAAATAGCGCAGAAGAGCTTCGGCAATCTCGGGATCGGTTTCGGTGGTGAAGGCCTGGCGCAGCAGAGCGGGCGTGATAGCGAGATCGAGCAGACGCAGCCATCGGCGCATCAGGCCGAGGGTCTCATGCACGTCGTCTTCCGACTGTTGCAGCGAGATGGTTTCGAGCTGAGCGGGAACAGGGATTTCACCGCCTACTGGCGCCTGCAGCAACTTCTCGCAGAATCCCTGGACGGTGGCAAGAATCGCCAGTTCCCACTTCGGATCTTCGACCAACACTACCCCCTGCAAGCGGCCGAGACGCTTACAACTAAATCGTATCCTGCATTTTGCAACAGCGGCTTTACCAATGGGATAACACTTAAGTCACAAGTGTGGTGGCCCTGTTTGCGTCCGCGGCGGTGGATGCGCATTGTAGGGTCCCTCACCCGCTCGCAAGCTAGCAGGTTCTGGGATGACCAAGGCGTTAGATGAAAAAGGCGTTAGTGAAAGACTACGGTTTTGTTGCCGTAGATCAACACGCGATTTTCGATGTGCCAGCGTACGGCCCGTGAGAGCACGACTTTTTCGAGGTCGCGGCCTTTCTCAATCAACTTCTCGATTGTGTCGCGGTGAGAGATACGCACGACATCCTGTTCGATAATGGGGCCATCGTCGAGAACGTCGGTAACGTAGTGGCTGGTTGCGCCGATCAGCTTGACGCCGCGCGCAAATGCCTGATGGTAGGGCCGGGCGCCGATGAAAGCGGGCAGGAATGAGTGGTGAATGTTGATGATTCGATAGGGGTATTGCTCGACAAACTCATTGGACAGAATCTGCATGTAGCGAGCCAGGACGATGAAGTCAGGATTGCGTTCGGCGAGGAGTTTCAGGATCTGTTGTTCGGCCTGAGATTTGCTGTCTTTGGTTACGGCGACGGTGACATAGGGAACCCGATAGAAGTCTGCGACGGGGCGATTGTCTTCGTGGTTGGAAATGATCAGCGGGATCTCGCATTTCAGTTCGCCGCTTTGATGGCGGTAGAGCAGGTCTACAAGGCAGTGGTCGTATTTTGAAACCAGGATGATCAAGCGTGGGCGATAGCTCATGTCGGCGATCTGGTAGTTCATGCGCATTTCGCGAGCCACGGGATCGAAGTGGCGGGAGAAATCGGTGAGAGGAAAGTCAAGGTCGGTAGAGTCGAACTCGATGCGCATGAGGAAGAGATTGAGTTCGGCGTCTCCGTGTTCGTCGGCGAACAGGATATTGCCATTGTGTCGGTAAATGAAGTCGGCGATGCGCGCGACCACCCCTTTCTGATCGGGGCAGTTGACGAGCAGGACGGCGGAGGATTTCATGTGGTTACCTCAGCGGCTGGTCAGGATGGGCAGCGCTGCGCCACCCAAGGAAAAGCGCTTCGCTCCGAATGACTTGCCATCAGGATCATTTCTTCAAGTGCTTCAAAATCTCGCGGGCAGCGTTAGCTCCGGAACCGCCGGTCAGGCCTGCGCCGGGATGGGTGCCACTGCCGCACAAATAAAGATTTTTTATAGGCGTATGGTAACGCGCCCAGTCGAGCAGTGGACGCATAGTGAAAAACTGGTCGAGCGACAACTCGCCATGGAAGATGTGGCCTCCGGTAAGGCCGTACGTATCCTCAAGATCCTGCGGCGTGATGATCTGGTGCGACAGGATCAGTTCCGGCAATTTGGGAGCGTACTGTGCGAGCGTCTTGACCACCGTGTCGGCGAGAGCTACCCGCTGGGTTTCCCAATTGCTATTCTTTAATTTAAAGGGCGCATATTGCATGTAGATGGATATGACATGCGCACCGGTGGGAGCGAGCGAAGAATCGGTGAGGCTGGGAATGGTGAAATCGAGATAGGGCTGGCGCGAGAAGTTGCCATATTTCGATTCGTCGAAGGCGCGTTCGATGTAGTCGATCTCGGGCGCGATGAGCATTCGGCCCTTAAGCGCGGGAGAGTTCTCCTCAAGGCCATTGAATTTAGGCAGAGCTGAAAGCGCAAGATTCACTTTCGCGACGGTGCCCGGCATGCGATAGTGTTGCAGCTTCAAAACGAAATCGGGTGAAAGGTGCGCCGGATCAACCAGGCGCAGCAAAGTGCGTTTAGGATCGGCGTTGGAGATCACGGCTTTGGCGGTGATTTCGTTTCCGTTGGAGAGAACCACGCCGGTGGCAACGCCATCTTTCACGCGAATTTCGATTACTTCAGCAGAGCTGCGTATCTCAGCACCGGCGGCCTTAGCGGAGGCGGCCATCGCACTCGTCAGCGCGCCCATGCCACCGGCTACGAACCATCCGGAGCCGACCGGGTGAGCATCTCCGGCGGCGCGAATCAACAGCACCAGGCTGCTGCCTGCAGACCACGGCCCCAGAAAGGTTCCGAACACGCCACGAGCGGCGATCGCTCCACGCAGGAGTTCGGTCTCAAAGTATTCGGCCGCCAGATCGGCGACCGCCATCGGGCCCCAGCGGAGCAGCCGGTACATATCTTTTTTGCCGAGATTGCGAATGCTCCGCCCCGTGCCCAGCATGCCCCAGAGGTCGGTGTTGCTGGGTTTGTCGATGTTGGGCGGTGGAAGGGTAAGCGCCTGGCCAATAACGCGTCCCATCTTTGCCAGCGATCTTTCGAACTCCGGATAACGCGCAGCATCTTTCTGCGAAAAGTTGTTGATCTCGGCTGCGGCTTTGCGGCCATCGCCGTAGAGCATGAGCGCGCGGCCATCCGGTGAGAGCGCGGTTGCAGCGACTTCACTTGCGACCATCTTGACGCCGTTGCGCTCAAGCTGCATGTCGCGAACAATGTCAGGACGCAGGGGGCCGGCGCTGTGGGCAAGGGTTGAACAACGGAAGCCGGGATGAAATTCACCGGTGACAGCAGCGCCGCCCGGTTGTTCGCGGCGCTCGAGCACCAGCGGCTTGTATCCGGCTTTGGCGAGGTAAAACGCGGTGACAAGTCCGTTGTGACCGCCACCGACGACGACTACGTCGCGAGTTTCAGGCATGGGAGCGGGCTCCGGAATCTTTCAGGATTTCGAGCGCCGCCAGGCGGCCGTTGGCGCCCATGATGCCGCCACCCGGATGGGTGGCCGATCCGCACATGTAAAGATTTTTGATGGGCGTCCGGTACTGCGCCCAGCCGGGGACAGGCCGCAAGAAAAAGAGTTGCTCGAGTGAGAGCTCGCCCTGAAAGATGTTGCCTTCGCTCAGTCCCCACTCGCGTTCAAGGTCTAAGGGCGTGACCACCTGTCGGTGCAGGATGATGTCTTTAATGTTGGGTGCATATTCGGAGATGGTGTTGATTACGGTGTCTCCAAAGGCCTCTTTCTGATCGTCCCAGGTGAGCCCAGGGCGAAGCTTGTAAGGCGCGTACTGCACGAAGCAGGAAAGAATGTGCTTGCCCGGAGGCGCAACCGAAGGGTCGGTCAGCGTGGGGATGACCATATCGATATATGGGCGACGTGAGAAGTTGCCGTATTTGGCGTCGTCGTAAGCTCTTTCCATGTACTCGACGCTGGGCGAAATGGAAATTGCGCCGCGGAGATGTGCGCCCGGTCCGGGCATGCACTTGAAATTCGGCAGAGCATCGAGAGCGAGATTGACCTTGCCGGACGATCCGCGAAATTTGTAACGGCGCACAGCCTCGACAAACTCTCCCGGCAACTCGTTTTCGTCCATCAGCTTGGTGAAGGTCATTCGGGGATCGACGCTGGAGGAAACGATATCGGCGTAGATCTCATCGCCATTGGAAAGCACGACGCCCTTGGCTCGCCCATTCTTTACCAGAATTTTCGAAATGCCAGCCTGGGTGCGAATTTCGACTCCGGCTTCGCGGGCGGCATCGCCGATTGCATTGGAGATTGCGCCGGTGCCTCCGCGGGCGAATCCCCAGGAACGGAATGCGCCGTCGATTTCCCCCATGTAGTGGTGGAGCAGAACGTACGCGGTGCCGGGCGAGCGCACGCCGAGGAATGTTCCGATAATTCCCGAGGCCGACATGGTGGCTTTGAGCACGTCGGTTTCAAACCACTGATCCAGAAAATCGATCGCCGACATGGTCATGAGCTGGACCTGGTTGTATTTATCGTCGCTGGTCAGGCCTTGGAAGCGTCGCCCCAGGAAGAGCAGCTTCATAAGTTCGCGCGGATTCAGCGTGCTCGGGTCGGGCGGCACCATGCTCAGAATCGGCTTTACGAAGCGGCACATGGCCTGCATGGCTTTACCGAATTCGTCGTAGGCTTCGGCATCGAGCTTGGAGTGACGCGCGATTTCTCGATGGGTCTTGCCGTGATCGTTCACGCGCCACAGGTAGTCTCCGTTCGGCATGGGGCTGAAAGTTCCGTCCAGCGGAAGGATCTCCAGACCGTGACGGGGAAGGTCGAGGTCGCGAATAATCTCCGGGCGGAGGAGCGAGACCACGTAGGAGCAGACAGAAAATTTGAAACCGGGAAAGACTTCTTCGGTCACGGCTGCGCCACCCAGCACGTGGCGGCGTTCGAGGACCAGAACTTTTTTTCCGGCGCGCGCGAGATAGGCGGCGTTGGTGAGACCGTTGTGGCCTCCGCCGATGACGATGACATCGTACTTGGTTGTTGATCCGTTTGCTGCCATGGTGACCCTCTTGGATTGCGTGCGCCCGCACGAAATTGCGGGAATTGTATCAGTTAGTTTTGGAGAGGTAGGCGGATCAGAGACCGCTAGGCAGGACGCTCCACTGAATGAGGCGGGTCATGATCGACGATCATTGTAGCAGCAATATGGCGTTCCTGACGGCTCGGTGAGCGTGCGAGGAATCTGCTGTTCTTGCGCGGTTCGTATCAGGGCGACAGCTGACCCCGCGCACAAACATTCTAGGCAGGCGACGAGGACTCTGGTTCCAACCTGAACCGGTTACTTTGAGGAGCTTATCCCAGCGGCCCTGCCATTCTGAAATGTCACGCTTACCGGACTCCCGCCATTGGGATAATTCACCGTCTTGGTCGCCGGGTCACTCGAGGGTTGCGGTATTCCCATGCCGATCGCAAACGCCGCCTGGAACTCGTCCATTCCCGGCTTGACTTCGTGCTTTGCAATCGCGTCCCACGCATCTTGCGGCCAATCCTTGTACAGATCGCGCGGGTCCTGAATGAAGAACATTTCGTCGGAGTAGATCTGATAATTGCCATCCTTTAATACTCCAATGGGCACGGCATAACTCCTGCTGTCTTTCTCGAACGTCGCCACCACCTGCTTCTGATCGGGTGCGCCCGGTGATGGAGCAGTGACGACGTCCAGAATTTGCAGCTTCTCGATCGGCAGCAACTGCCCAGCTTCCCTGGAAAAATTCGGGTGCCGAGTGGCGCGGTCATAAGGATAGTAGGTGTATCGGTAGCCTTCTTTCACCCATACTGGTTGCAGCGTAAGTTGCCTGGCAGATTTCAGGTCGTAGGGATAAAGCTTCTTGGGACTGACCAGATAGCTGGGATTAAGCGGCTGAGCCTGCACTCTCTTTGTCTGCTCGGCCTTCTGCTCGTGGCGTTGATAAAGTATGTAGCCGGTACGCAGCGCGGCCAGCGCAATTCCGGCCAGCAGCCCTAGCTGCATTTTCCTGCGAAGTTCGGGAGTCATTGCTCGTGCGCTAGACTCACCCGCGAAGCAATGCTTCGTACCAGTTGGAGCCTCGCCGCCCGCTCGTATCGGCAATGCGCTCGCCAACCCGGCTCACTATGTCCAGAAAATGTGTGCCGCGATCAACGTAGTCGGGAATGCGATCGCGAACCTCGGCGAATTTTTCGGGATACTCCGCCGCCAGCGTCGCCAGGCCTACGCCCGCGAAAACCACTCCGGCGGCGCGTTTTCCGGTGAGAAAAAATATTGCGCTCGCACACGCCGCGCCTCCGACCACTGCACGTTTCCAGTTCTCCATGTCTTGCCTCCAACCGCATTTTAATTGAGACACGCCGAAGTACTTTATACTGCCGGATTGTCTCCGGAGGAACTTGGATGCCAAAAACGCGTGCTCTGGCAGTGCTGGTGGTTACGGTTTTTGCAGGGTCACTGTGCTCTCAAACCAGGCCTCGCGCGCGCGACCTGGGCGTGCCCTTTGACGGGACTCCCGGACCATTCAACGCAATTACCGACGTGAAAGGGGTCGAAGTCGGGCATACCACCCTGATCTCCGGTGAGGCTGGCCCGGTGAAGGTTGGTGTTGGCCCGGTGCGCACCGGGGTCACGGCCGTTCTGCCACGCGGCAGAGGTTCAAAAGAGGCTGTTCTTGCCGGATGGTTCACCGAAAACGGCAATGGCGAGATGACCGGCACCACCTGGGTGGAAGATTCTGGCCTGCTCGACGGGCCGGTAATGATCACTAACACTCACAGCGTGGGGGTGGTGCGAGACGCGGTGATCGCGTGGAAAGTGAAGCAGGGCACACCCGATATGCAGGGCTACTTCTGGTCGTTGCCGGTGGTTGCTGAAACCTGGGACGGATGGCTCAATGACATTAACGGATTCCATGTGAAGCCCGAACACGCTTTTCATGCGCTCGATACCGCCCGCAGCGGTCCAGTGCAGGAAGGCAATGTTGGCGGCGGCACGGGAATGATCTGCAATGAATTCAAAGGCGGGATCGGAACTTCTTCGCGCGTGCTCGACAAAAAAGAAGGCGGATACACGGTGGGCGTACTGGTGCAGTGCAACTATGGCGATCGCATGGAGCTGCGGATCGCGGGCGTGCCGGTGGGTCGCGAGATACCCGAGAAACGCGCTTACGGCAGAGGCAACAACGATACCGGCTCAATCATTGTGGTGGTTGCCACCGACGCGCCGCTGATTCCAACCCAACTGAAGCGCATCGCGCGGCGGGTCACTCTCGGTCTGGGCCGCGATGGAAGCTATTCGGGCGATGGCTCAGGCGACATCTTCATCGCGTTTTCAACCGCCAACCCGGAAGCCGGAAAACAGAAAGGCCTGAATCACCTCACCATGATGCCGAACGGAGATCTCGATCCGATTTTCCTGGCTACGGTGCGGGCCACCGAAGAAGCCGTGGTGAACGCCATGGTCGCAGCGGAAACCATGTCAGGCCTCGACAATCACACCGTGATCGCTCTGCCCCATGATCGTTTGAGAGAAGTGCTGAAGAAATACAACCGGTTGGCGAAGTAAGCACCTTCCTTTAATAAATCGTGTATCCCGCCGCCGGCGTTCTCAGATCCGGCTTAGATGCCATTAGCAAGAGCGCACCAACTCGCTTGAAGGCTTTCAAATCATCCAGGGATCGAAACGATTTGGTCACGTAATCCCCAGGCGTGGGCGTGTCATCCGAAACCTGCACGGCTTCGATATTTTCGAACGCGTGCGCTTGCAGCAGCTCAATGTATTCATCTTTCGAGCGCACGTGCACCGGCACTTTCAACTTGTCCGCCCACTGCAGTGAATAAGGATTGTCTTTATACAAATTGATCAGAATGAACATCCGCCCGCGCGGAGCCATCACTCGAAACAACTCATTTAACGCGCGGTCCTGATCGGGGTAGTAATAAAACGACTCCACCGAGAGCACTTTGTCGAAAAAGTTTTCTTCCCACGGAATCTTCTCCGCTGAGCCCCACACGTAAAGAATGTTTTCGAAGTCTTTCGACTCTGCCCGTGCCTGCCGGATCATCTCGTCCGAAATGTCCAACCCAACCACCTGGCCAAATCCTTCCGGCCCGTCCGAGACCAATCTCGCCAACATGCGCGTGGCCCATCCCGAGCCGCAGCCCAGATCAAGCACCCGCTCCCCCGGCCGAAGCTCCATCTGCCTGATCGCCTTTTCCGTAATGTCCAGATGATGCCGCTGCATCTTCTCGCCTTCGCCCTCGGCGGCCCACCGGTTGAATTCCTGCTGTAGCGTTTGATCCTTGTTCTCCGGCATATATTCAATTTTATGCTCATCCTGTGTGGGCCGGACATTCTTGTTCGGCCTTGTCCGGCGCTAATTGGCGGAGGACGGGCGAGGACGCCCGTCCTGCATCATTATGAGCTTCTTGCATTATGAGCTTCTTGCCGCGCAAGAATGTCCGGCCCACATGGGCCCTGTGCTAAAGTTCCTGCTCATGGCCAGCCCTCCTTCGAACCCAGCCCCTGATCTGCTTTACTGCCCCCGTTGTGCTCAGGAGGTCTCCGATCCGCTCAGTTGCGGCGATTGTGGCGCCATTATCTGTCGTCGCTGCGGCACTCCGCTCGAATCCCCCGACGAACTCGGCATCGGATAATTCATGAGCCTGACCCCGGTCTCCCCGCCGCCAGAAGCAGGCGCCGACAGCAAACCTACTCTGGTACGCGGCCTCTCGCTGCTCGATTCCGTGCTTCTGCTGGTTAGCGGCATCATCGGTTCTTCAATTTTCCTCACTGCCAAAGACATTGCCGTTGCGCTGCCGCATCCCACGCTGTTTTTCCTGGTCTGGATTCTCGGCGCGGTGATCTCGTTATTTGCGTGCGCAGCCTTCGCCGAAATGGGATCCATGTATCCCGACTCCGGCGGCCAATACATTTTCCTGCGCGAAGCCTACGGTGACCTGCCGGCGTTCCTTTACGGCTGGATGCTGTTCTCGGTCGCCAACGGCGGAAGCATCGCAGCCCTGGCGGTTGCCTCAGCTGCCTACCTGGGGGAAATAGTTCCGGTCATTTCGCAACAACACGTAGTACTAAGCCTTTCGGGATTCACGCTCACGCGAGCCCACATTGTCGGCCTGCTTCTGATCGCGGTGATGACATGGGTCAACGCGATTGGCCTGCGCTGGGGCGCGTTGATGCAGAATGTTTCCACCTGGGCGAAGTTCGCCGCCATGGCGGCGTTCGTTCTCCTCGGCCTCACAATCGGCAAAGGCAGCTGGTCGCATTTTCGCGCCCCCTCAGGCTTGGGATTGAGCATGGGGCTGAGCCCGGCGCAACTTATTTCAGCAATGGGCGTGGCACTCATTGCTGTCTTCTGGGCATATGACGGATGGGTCTACGTCACCTGGGTGGCTGGAGAAATCAAAGACCCTCGCCGCAATGTCGCAAAATCCATGGTTCTCGGCGTGCTCGCTGTCGCCGCGATTTATCTCTCCATGAACGTCGCCTACGTGTACGCGATGCCGCTGTCGGACATTGCTCAACACGAAACTATTGCGCATGAAGCCGCAAAAGTTCTGTTCTCGCCGGGCGCGGCAGTCTGGCTTTCAATGATGATAGCTGTCTCCTGTTTCAGCGCCGCCGCTACCTGCACGCTATCGGGCGCGCGCGTTTACCTGGCGATGGCACAGGACGGCGTTTTCTTCCGGCGGGTGGCTGAAATCCATCCCAAGTGGCGCACACCTGCCTTCAGCCTGATCGCGCAAGGTATCTGGGCCGCCATCCTTGCCGTGAGCGGCCGCTACGATCAGCTTTATACCTACGTGATTTACGGCATGGTTCTGTCTTACACGCTGACCGTAGTCGCACTGTTCATCCTGCGCAAAAAGCGGCCCGACGTGCCTCGGCCCTATCGCTGCACCGGCTATCCCTGGCTACCTGCTGTTTACGTTCTGTTCGGCGCCGCCTGGACGCTGAACACCATCATCACTCGGCCGCTCGAGGCCGCCGCAGGAACCGGAATTGTCCTGCTTGGAGTTCCCGGTTATCTCTACTGGAAACGAGCCTCGAACAAGCCGCGGGCCATGTAGGGGCGGGTCCCTCGACCCTCCCGCCCGGATCAGAGATCCCGGCCTACGTAATGTGTGCGGCTTTCCTGCACACACTCGGCCATTTAAGATGCCACCCGGTGCACACGATTGGATATCCCTGAAACCGCCGTCCAGGCCACCGAACAATCCGCAATCGATACCCCTAAGCGTGTTCTCGGCTTCCGTGACCTGGTTCTCTTCTATGCCGTCACCGGCATCAGCCTGCGCTGGATCGCCACAGCCGCATCCGCTGGCCCCAGTTCCGTCGTCATCTGGATCGGCTCCTGGCTGTTCTTCTACCTGCCGCTCGCGCTTTCAGTCGTCGAACTCTCTTCGCGCTACCCAAACGAAGGCGGCCTCTACGTCTGGAGCAAGCGCGCCTTCGGCAATTTCTCCGGCTTCATGTCCGCCTGGACCTACTGGACCAGCAATCTCCCCTATTTCCCAGCCGTGCTCTACTTCGCCGCCAGCAACCTGATCTATGTGCGCCTGCACGAATGGGGACATCTCTCCCATGATTCAAGGTTCTACATAATCTTTTCTCTCGTCACCCTTTCGCTCGCGACGTTTCTCAACATCATCGGCCTCGACGTGGGCAAATGGCTGCACAACATCGGCGCTTTCGCCATGTGGATTCCCGCCGTGATCATCGTTGTGATGGGTGCGATCGCATGGCACCGCTTCGGCTCCGCAAACCCGTTCACGGTTCGCTCGATGACGCCCCACATCAGTCTCAACGGCATGATTTTCTGGTCGCTGCTGATCTTCGCCTTCGGCGGCGCTGAGACTGGATCATTCATGGGTGGAGAAATCAAGAACCCGCGCAAGACCGTGCCCTGGGCAATCTTCTTCGCCGGAATCACCGTGGCCTTCTGCTACATCATCGGCACGCTTGGCGTGCTGGTCGCCCTGCCCTCAGGCGAAGTCAGCAATCTCCAGGGACTGGTGCAGGCGGTCGCCAAGACGGTCGAGCGCGTGGGCTATGGCTGGACTCTGCCGGTCGCTGCATTCCTGATCTGTCTCAGCAACGTCAGCGCCGCCGGGGCCTATCTCGCCGCCGTCGCCCGCCTGCCGTTTGTTGCCGGCATTGATCGCTTTCTTCCGCCTGCTTTCGGCCACCTGCACCCGCGCTGGAAAACTCCCTGGGTTGCGCTGCTCACGCAATATTTCATCGGCGTGCTGTTCATTTTTCTAGGCCAGGCAGGAACAACTGTAAAAGGCGCTTACGATGTGATGGCGAGTATGACCGTAATCGTGTACTTCATTCCGTACCTTTACGTGTTCGCTTCCATGATCAAACTGCAGAACGAACCCGCCGGCCCGGGAATTATCCGCGTGCCCGGCGGCAAGCCTGTCGCTGTGCTGATCTCAATCGTCGGCTTGATTATGACCACTTTTACGATTGTGATTTCGGTTGTACCTCAACCCGACGATCCCAACAAGCCGCTCGCCGTTTTGAAAGTGGCCGGAGGCTCCGTCCTCCTCCTTGTCATCGGCGCGGGACTGTACTGGAACGGAAAGAAGAGAGCCGCACAGACTACGTAAAAAACTTGGAAGATGTCATCCCGAGCGAAGCGCTTTTCTCCGCGGAGCGAGTGGATCTTGCGCAAGCTACCACAGCCACCTGGGGACAGCCGAGGGCGGCTGCCACTACGCAAACCCTAGACCGGCACCGCCGTCTTTCTCGCCGGATTGAAGAACGGCAACTTCACCACCTGTGCCGTCACATTCTGCCGCATGGCTTCGATTGTGATCTCCATCTGCAGCTTCGTTCCAAGCTTCGCATGCGCTGTGTCCACGCTGGCCAGAGCGATCAGTTTCTTCAGCACCGGAGACCAGGTCGTTGTGGTCGCCTTGCCGACCTGCTTACCTTCCAGATAAAGCGGAACAGGCACGCGCGATGCCTGGCTCGGCGCCGCCGGTGACAGTCCAAACTTGTCGTAGCGTGCCTCCACTTCGTTCCAGTCAATTTCCAGTCCAACCAGCTGTCTCGGCACTCCCTGCTTGTGATCGCGCTCCAGCGCCGCCTTGCCCACGAAATTTTCCTTCTGCAAATGCACCATCTTCTCGAAACCAAGTTCGTACGGAGAATACTTCTGCGATGAAATCAGCGCCTTTTTGCTGCTGCTGTAGTCCACCTCAATCAGCAACAGTCCTGCCTCGACTCGCGCCACATCCAGTGCCAGCATCCCCGCCGCATGGATATCAAACTGTTTCCCCTTGTCCATCAGCGCGTCCCAAACCTTCACCGCGTCACTCCACGGCACCCAGATTTCATAGCCAAGATCTCCCGTGTAACCCGTCCTCGATATGTCCACCGGCACGCCCGCAATCTTCCCGCTGGTCATACGGAAATATTTCAGGTTTGCAATATCCGCCTCTGCCACCGACTTCAACAGCGTTCCTGAAGTCGGCCCCTGCAACGCCAGCGCCGCCGTGCGTTCCGAAATATCCTCGATCTGAGCATCCATGTTCAGTGCGTTCTGCCTGAACCATCTCAGGCTCGGATCAGCCGCCGTCCAGCGGTATTTGTTCTCCTCCAGTCGCGTGATCGTCCCGTCGTCAATCACTTTGCCTTGCTCGTCGCACCAGCAGCAGTAGATCACCTGCCCCACCGCGACCTTCTTGATGTCGCGCGTGATCACTCGGTTCACCAGCTTGGTCGCGTCTTGTCCGGTAACCAGATACTTGTAAAGCGGCGTGATATCGATCAGCGCGCACGCGTTCCGGATCGCGTTGTACTCGTGCTCATGATGCACCTCGTACACGCTGACCGTGTAATATCCTGACCACTCGCGATAATTCAAGCTTTGGCAGAGCGCAAACGTTCTCTCGTGAAACGCAGTTCCGACCGGCATGATCCCTCACTTTTTCTGAAGACTTGAAATTATACCTGTCATACCGAACCCGCACGCTTGCGAGCCGCGATGGCCCTTACGATCACGCTGTCCTGATGATTACTTGAGCACAGGAGATGTTTCGCTTGCAGGTCCCTGGTCGTCGGCGTGGATGGTGCCGTCTTCATCGGCGTAAAAGGAACGATGTTCGGCGTCCATCTGCTTGGGAGTCATGGTGAGTTGAAAGGTGTCTTTGTCTTTTTTGGCGCGGAAGCCGACGGTGTAGTCGCCACGTTCAGTATTGACCATGCGTTTGGTAAACGATCCTGTGTGAACCAGGGCGGCCAGCGAGGTAGCGTAATGCTCGTTCTTCTTTTTATAGAGTTTCTGGGCGCGGAGTACGGTACGCATGTAACCGAGCGCGGCGGCTTCTGAATCAGATTTGGCCGGATCGCCGCGGAATTTGGGCTGGTAAGCGGCCTGGGCTGCGACCAGTGCCGAGAGCAGAAACACAGTCGCGATCCGTCGCATCACATTGAACCAGCCGGTTTTCATGTTTTTCCGCCCTCTTCCCCTGGGTTGGCCGACATTACTGGCGTAATCGTCAGAGTAATCCCAAATCG
>QHZY01000129.1 GCA_003224855.1 Acidobacteriota bacterium | reverse complement strand
TCTGCGAGCAGTATCGTAACGTAACAATCTCTGTTCTGATTGAGAACACGGCGCACATCGATCAATGGCGCGGCAGCCGGGTGGGCGCTTTCATTGACGTCAACCCCGGGATGAATCGCACCGGGATCGAGCAGACGCGAATGACCGATATTGTCGAGTTGGCGCGGTCTGTCGAAAAGGCAGGGCTGGAGTTCCGCGGACTGCATTACTACGATGGGCAATATGGCTCGATGTCCGAACTCGACCGCACCCACATGGCACATCATGGGTACGATCAGTTGCTGGCGATTGTGAATTCACTGCGGATCAATGGAATGAAAGTGGCCGAGGTGATAACCGCCGGTACGCCGACCTTCCCAAGTTCTGTTTCCTATTCTGGTTTCCGGAACAGTTCGCTTTTCATCCATCGCGCATCGCCTGGAACTGTGGTTTATAACGATGCCGTGAGCCTCGCGCAATTACCGCCCGAACTTGAGTATCAACCGGCAGCGCTGGTGTTAACGCGGGTGGTGAGTCATCCGCGCAAAGGCATCATTAGCTGTGACGCCGGGCATAAGTCCGTATCAGCCGATGCAGGCGTTCCAACCTGCCGCGTGCTTGGTCATCCCGAGCTCACGCCGCTTTCCCCAAGCGAAGAGCACCTTCCCATGTCGCTAGCCGATGGCGTGAAAACGCCGGAACTGGGCGAGGTGCTCTATCTGCTGCCCCGCCACGTATGTCCGACCGTGAACAACTTCGATCACGCGCTCATCGTCAGGAACGGCGAGATCGAATCGGTGCAGGAAGTGTCCGCGCGAGGCCGTGAAATGCCGCTTCTTCACGTCGGCGCAGTCGCAACAGACTGAGCTCTCAAGCTGCGCGTGCCGCCGTTCGGACCACCGTCGTGCCGCTGCTCACCATCCTCGTAAATTCTCCGGTGAAGAAGTTATACGGATAGTGAATGTCTGGCGCACTGATATCGTTCAGCCGCTTTTCGAGTTCCGCCGGGATCGCAAAGTCAAGCGACGCAAGATTGTCCTGCAACTGTTGCAGTTTAGTCGCGCCAATGATGGTGGAAGAGACTGCAGGGCGATTCGTCACCCAGTTCAGCGCAACCTGCGCGGGAGGACGGCCAAGCTGCTTGGCTAGCTTCACCAGTTCTTCCGCAATCGCCCAGTTTCGCTCGGTAAACAGATCGGTAAATGCAGGATGCTCGCGAACGGCATGCAGGCGGCCTTCCCCGCGTAGATCAGCCCCGGAACTCTGGTATCTCCCGGTAAGCAGCCCGCTGGCCAGGGGACTCCAGGGGGTGATTCCCATGCCGAGCTCCAGCGCCGCGGGCACATGCTCTCGCTCAATGTTGCGCTCGACGAGCGAATACTCCAGTTGCAGCGCAATGATGGGAGCGTAGCCGCGCAATTCGGCAATCGTCTGGGCGCGTCCTAAATACCATCCCGAACAGTTGGAAAAGCCGACATATCGGACTTTGCCGCTGCGTACCAGATCATCAAGCGTGGACATTACTTCTTCGGCCGGCGTCAGCGTGTCCCAGTTGTGCAGCCAGTAGAGGTCAATGTAATCGGTCTGCAGGCGCCGCAACGAGGTATGAAGCGCATCGTAAATATTCTTTCGCCCATTGCCGCCCGAGTTAGGATTGCCTTCCTCGCGTCCAAACCCGAACTTGGTCGCCAACACCACGCGATCACGGCCACCGCGGTCTTTCAAAAATTTGCCGATCAGGGTTTCGCTGGTGCCGTTGGTGTAGCCGTCGGCGGCTCGCTATCGCCAATAGATTTGAATTACACAAGTGCAGATTCAGCTGTGATAGTGAAAATCCAAGGCCTGGAATCAGCCCCATTCATCCCGAGCGAATGATGGAGCTGCTCTAAAACTACAGATCCCTCGCTACGCTCGGGATGACACAGGAGAGGGCATGACCTTACAGCAGAGACTTCAAATATTCCCGCAACGGACCACCCAGGTCTTCGCGTTTCAACGCGAATTCCACGGTTGCCTTCAGAAAACCCAGCTTGTCGCCGGTATCGTGACGTTTGCCCTCAAATGTGTACGCGTAAACCTTCTCGCGTTTCAGCAGAGCGCAGATTCCATCCGTGAGTTGTAGCTCCCCACCAGACCCGGCCTGAATCTGCTCCAGTGTTTCAAACACCGCAGGGGTCAGGATATAGCGCCCGATGATGGCCAGATTCGAAGGCGCTTTTTCAGGTGCAGGTTTCTCGACCAGGTCGTGCACTTCGTGCAGGCGGCCATTGAAGCCTGCTGCGTCCCTGCCTTTGACCACGCCGTAGGCGGAAATCGCCGGGCCTTCAATCACCTGTGCGGCCAGCACTGATGCCTGCTTTTCCTCGAATACCGACATCAGCTGCGCCAGGCAGGGGACTTTCGCATCGATTACGTCGTCTGCCAGCAGCACCGCAAACGGCTCATCGCCCACCAGTTCACGCGCCATAAGCACGGCATGCCCCAGTCCAAGCGCTTCTTTCTGGCGCACGTACGCTACGTGAATCATGTCTGAAATCTGGCGAACAATCTTTAGCAGGTCGGTTTTCTTCCGCTGCTCGAGCATGGTCTCGAGTTCATAGCTGGTATCAAAGTGATCTTCGATCGCCTGCTTACCGCGGCCGGTAATAATAATGATCTGGTCGCATCCGGCTGCCAGGGCCTCTTCCACGCCATACTGGATGATGGGCTTATCAACCAGCGGGAGCATCTCTTTGGGCTGGGCTTTGGTGGCGGGTAAAAATCGAGTGCCCAGGCCCGCGGCGGGGAAGACGGCTTTACGAACTCTCATCTTCTTCATCGGACTTGCTCTTACCTTTCATCAAAGCGTGGGGCCGTTGTTACCGAGCATGGCTTGGCGAATGATCTTAAGAGGAACGCCGCCCTGCAGCATTAAGGTGTCATGGAACTCCTTAAGACTGAAACTGTCACCTTTTAACTTAGCGTAATCTTCGCGCAGTTTCATGATCTGCAGTTTGCCAAGAGTGTAAACGAGGTACGTCGGGTCGGATGTGCCTCGTTTCGATTCCTCGTCCGCCACCGCGGGCGGTTGGTAGCCCTCTTTGATGAAGAATTCCCTGGCCGCGTCTAGAGTCATCTTGCCGGTATGCATCTGAATGCCGGCAATGTAGCGCGCATCACGCAAAAGGGCGTCTTGCAGTTGGCCCATGCGCAGCTTGGGATCGTTGTTCCCATATCCCTCATCCAGCATCATCTGCTCACAATAGTGCGCCCATCCTTCAGCATTGGCGCCGGTAAACAGAAGCTTGCGGGTTTTTGAAGGAGCAGATTTTATCCACAAAAACTGGAAGTAGTGTCCGGGATACACCTCATGGATTGCCGTGCTCGCAATCGTTCCTCGATTGAAGCCCTGCATCCATTCCGCGGTCTTCTGCGCGGACCAGTCCGGCGCAGGCAACGTGACATTAAAGAAAGCTTCAGTCGCTTTGTTCTCGTACGCGCCGGGTGTGTCCATGGAAGCAACCGTAAGCGCGCGCTCGAAAGGGGGCGTTTCCTCAACCATCGGCAGGATTTCGGATGGCACGGTTGCGATGTTCTTTGCCCTGATGAAATCCCGCAACTCACTCAATTTATTACGAAATGTCTGAAGCAGATCCTGCGGCTTCGGGTGGTCCTGTTGCAGTTCTGCCAGCACTTCCTGCGGATTGCGTTTGGGATCGATCTGTGCGGCTACTTCTTTCAGCCGTTGCTGGTTGTGATGCAGATCGGCGAATCCGATCTCCAGCAAGCGGTCGAGAGGGATGTCCACCATTTCTTCGTAAAGCAGCTTCTTGCGATAATTTTCAGCGCCCAGCCGGAAATCGCCTTTTGATTTGGCGAGCCATGTATCCTTCAGAAACTTTTCATAGTTTTGCAATGCGGCAGCCGCGCCCTCATTGCTGCGCTTGAATTCGGCCAGCAATGCTGAATCTTTAACTTCAGTGAATGCCTCCGGCACATCCTTTCGGAAAAACTCAACTGTGTCCGGAAGTTGCTGCAGCGCAATTTCGGTAAAAACCCGTGGCGAGTTGTTCAGGTTTGCTCGTGCTTGATCAAAAAGGCGGGGGATCTGCTTTTCTCTTGCAATCACCGAGCGCAGCCTCTCCGCTTGCGGCGCAAAGTTGCGCTTCATAATCAGGAAGATACTTCCTGAGGCAGTCTGGGTGTAAAAGTCCGGATCTCTGCGCCATGACTGCGTCCTCGATCTCGGTGTCGTACTGATGAAATCCCGCAGCCGTGGCGGAAGAAGGATGAAACTGAAAATACGCATCGAAATACCGGTCAACCAGAGCGTCGAAATCACTGGAAGCCGGCGGGGCGGAACTTGATACGCAACAAAGCAACAGAGTGAGAAGAGTTTTCATAAGCTTGTGGACGATCAAACTACCACGAAGTCACCTTTTTGTTGGACTTACGTCTCAAGACGAAACTGGAGACGGCTGTTGTTGTGAGGCTGCCAGCTCTTCTAAAAGCCCCTGCAATTGCTGCAACACATCGCTTGCGCTGACCGCCTTCAAGGAGAACTTAAGCAGGCCATCGGGCGTGAATTGTGAGCCGCGATTGCCGGCAACGAACCTGGCCAGACGCTCCGGGTCAATGGTCGCGTTCTGGCGAAATTTTATACTCACCTGGTCGCGCTTGCGATCGATCGCCAGCACGCCGATACGCAGGCCAAGAAGCTTGAGCGCCGCGTACTGCAGCAGGTTCTCTACTGGCGCAGGCGCAGCGCCATAGCGGTCCTGCAATTCGCCGCGCACATCGCTGAGGTGAGACTCGGTCTCAACCCCGGCGATGCGCTTATAGATTCGCAATCGTTGGTTCTCTTCCGTGATGTAGTTGGCTGGAATCCGAATATTCAGCCCCAGGTTCAGTTGAATTTCGCTTTCATCCTGAGCAACTTCTCCGCGCAGTTCGCGCACCGCATGATCGAGCATCTTGGTATAGAGCTCGAACCCGACCGCTTCAATGTGGCCACTTTGCTGCCCGCCAAGCAGATTGCCTGCCCCGCGCAACTCCAGATCGAGCGCCGCGATTTTGAATCCGGCGCCCAGATCAGAAAATTCTTTCAGAGCGGCCAGCCGCCGCCGTGCGATGGGCGTGAGTTCTATTTCCGCGGGCAGCAGCAGATAGGCGTACGCGCGCCGATTGGAGCGACCGACCCGGCCACGCAACTGATAAAGCTCTGAAAGCCCGAGACGCTCGGCGCGATTGATAAGAATTGTGTTGCAGAGCGGTATGTCGAGGCCGTTTTCAATAATTGTGGTCGCCACCAGTATGTCGGCTTCGTGATGCATGAATTTCAGCATCACCTTCTCCAGTTCTCCTTCCGACATCTGCCCGTGTCCAACAATAACTCTCGCCTTCGGCACCAATTCCTGCAGCTTGGCAGCAATCTCCCAGATTGTGTCTACGCGATTGTGAACAAAGTACACCTGGCCGCCGCGCCCCAGTTCCTGCTCGATGGCCGACTGAATCAGCTTGTCGTCCCAGCTGGCGACTACGGTCTGAATGGCGATGCGATCTTTGGGCGGCGTTTCAATCACGCTCATGTCCCGCAGGCCGATCATCGACATATGCAAGGTACGGGGTATGGGCGTAGCCGACATGGTGAGCACATCCACCTGCTTGCGAATCTGCTTCAGTCGCTCCTTATGCCGCACTCCGAAGCGTTGCTCTTCATCTACGATCAGCAATCCGAGATCGGCGAACTTCACATCTTTCGATAACAGGCGATGTGTGCCGATCAGAACATCCACCTTCCCCGTTTCCACTTTCTGCAGAATTTCCTTTTGCTGTCTGGGCGACCGGAAGCGGCTGATCATTTCTATCGTCACCGGAAAAGCGGCAAAGCGCTGCTTGAAAGTTTCAAAATGCTGAAATGCCAGAACGGTGGTTGGTGCAAGCACCGCCACCTGCTTGTTGTCCGTTACAGCTTTGAAAGCCGCGCGCATGGCAATTTCGGTTTTTCCGTAACCAACATCACCGCACAACAGGCGGTCCATGGGCAGCGGAGACTCCATGTCCCGCTTCACATCCGCTATCGCGTACTCCTGGTCATTGGTCTCGCTGTAATCGAATGCATCTTCAAATTCGCGCATCCATTCGTTGTCCCCGAGAAATGCATGCCCTTTCGCCGATTGCCGCTCCGCATAAAGCTTGATCAGTTCATCAGCCATGTCTTTCATGGCCTTGCGGACGCGCGCCTTGGTCTTCGTCCAGGTCGCCGTTCCCAGGTGATTCAGGACGGGTCTCGCACCCTCAGCCGAACGATATTTCTGCACCAGATCGAGGCGTGTCAACGGAACATACAGCCGTGCGCCCTCCGCATACTCAAGCAGCATGAACTCGGCATTCCCGTCGCCCTGGTTGATTTCCTTTAACCCGTGATATTGCCCGATGCCATGCTCTACATGGACGACATAATCTCCCACCTGCAGGTCGCGAAAATCGGACATGAATGCCGAGGTCTTCGACTTCTGCCGCAACGGACGGGATACCACCGACTCAGACTCATCAAACAGATCGCGCGCGCCGAAAATGGCAAGGTTCGCCTCCGGAAAAATTACGCCATCCGGAACGTAGGCTTTGGCCAGCGTGGTGGTTAAAATTTCTCCAGCAAAGTAGGCCGTCTCGTCCGCATAGCTTTCCCCGCTGCGGGTGCGGCTGCCCAGCCGGTAGGAAACGCCGTACTCCGTAAAAATATCCGCCAGCCGTTCGATTTCGCCGGTGTTCGGGACAGCGATCAGAACCCGCCGGCCTTCCGTAATGTGTGTCTTTACATCTTCCAGCAGGGCTGGAACATCGCCGTGAAAGCGCGAAGCAGGCTGGGTAAAAAACGCGAATTCCTCGCTCGCTTCACCACGAACAATGCCCAGGTGCTCGAGATCTGCGCCCGGGAAGCCGGCAAGCTTCTGCTGGTATTCATCAGGCGCCAGATAAAGTTCAGCCGGGCGCACCAGGTTGCCGACTCCGCTGCGCTCGTGCGCTTCTTCAATGCGCGCCCACGCACGCTCGAATTCCGCTGCCACCGCTTCCGGTTCATCCACCATCACCAGCGTGCTCGGCAGCAGGTCGAAGATGGTATGCGGAGCGCCGGCCACCGGCGCATAAAACTCCCAGCCGGGAAAAACCGTGGCGCCGCTGGCCCGCACCGACTGCTCAACCACATCCTCTGCTCCGGCGATCCGCTTGTTGGAAAGCCGTGCATGGATCGCAGCCAGCATCTCCTCGCTCACCGGCGTTTCGGTCAGCGGCAGCAGCAACGCTTCATCCAGAGGAGTGGACGAGCGCTGTGTTTCCGGATCAAACTTTCGAATCGACTCCGGCTCGTCGCCAAAAAGCTCGATACGCACCGGCCGGTCTGCCTCCGGCGAATAAACGTCCAGGATGCCGCCCCGTAACGTGTACTCACCGGGCATCTCCACCACATCCGTTGAGCTGTAGCCCACCATGTTCAAATGTTGAACCAGCTGTTCAGGATCGAATGCCTCTCCTCGCCGAACCGTGCGCGCCAGCCCGGCATAGAACTCAGCCGCGCGCAGCCGCAACGCGGTCGCCGCCACCGGTGAAATCACAATTGAGGCTGTGCCCGAAGCAATCTTCCACAGCGCGACCGCGCGTTCCTCCTGAATTTCAGGATGCGGAGAGAGATTCTGAAAAGGCAATACGTCGCGCGTCGGAAGCGTGACTACCGACTGCGCGCTGAAGTTTCCGGTGAGCTCCGCGAAGGACTGCACCACCGGTGCCAGTTCTTCCGCTGTGCGATTGTCAGGAACCACTACCAGCAAAGGCCGGTCCAGCGCCTTTTTAAGAAGAACCAAAACCATTGCTTTGCCGGTCGCGGTGATGCCAGACAGACGGATACGCCCCGTGCTCTCTTTCAGGTGGGAGGAGGCACGCAAGAACGCTGGCAACTTTTCCACGTCCGCGAAGAGTTCGCGAACGAAGGGGAGAACCATTTCATCTCGATTTTATCAGGAGTCTCCACCCTCCTGTGTCGACCCCGGGTCATCAACCTGGCTCACCTTACCCGCCGCTCGCGATTCATTGTGTTACAGGCGGCCTTCTGATACTCTCCTGCCGGTTAAACTTGGGGAGGACGTCATGGCCTTTTGCCCGTCTTGCGGTCAGGAAGTTGGAAGCGCGAGTTTCTGTCCAAAGTGTGGAGCGAACCAGGTGGTCGCGCCAGCCGGCGGCGCGGTCAGCGTGGCGGCCAGCTCAGAGGGTCTGGCCGAGAATGTTGCCGGACTGCTGTGCTATCTCGCTGGCTGGATCACCGGGATCATCTTCCTGTTGATCGATAAACGCCCATGGGTCCGTTTCCATGCCGCTCAATCGATCGCAGTATTCGGCGGTCTAACCGTCGTCCAGATCGCCCTGTCGGTTATGAGCAGCACCATCGGAGGTCTTCTCGGCTTCGGTGTGATGGGCCTGCTGGGAATGCTCGTCGGGCTGATCACCCTGGTTCTCTGGATTCTGCTGATGCTGAAGGCCTACAAGCATGAAACCTACAAGGTGCCCATTGCCGCAGGCATTGCCGAAAGCATAGCCAAACAGAAATAGGCGAGAAGCAGACTTGAAAGGGCTCGGCTTCAGCCGAGCCCTACCTCAGTCTCAGCCAACTGTTTCGGGTGGCGCAGCGCTTCAGCGCTGCGATTAGGCAGCCATAATGAGCGGTTTTAGCCGCTGAGGTCAGCCGCGCAGCGGCGTAACAATGCAGACCACGGCGTAAACCGTGGGAAGAACTTCCGACCAACCCGCTGTCCGGCCCGCCTGCGTTCCGTCTAAATTGGCCGGGACCAGAATCGGAGGAATCAAATGACGAAGCTCGCGTTGATCGCTGTTGCCGCAGGACTGCTCCTGGCCCCGCTTCACGCCCAGACGGCATCTGTTCGCACTCTGACTCTGTCCCAGGCCACCCGCGAAGACTGGAATGACATCGGCCGGAAACTTATCGCCATGGCCGAGGACTTTCCTGAGGACAAGTACGACTTCAGGCCGACTCCTGCCCAGCGCACTTTCGCCGAGCAGCTGCTGCACGTCGCCGGCTCCAACGATCTTTTTACCGCCGTGGCAAAGGGCCAGAAACCAGTCGATGACGAAGATCGCTCCCACTTCAAGACCAAAGCAGCGGTTGTAACGTACCTCAAGAAGTCATTCGCCGATGGCGCAGAAGTAATCCAGGCGAAGGGCGATTCCGGCATGATGCAGAGCGTGGTCACTCCCGAATCGCATACCACCGTTCCGCTGGTCGCCCTTGCTTACGGACTGGCCGAACATTGCGGCGAACACTATGGACAATTGGTGGGCTACTATCGCGCGGCCGGAATGGTCCCGCCCGAATCCCGCCCAAAATAGAACTAAAATGTAGCGCGGGCGCCCCTCGCCCGCGAAATGCCGTACAAAAAGTCGTCGAGGATTTTCTGCTCCGCTATAGCAGCCACTCAAAAGCCGACACCGGAAGATGCAGCAAATGAGACGCCCGGAATTTAAGACGAGTAATCCGCGAGTAGGGGTGCACGGATCCGCAAAAAGGCGCGCTTGCGCGCGCCTTTCTCAGTGACTTGGTAGTGCAACCTAGTCCCTGACTCCATCCATAAATGCTCTCAGCTTCCGCGACCTTGACGGATGCCTTAGCTTCCGCAGCGCCTTGGCCTCGATCTGCCGGATGCGCTCGCGCGTGACCGCGAACGACTGGCCAACTTCTTCGAGCGTATGCTCGCTGCCGTCTTCCAGGCCGAAGCGCATCTTGATGACTTTTTCCTCGCGCGGCGTCAGCGTGCGCAGCACCTGCGAGGTCTGGTCTTTCAGGTTGACATTGATCACCGCTTCCGCCGGCGAAACCACGCCACGGTCTTCGATGAAGTCGCCCAAGTGCGAATCTTCCTCTTCGCCAATCGGCGTTTCCAGCGAGATCGGCTCCTGCGCAATCTTCAGAACTTTCCGGACTTTCGCCACCGGAATGTCCATCCGCTTTGCGATCTCTTCTGATGTCGGCTCGCGTCCCAGTTCCTGCACCAGCTGCCGCGAGGTGCGGATCAGCTTATTGATGGTCTCGATCATGTGTACGGGGATGCGAATCGTACGCGCCTGATCAGCAATTGCACGAGTAATCGCCTGCCGAATCCACCACGTGGCATAAGTAGAAAACTTATACCCGCGGCGGTATTCGAATTTATCGACGGCCTTCATCAGGCCGATATTGCCTTCCTGAATCAGATCGAGGAACTGCAACCCTCGGTTGGTGTATTTTTTAGCGATTGAAACGACCAAACGAAGATTGGCCTCGATGAGCTCGCGCTTGGCGTGCTCGGCATTCATATCGCCCTGGATGATCTCGCGCTGCGTGCGTTTGAGTTCCGCGAACGCGACGCCGACCTCCTGCTCCAGCCGTTCGAGATCGCTGTGTAGCGATCGCGCCTGCCGGCGATATTCCTTCTTCTGGTCTTCGCTGCGTGTCTGCTCCGCCTTGCGCTCGTAGTTCTGCGACTGGCGGTCCAGTGAGCGCATTGTGTCAACCGTCTTGTTCAGACGATCGATCAGCCGCTTGCGCTCATTGTTGGTGAACCCCAGCTTGCGGACGCAGATTGAAACATGCACGATCGCTCGCGCCAGATGGATGCGCGCCCGTCTAAAGTCTTTAGGGCGCTTCTTCTGTGAAATGTTTACGTATTTTTCCTGCAGCTGCCCGGCCTTCTTGTAGGCCTTGGCCAGATCGTCGATCTTTCCGGTGAATTCCCTCAGCCGGTTTTGAAGGATTTCGTCCGTGATCTCTTCTTCATCGAACGTGACCACTTCTTTGATTGACCGGACGCTCTTCTTCAGGTCTTCACCCAGCGCCAGCAGTTCATTGATGACGATGGGCGATCGCGAAAGCGCCTTGAGCACACGAATCTGCCCGCGCTCAATGCGCTTGGCGATTTCCACTTCGCCCTCGCGCGTCAGCAGCGGGACCGTCCCCATCTCCCTTAAATACATGCGGACAGGGTCGTTGGTTTTTTCGAGTGCGCCGGGAGTAAGGTCTAGCTCGACGTCTTCGCCGAGTTCTTCGTCTTCTTTGTCGAGCGCGGCAGAAGGCAGTTTGGGGCCTTCCAGCACGTCGATACCTTGCGTACCGATGGTGGTCAGCAGATCATCGAGGTCTTCGGGACTGTGCACATCGTGCGGGATGAGGTCATTGACCTGATCGTAAGTGAGATATCCCTTCTCTTTGCCTGCGTCGATCAGCTTTTTAATGTCGTCGTATTTGTCGTCTAATGCCAAGACGGATTTCCTCTATGCGCCGCCTGAGCGACGCGAAACGTTGATTGACGATGGGACTTGACGTAGCGGGGCAATGTGCCGCGCGGCACAAACTTTTGGATTATAGCAGCACTGCTGCTGCTCCGCCAATTGGGGAGTTCCCGTCGGATCCGCATCCCCCCCGCCTATGTTGCGAATCTCCAATAAGTTAGATGGCATTCAGCACCGTTTAGTTTCAGGGCACCTCAGCGGCTAAAGCCGCTCTTAGCCTATTTACGGCACGGCTGAAGCCGTGCCCTTCCCGAACTCTGCCGAGCTTCGCCCGTTTCGACCATAAAATCGCATGGTACGGGAAGCCTTCCCGAACTCTGCCGAG
>QHZY01000128.1 GCA_003224855.1 Acidobacteriota bacterium | reverse complement strand
CTGCTTTGCTGGCTGTGTTTGAGCCCTGCCCGGTTATGGGATCGTTGGTCGCGACTACGTCTGCCATTCCCAGGGCCAAAGCGCCCGATGAGAGCTTGCAAATCGGCTTACGCACTGTAGGAGGAAACCTGCCGGCTAAAATGCCATTATCGTCAGTCAACTCCAGGTTGGCACAGCGTTCCGCCTCAAGCGGGATAAAGTTTTCCAGAACCCATTTGCTTTTGGCCAAGTGTTCTTGCGGCGTCTTCACATCGTTCCAGCAATCCATCGGACCACCGGGAACGCCCTCAAAGACCATAATCTCGCACGCGCCGGTTGTGGTTAATGCGGGGAAGACAAAGTATTCTCCTACTCCCGGAACGAGATTGAAGGACACTGCTGTGAAGGGCGCCCGCGGTAGCATGTTTCTAACGTAAGTAAGTGCGAGAGCTCGCATCGGCTGATCGAAAGGGGATTTGTCTGCATCGCGCTCGAACATTCGATTGATCTCTCCCTTACCCGCGGCGACCAACACCAAGTCATGGCTCTGCGCGTAAGTGTCGACATCCTGCCGATCTGCATCTTTAATCACGAGATTGCCGCCACGTTTTGTAAATTCTTCCATCCATCCCGAAAACTTAACGCGTTGATCGACCGACTGCCCAAAATGGTCAAGTTTTGCTTCCCAGAACAATGCTTTCGTCTTGTTTGGTCCTGGAATCGTGAAAGCAATGCCCTCGGTTTTTGGGCATTCTTTTTCCCAGAAGTTGATCCCGAGGTCGCGTTCGTTCTGCAACGAGTCGTGAAACATAAACTGGCTGGAAGTTACGCGGCCATCACGAATTTGCGTTGGCGTGCGGTTCGATACTACGGTTACTTCATACCCATTCTGCAGCAGCCCCAATGCCAGCTGTAAGCCTGACTGTCCCGCACCGATGATCACGATTCTTCTCATTATCCGCTCCCATTTACTTTACTCGCGAGCGCCTCAATATAACCGATGCTGACCGATTCTGGTCAAGCTCGCGCCAATACTTTTATCGGCCTTGTGGGCTATGGAGCCACATGATATTTTTCGTGTGCTTAAAGGAGAAGAGCCATGCAGGGATTGAAAGATAAAGTTGCCATCGTGACCGGTGGTGCAACCATGATCGGCGCGGCGGTTGTTCGCGCATTGCATCGCGAAGGCGCGCGCATCGTTATCGCAGACATCAATGAAAAGGATGGGAGCAGCATTGCCGCTGTTCTAGGATCAAATGTTCTATTCGTGAAAACAGATCTCATCGATGACGCACAAATCGGTGCGTGCGTTGAAAAGACAATGAAGGCTTTTGGCGGCATTGATTTCCTCATAAATGTAGCCTGCGTTTATATTGACGATGCCCTTAATTCCACACGTCAGCAATGGCTTGAGAGCTACAACGTTAATGTGGTTGGGGGAGTCATGATGCTGAAAGCCGTGAGACCGCACATGGCCAAGCGCGGTGGTGGTTGTGTTGTCAACTTCGGGAGCATCAGTGCCAAAATCGCACAAACTGGAAGGTGGCTCTATCCTGTGACTAAAGCAGCCATTCTGCAATTGACACGCAATCAGGCCATGGATTTAGCTGGCGAGAAGATTCGTGTTAATTCGGTTTCCCCTGGCTGGACATGGTGTCGGCTTATGAGCGAGGTAACCGGCGGCGACAAAAAGAAGACCAATCGCGTCGGCGGCCCTTTTCATTTGCTCGGCAGGATTGGAGAACCGGAAGAGGTCGCTGAGGCGGTGATTTTTCTGTGTTCAGATCACGCTTCTTTCATCACCGGAACTGACCTTGCGGTCGACGGCGGGTACTCTGCCATGGGTCCAGAAATGGCTTCGCCTGCAATCCCGAAACTCATGGAGTAGTGGATGTTATTGGTGCAGGTGTGAAGCGAATCGCAATCATCGGAGCGGGGCAATCAGGGTTACAACTCGGCTTAGGCTTGCTCCGTCGCGGGTACGACGTCACACTTATTTCCGAGCGCTCGGCGGATGAGATCCAGCATGGTCATGTTCTATCAAGTCAGTGTATGTTCGATTCCGCGCTTGAAACCGAACGAGAATTGGGGCTGAACTATTGGGAGAGCCAGTGTCCTAAAGTCGAAGGCATTGGATTTTCCGTGCCCGATGGAATTGGCGGAAGGCTTATCGACTGGAGTGCTCGCCTCGACAGTTTCGCGCAGTCGGTTGACCAACGTATAAAAATACCCCGATGGATGTCTGAGTTTCAGGCTCGCGGTGGAGATTTGAAGTTTAAGGCCGCCGAGATCGAAGATCTGGAACGCCTTACCGTCTCACACGATCTGGTAATCGTTGCCAGCGGCAAGGGAGAGCTCAGCCAACTGTTTGAACGTGATGACACACGGTCGCCCTATTCCACACCTCAACGTATCCTGGCTTTAACCTACATCACCAATACCGAATTAAAAAAGGGTTTTCCGGCCATCTCTTTCAACTTAGTTCCAAATGTGGGCGAGTACTTCGTTTTCCCTGCTCTCACTATCAATGGCCCCTGCGAGATCATGGTCTTCGAGTGCATTCCGGGCGGCCAGATGGACTGTTGGGCTGATGTAAAAACGCCCAGCGAACATCTTGCCCGCAGCAAAGAGATTCTTCAGCTTTTTGTGCCGTGGGAAGCGGAGCGTTGCCGGGATGCAGAGCTCACAGATGAAAACGGAGTACTGAGGGGATCTTTCGTTCCCGTGGTTCGCCGCCCCGTGGCAATGCTCCCCTCGGGCCGTCCAGTGCTGGGAATGGCGGATGCAGTTGTGCTGAATGATCCGCTCACGGGCCAAGGCTCAAATAACGCTGCCCGCTGTGCTGACATTTATCTCCAGAGCATCATTGAGCGTGACACTGATGAGGCCGATCCACAATGGATGTTGCACACTTTCGAGCGTTACTGGACAGGCTATGCGAGATGGGCAGTGGAGTGGACCAATCTGCTACTGAAGCCACCGTCATACGTACTCAAAATTTTTGATTGTGCTGGGCGAATCAATGCTGTGGGTACTGGTTTGGTGAACGGTTTTGATGATCCGCGTACCTTATTTCCTTGGTTTATGGATACAGCTGCTGCTCAAGAGTTTATAGACAGGGAAGCTAGAGCGGTCGCGGACCGAATTGATCGCCGTGATTTCCGGCGGGCTCTTGGGCAGTTTGCGACCGGTGTTACGGTAGTGACGGCGCGCGCTTTGGACGGACGAAAAATAGGAGTCACGGTAAACTCATTTTCATCCGTATCGCTCAACCCCCCGTTGATTTTGTGGAGCCTGTCACGAGAAGCGCCCAGCTTCAACGATTTCACCCACGCTCCTGGCTTCGCGATTAATATTCTGGAGTCGGGGCAGCATCACTTATCCCGGCAATTTTCTACGCCTCTTCCAGACAAGTTTGCTGGTGTCGAGCATGAGGAGAGTAGCGATGGAATACCGCTACTGAAGGGGGTCATTGCCCAACTCCTGTGCCGCAAAGTTAAGCAGTATGACGGTGGTGATCACGTCATTTTTATGGGCGAGGTCGAGCAGTACACTTACAGCGCTGGGGAACCCCTGGTCTTTCACTCCGGCCGATATCGAATCGCGACCCGCCATCCTGATCTCGTTGAATAACTCGTGGCCAGCTGGCGGGGTCGGCAGCGACAGCTTGACACAAACTCAATGGCGGTGTTGAATCCCATCGGACGTCAGACCAGCTACTCCGTTTGGAGGTTTTTATGATCGAGCAATACATGGCGCTTGCGCTGCAACCTACCATGCGTGGGTGCAGGACAAGATCGGATGTGACGGCGAATATAAGACACATCTCAGAACTGATCGATGCCGCGGTCTGGCTCAGCGCGATTGATCTCCCCGTCCGCCTCATTTGTATTCCTGAAGGGTGCTTACAGGGCTTCACCGATGAGGTGTTTGATTGGGACCACGAGAAGTATGTAGATGAGTTGGCCTTGGATCTCCCGGGCGAAGAAACGGATGCACTCGGGCGCAAGGCCAAACAACATAATGCATTTGTTATCGCCCAGGCCAAAGTCAAACATCCGGAGTTTCCTAAGAAATTCTTCAATGCTGCGTTCATCATTGCGCCCGATGGTGAATTGATACACAAACATTACAAGCTCCAGGTTTTTGCACGCGAACATTCGACCGTGCCGCATGATGTCTGGGATAAGTGGGTCGATCTTTATGGCAACGACCTGAATGCGTTCTTTCCGGTAGCGGAAACTGAGATTGGGCGCATTGGTTGCGTAATCTGCATGGAGGGGTCATTCCCGGAGACAGCACGGGGGTTGGCCATGAATGGTGCTGAAATCATCTACCGCCCTGCCTACCCGGAGCCGTACGTCTCAAACGATCTGTGGGAAATCCAAAATCGCGCTCGTGCCCTGGATAATACCTGTTATGTGGTGGCACCTAATCCGGCAAACTATTTCCTTTTGCCGGATTCGTCTGACGCCTTGGATACCTTTGGAGGCAAGTCGATGATCGTGGATTATCAGGGCAGAATGCTTTCACAGCACGCTTATGGAGCGGGACCTTCGTATGCCGGAGCCATTATCGACATTGAGGCTCTACGTCAATATCGAACGCGATCACTTTGGGGCAATTGGCTAAGAGATCTGCGCACGGAGCAGTTTAGGTGTATCTACGAACATGCTCTCTACCCTAAAAATCTCGGTCTGGAAGAGCACCCTGGTCGTCATGCGGAGCATGATGCGATTCGCCGCAGCATAATGGAGACAATGATCAAGCAGGGAATCTACCGGCGTCCAACCGGTGTGACGGAGCAAAGGCCGCAAGAAGAAGTTGCCGCCGATTAGCTACATAATTTCAGATTTGGGAGTGAAAAATGAAACCGTCGGACAAGGTCCTCGGCGGCCACAGTAGTGTCAAAGTAGCCGTCGTACAAACAGCTCCCGTCTATTTAAACCTTGAAAAAAGCATAGACCGCGCCTGTCAAAAAATCCAGGAGGCCGCCAACAACGGTGCTGCGCTAATCGCGTTCACTGAGACCTGGCTGGCGGGCTATCCCTACTGGGGAGAGGGATGGGGGTCACAGCTGCAAGATTGGATTGCCGTCCGTGTGCAGTTCTATAACGAAGCTTTGCTGATTCCGAGTGATGACACCCGTCGACTCTGCGATGCTGCTGCCAATGCGAATGTCAATGTTGTAATCGGCTGCAACGAAATGGACGCGCGCGCAGGCGTACATACCATCTACAACACAATTCTGTTCATTGATCGTTCCGGAAAAATCCTCGGTCGGCATCGCAAGACCGTGCCGACATTCGTAGAGCGGGCAATTTGGGGGCCGGGCGATGGCGAAGATCTGGTCACCTATCAGACTGATATTGGCCGCATCGGTGGCCTGATTTGTGGCGAACACCTCATGCCCCTTATTCGTGCCCGCATGATTGAAGAAGGAGAAGATTTCCATATTGCTGTTTTTCCAGGTGCATTCTCACTTCACGTCGGCCCCAAGCTGGAGGAGCCTGACCTGGAAGGGCAGTCGTTTTGGGGGCATACATCTACTCGTGCACACGCTCTCGAGGCTGGTTGCTTCGTTCTGTCCGCCTGTGGCTACATGCAGGCTAATGATCTGCCTGGTGGGTTCCCATTAAAAGAGACAGTGAATCTCGACTATGCCCATGGGGGAAGCCAAATCGTGGCGCCACTTGGGATTCCATTGGTAGGGCCGATTTCCGGCGATACGATTATCTATGCGGACTGCAAGGCCGACATGATTAAGGTCTGGAAAGCAGTGATTGATACCGTCGGACACTATGCGCGGCCTGATATCGTCCGTCTTGATTATTTGAAGCTTCAACAAAGGAGTTTTTCCGAAATTGCGGGTCGTAGTCTAGAGAAACGGTCTGATGATGAGTTTGAAATAATCGCCGAAAGGCACGGGATTGATAAAAACCAGTTGGAAGCAGCGCTGGAGCGCAGTTCGCGCTGAAGTGCAAGCTATGGTATTGAGCTGAAGTTCACCTGAGCCCACCCAGGAGCGAGTTTCTTGTGATCGAGCCCAAAAGCTGCGCGATCCTCATTATTGATATGCAAAACGCGTTCGTTGCTCCCGGAGCTGTTTTTGAAACGCCAGGAGCCCGCGATATGGTCCCCCGCCTGACGGAACTGGTTGATTTTGCGCGCAAGTCGCGGATTCCGATGATTTGGACCCAGTCGGACCACAGCCCTCCTTACGGCGGCATCATGCTTAAAAAATTCTTGGTGATCGCAAACCAGCGGATCCTCTGGCCAGGGGACGTAAGTTTCAACTTCTATGCGAACATGCCACAGCCTCATGAGAGCGAGTTGGAGCACATAATCGTAAAGCACAAGTACGACGCCTTTTTTGAGACTCCCTTGGACGCGGTGTTGCGCTTTCACAAGGTAGATACCGTGATTATCAGCGGGACGGCCACGAATGCATGTTGCGAGTCCACCGCGCGTTCGGCTTTCATGCGCGACTACAACGTCATATTTCTAAGTGATCTGACTGCGACCTTTGACGCAGCCATGCATGAGGCGACCTTGCGAAATGTCGCATTACTTTTTGGACGTGTCATGACCACCGCCGAATTGCTTAACGAACTCAGTGGATCCGAGGCAAAGTCGCAAACTGCCTAGCGCAAATTAATCCTTGCTACAGCTAGGGTCTGGCAGTGCACAATTGCGAATCGTAAAAACCCAATGTTGCGGTACGGCTACTAGCGAGCACAGGCCCGGATGCGGTCCACAAGGCACATTCTTGCCGAGGTCACTCGACGGTTAAGTTTGTTGTTGCGGAGTGCGGCTTATTACCCGCAGTTCCCGTTATCATGACGGTATAGACGCCCGCGGGTGTCCCTCCATGTGGAAGAGGCTTCACCGGTGAACCGCCTCCGCATGCGCTTTCCATCGCCATTGCAATCAGAAGTGCTCCGCCTGCAAACATCCACCTGACTTTTCGCCCATGAAGCATTGTGGGCTTAGGTCCACTAAGCAATGCAATGCCGCCCATGAGCATCCAGAACGCAAAGAAGAAGGACCGTGATGCTGCGGATCTGTTGGCAACAGAAGGCGCCGTGGTGCTCACGGTCAAGGTAGCGGCACCCGAACCGCCTGATCGTCTGGTCGGAATTGGAAACAAAGGAGCAGGTGCCGGTACCCGAACAGCCGCCGCCAGTCCACCCGTCAAACCTTGAGTTTGTACCGGTCTTGGCTGTTAAGGTTACGTTCACGCCTGCAGCAAAGTCCGCGACGCAAATGGAATCTGCGGTGACTGGGGAGGAACAGTTGATTCCTCCCGGAATACTCGTAACTGATCCACTACCAGTACCGGCGATAGTGACTAACAACTCGGGATTTCGATTAAGAGTGGCAGTCACCTGCTTGTCAGAATCCATTGTGAAACTGCATGAGGAGCCGCCAGAGCACGCCCCGCTCCAAGCAATTTGGAAGGCCGACGCAGGCGATCCTTCGAGCGTGACCTTCGTACCGGCTGGAAATTTTCCGGAACAGTTTCCTGATGAGCATTCAATTCCTGCGGGAGTACTGATGATTTCTCCGCTTGCCGTCGCGTCATTTACGCTCAGATAAATTGTGAAAGGCCCGGTGCCAGAGCCACTCTTCAAGGCTGCCTGCTGCGGACTGCAATCCCCATCATCCGTCAGATTTAGAGCGGCACTACGTGCACCGCTGGCGGCAGGGGTATCAACAACGTCCAAAGTGCATGTGCTCCCCGAAGTCAAAGGAGATGTGCAAGTGTTATTCGAGATCGCAAAATCGCCCGAATTTGTTCCTGTTAAGGAGACATGGGAGACATTAAGGTCTTTCCCACTTCCATTCGTGATGGTGAACGTTCCAGGTTCGCTGCTGGCTCCTGGCGTACCCGCGCCGAAGTTAAAGGATGGAGGCGAGATGCTTACTGCGGTTGCGCAAGCACGAAGGTTCACAGTTGTCGGATTCAAAAAGCCGCCGCTGGAAGATGCAAGAGTTACCCCTCCCAAGTTGGGGCCGGCGGTGTAGGCGGAAGTGAAAGCCACATCTGCCACGCAGTGTGCGCCAGACGCAAGCGTCTGAGGACAACTATTGTTGCTCAGATCGAAATGACCGCTGGAGGCAACGGACGTGTTTTCACCTGAGTTGTGATTGTTTGTGAGGGTTAATTTTTGCGGCGGCGGCGGATTCAGAGGCGTACCGCTTGGGTCCGTAAAAACCGTTCCGAAATCTACGGCGCTGGGCAGCGCGGAGATGGGCGGCACAGCCGTTCCTGCGAGTCCGACAACTTGAGCAGCGCTCGGATTGCTATCAATGGTGAGGGCTCCCGGGTAGTCCACAGTTGCCAGGTCGGCGACCGGACTAAACTTCACCGAAATAGAGCACGTATCCCCGGCAGGTAAGGACGAGCCTGAACAAGTATCTGTGCCGATTTGATAACCCGAAGAAAGATCGACTTTGGTGACACTCAGAGAGCTACTTCCGGTGTTTGTGACAGTAACGCTTTTGGCGTTACTTGTTGTCCCAGCCTCCCGATTTCCGAAATCGAGTGAGGCAGGAGAAAGGGATGCCGGTGAGGCCACGGACCCTAATCCCGTGCCATTCAGCCCAACCGGTTGTGCATCGGGTGAAACGTCGCTAATGATGCTCAAAGCGCCCACGATCGCACCATCAAGCGAAGGAGAAAACTTTACGTTAATTTGGCAACTTTGGCCCGCGCTCACACTGCTGCAATTACTAGTCTGCGTATATCCACCACTGACTCCGATGTGGCTAATCGTCAGCGTGGTGGCAAGATTATTCGTCAGTGTGACGCTCTGTGCGCTGCTGCTGGTGCCAACAGCGATACTCCCGAAATCCAGGCTGCCCGGCTGAAACGAGATCGGTGGCAGCCCGACGCCGGATAGGCCGACAACTGCAATTCTTTTAGCCAACGCATTACTGGTGATCGTAACCGCACCATTCACTGAGCCAACTGCATTCGGAGCGAACATCACCTGCATCGTGCAGGATGTATGGGCCGTCATGCTGGTGGGGCAGTTATTACTCTGACTGAACTGGCCGCTCGCGGTGATGTCCGAGATGCTTAATGTCCCGCTTCCACTGTTAGTGATCGTGACCGTCTGAGAATTGCTTGCTGCGCCAGATGGGTCAATCAGCTGTGGCGAGAAAACCAGACTTGGGGGATCCAGGGTAATGCCGGCAAACTTGAGCGGTGGCGGGCAAGCGGGGGAAATGAGCAATGGTAAAACCGCCAACAAAGATAGGAAGTATTTCGGATTCATTGCACGCCTCCTTGCACGTTTGCGCGGGGTACAGCGCACAGCGTTTCGTACTGAGTCGTGATCGCAATTCCGGGTTGCGGATGCGCCGCCTGATGCGACGCGCTCGCCGTGCCTTCCTTCAAGTGCTGATC